>JAZOMR010000237.1:0-1799 GCA_045654105.1 Faecalimonas sp. | reverse complement strand
AGGACATACCCAATTATCTGGTAATAAAATCAATCCGTTTACTCCACAAACCTGCGCAAGACCACACAATAATAATGCATCTTTTCTCTCTTTCATTATATAAACCATCTCCTCACTTGATAGCGTACGCCAGACACCCGCAGTATCATTTCCGATCTGATTCTTTCCCCAGTCCACAAAAGTAGGATAATCCTTATATGAATCACTTGTCAAAGTTGGGTTGCTCCCCGTTCCCCAGCCAAACAAATCAATAGTATCCCTCAAATTACCTGTAGAACTTATCCATGTATTGCCATACCCTTCCCGTTTAATAGGTTGTTCGATATTGTCCAATCCGATATAATCAAACTGATTATCAGCAAATCGCCATTTATCCTCACTAATGATATACTGCAAATTTCCTTGAGAAAATACTACTGTTTTGTTTTCAGAAACAGAAAACGCACCATTTTTCTCTTGTTTCACCTCAATCGGTTCACAACTTACTAATACCATCACTGCGAATATCGCAAATATAATTCGTATACTTTTCATTTCTATAAGAATCAAACAAATTTAACATCTATTATTTTATATCTTTTACCAATCGAACAGCATATCCATTTGAACGAGGCTCATCGGTAAATTTGACTTTCCATAAAGGACCAATAGAGATAGCTACCCCTGTACTATCATTACTATGTGATGCAACCCAATATCTAGCCTCATAAAAAGCAGATAGATAGAGATCACCTTTTGCCACATAACGCATATTGCAATTAGCATTCATAAAAACAGCACCCGACTTTTCAAGAACACGCCACTCTTCCAAAGAATACTCGGGAATATCTATTGGTATTACCGCCTCTTCTGGCCATTGCTTTAGCTTAACACCAGAAGGACATGTCCATCCATCGGGTAATAACATCAATCCATCTATACCTGCTATTGACATATAGTGTAGCAACGAATCCGCATTACTGCGCTTATGTAAAAGATAATCCCACTCATCATAATGTAGCGTTCGCCATTTTTTGGATCTATCATTTCCTATCTTATTGAATCCCCAATCGTAAAAATTAGCATAATCAGCAAGAATCTCACTTAATAACATAGGATTATCCCCAGTGCCCCATCCAAATAAATCAATCATTTTTCCTAATTGAGCCTCGGTCTCTATTTTTTCTGGATATGCTGCATTTGCTAAAGCAGAAAACCAGCGTCCATTAATTCCCACAGGACTATTTAGATTAGTAATTGTAAGCGCATTCCATTGTTCTTCAAAGAAATTCCAACTACTCGTCTCACAATCATAATAAAGATTACTTGGAGAAAAGGTTACTTTTTTAGTTTCCGAAACTGAAAAGACTCCAATGCCCTTGGTCATTGTATTATCCGATGGAATACTTGATTCACACCCTATACAAACCATAGCAATTAATAAAATTAAAAATGCTTGTCTCATAACTATTCAAAGATATTTTTGATTTATGGCGCAAAGGTACTACATTTTTCTGATATACGCAATAGAAAAATGCATTTGATAACGCAGGCATTTTCTTACCACTGATTATCAGCACTATACAACTTACATTGATAACACCTGACTATAAGAAGTTTGTGGGAGAGTAAGTAGCATCGCCACATAAACAAAGAAGCCCGAAGATTTCTCTTCGAGCTTCTGAAAATGGCGGCTACCTACTCTCCCACAAACGCAGTACCATCGGCGTTGCTGAGCTTAACGACCCTGTTCGGAATGGGAAGGGGTGGGACCTCAGCGCTATAACCACCTAAATTATGGGGTTAACGTATTGACTGTA
>JAZOMR010000236.1:0-15567 GCA_045654105.1 Faecalimonas sp. | reverse complement strand
CTGCCGTGACATATGAATACAATTCCACTCAACCAATTACCTATCTCCTTAACTCCTCCCACGGCTCTGGTAATCCTTATCAATCTCCTCGCTCCAATCTGCCTTCAATTCCTTATTAGCACGCACATTGCAGACTGCATTTGCAACGGACTGATATACTACCCGCGTGCCTTCCTTGTCGGCATGATAATTTACTGCGCGGTCTGCATCAATGCCATAACGCGCTGCCGTTTCAACTGCATCAATATTTGCACCAATGAACAAAAACTCCCAACCATATCTTTTCTTCTGGCGCTCAATCATCTGTTTCACCCGGTCACTACTGTAATTCCGACTGGCATTTTCCATCCCATCTGTCATAATCACAAACATAGTATTTGCCGGAACATCCTCCGGTCTTATATATTTGTGTATGTTACCGATATGATGAATCGCCCCTCCAATCGCATCCATGAGGGCCGTGCTGCCTCCCACGAAAAAATCGTCCTCTGTCATTTTTTTGAATATTCCGGACTACTTTACACCACCTGTCCGGAGTTTGGGAACCACCATTCCGGTGTATGGGTACCACTAATTCCGGCGTAAGGGAGCCACTTATATACATTTCCTTTATACTGTAATTACACACATTTGTGTGAATACAGATAAAGGAGGTCTACAATTATGACCAAGTACAGAGAAATCCTACGCCTAAAAAGCATGGGATTGAGTGAACGGAGCATTGCCCAGAGTTGCAATGTATCCCGAAAAACTGTCGCCAAAGTCACAAAACGTGCCGAAGAGATTCATCTCTCATGGCCCCTGGATTTTGAGATGACAGACCATGTCCTTGAGGAAATGATGTTTCCCAAGGAAAAGTCGGCAACTAATAAAAGAATGCCTGACTTTGAGTATATCCGCAAAGAACTTTTGCGAAACGGAGTTAACAAGAAACTCCTATGGGTTGAATATTGTGAGGAATGCCGTATGAACAACGATGAACCCCTCATGTATTCGCAGTTCTGCTACTACATTCAAAAGAACGAGGAAAAGCGCAGAGCAACCATGCACATTCCAAGAAAGCCTGGAAAACAAATCGAAGTGGACTGGGCAGGTGTTCCGGCACATATCATTGATCCGGATACCGGAGAAATCACAGATGCATGGCTTTTTGTTGGTGTTTTAACTTACAGTCAATATGCCTTTGTAATGGCTTTCATTAACGAAAGGACAGATAATTGGATCAAAGCACACACAAAAATGTTTGAATTCTTTGGTGGCGTTACTCCGATATTAACACCTGACAATTGTACTACTGCCGTAAATCATTCTAAAAGTGATTGGTATACCACAGAATTGTATACTACCTATCATGAAATGGCCGAACATTACAATCTTGCAATTATTCCTGCAAGAGTCCGAAAACCAAAGGACAAACCAAATGCAGAAGGTTCTGTTGGTCATATATCCACTTGGATAACTGCAGCACTACGTAACGAACAATTCTTTTCCTTGGCAGAGTTAAACGTTGCCATTCGTGAGAAACTACGAACCTATAATGCTAACAAGTTCCAGAAAAAGGACTGTAGCAGGCTCAGTTTGTTTCTTGGGGAAGAACAGCCATTACTGGCACCGTTGCCTGCTACGCCATTTGAGGTTGCAGAGTGGAAAATCGCCACTGTGTAATTCAATTATCACATCGCAGTAGACAAAATGTACTACTCCGTGCCTTATCAGTATATCAAAAACAAGGTGGATGTGCGAATAACAGACACAACAATTGAAATATTTTATAAGCACAATCGAATTGCTTCACACAGACGTCTTTGCGGACGTCCCGGAATGTATTCCACAGTTACGGAACACATGCCTGAAGACCACCAGAAATATCTGGAGTGGAATGGCGAACGTTTCCGGAAATGGGCAACTCGGATTGGAACAAACACATATGAAGTTGTAAATGCAATACTTACCTCCGGCAGGGTGGAACAGCAATCCTATCGCGGATGTATGGGGCTTCTAAAGCTTGCTGACAAATATTCAGAGGCCAAACTTGAAGCCGCCTGCAAAAAGGCACTCACATATACAAACACACCCAGCTTTAAAAGTATTAAAAATCTTCTTGTTACAATGAGCAATTCCCTAGAGATTGAAACAATACAAGAAGAAACAACAAAGAAATCAGGCATCACAAGAGGTGCCCGCTATTATGGAGGTAAAAGATAATGCTTAACAACACAACAATAGATAAATTAATTGAAATGCACCTTACACCAATGGCAGATGCATATCGTATTCAGATGAATGACCCTAACATGAAAGAAGTTTCTTTCGAAGACCGCTTTGGTATGTTGGTGGACATCGAATATAACAGCCGCAAAAGTAATCGTTTGAAAAGACTGATTCGTAATGCAGAGCTGGAGCAGGCTGATGCCTGTATCGCAGGTATCGACTACCATTCCGGTCGTAAACTAAACAAAGAACTTATTAATCGCCTTTCCACATGTGGTTACATAACAGAATATAGAAATATATTTATTACCGGTGCAACCGGGAGTGGTAAGACATATATGGCATGTGCATTCGGTATGGAAGCATGCAAACAATATATGTCAGTGAAGTATGTACGACTCCCAGACTTGCTTATTGACCTTGCAACCGCACGCGAAAATGGCACTTTTCTAAAAGTGTTAGGTAAATACACAAAACCAGCTTTGCTTATACTTGACGAATGGCTTTTGCTTAAACTCACCGAAAAAGAGGCTAGGGATTTATTCGAGTTAATCCATAAACGTAGGAAACGTGCATCTACGATTTTCTGCTCACAGTTTCGAGAAGAGGAATGGTATGAACGTCTATGCGGAAACGACACTCCTTTGGCCGATGCAATCATGGACCGTATTTCGTATGATTCATATAAAATCAACATTGAAAGCATTGACCCGAAGAAAGATGTTTCTATGCGAGGAGTTTACGGGTTAGACCCAAGCATGGCAATGTAAAACAAGTGGCTCCGTCAGTCCGGACAGGTGGCTCCCGCCACACCGGGCAGGCGGCTTCGCCGCACTGGAATATTCATCCTACGACTCCTGATTTATTTTTTGTTTTTTAACATACTAATTTCAACAATCGCACAAATCAACGAAACGAGATTCCATAATTTGTTCTCCGTTTTTTTACTTACATATCCGAATACAATGCATACAACCAAAAATAGGCCTGTATACATTACGTATTTTTTTACTATATCCTGCAAAAAGAATTCTCTAAATACAGACCATATTGCAAAGAACAAAACATGCATAGGATCCTTTAACAAAGGAAAAAACAGCACTACAATCCCAACAAAAACCATTAACAAAAAAATGCCACCGATTGTTTTTCCGATTTTATCCATATTATAACCTCTTGACTTCCCACTTTCCATTTTTCTTTCCGTTAACACGTACTAGAATACCTTTTTCCTTCAAGTCTGTAATCCTGTTTCTTACAGTTCTCTCCGACTTACTGATTTGTTTTGCAATATCCTTTTGTGTGATTTCTGGATTTTCGATAATTAACTCTAAAATCGCTTTTTCTTCTAACGGCAATTCTTTTAGGCAAATTTTGCCGTTTGAATTTTCTTTGTTTGCCGTTTGAACCACGTCCTTGTAATCTAAATACATATATCGATTCTTAAGTTCATAATTAGTTCCCATAAGCAAATTGCTAAAGAATTGTTCCAAGAACTTCGTTGTTGCATGGACACCTTTTTTCCAGTCGTTATAATTCGCTCTTACTAATGCATTTCTAAAATACCAAGAATGCTCCTTGAAAGAATCATTATTTACATCGAAACCAAATGTTTTCATATATTTGATTATGAAAACTGCTGTTGCTCTGGTATTACCTTCGCAAAATGGGTGTATCTGCCATATGTCAGATGTGAATTTTGCCAAATGTCTTACCGATTCAGCTAGCGTCAATCCTTCATACGAAAACTGCTTTTCTGTATTAAAATCATATTCTAATGTTTCTTTAATACTATTCCACGCAGCATAGGTTACAGTATCGCCATTTACAATAGGTTCTTTCTTTGTAATATTATAAGTTCGGATTTGTCCTGCACTATCTAATATGCCTTCAAACAATCTTCGATGTATTGACATCCATTCTGCAGGTGAAAATTGAAAAGTTTTCTCTCCAAGAAGCTTTGTAATTCGAGTTGATACAGTGTCTGCTTCTTCGGTTCCATCTTCTATGTCATGTCGCTCTTCACGTTCTTCATAGTATGTTCGAATTCGTTTCTCCGCCTCATCTATATCGATTTCACCTTCAATATGTCGCTTTGCTGTATCAAGCAAATATTCAGATATTTTAAGACCATCAACAGCCTGTAGACCAATAGCAGTCTGCCACGCTGAGCTTTTTTCAACTAAACCCGGTTCACCTTGACGTATATATTCATTTAATTCCAACTGCCATTTTTTATCATCTGACATGTTCACACATCCTCTCTACTAACGCATTTAATATTCAACAATATCATCGATTTTACAATCCAACGTTTTACAAATATTAATTAGTATACCCATGCGAACATCTTCATTTTTCCCAAGTTTAGCCATTGCATTAGTACTTATTTTTGCTGCTTTTACAAGCTCAGTTTTTAACATTTGTCGTTCTTCTAAGATTTTCCACAATTTATCATAACTAACAACCATTTTGAGACCTCCTCATATATATTAAAACACAACATATATACAGTTTAATTTTACCACAAAACATAGATAATAACAATTGCAAAATTGAGTTTTGCAATATTCAATTTTATTACAAAAAAGGCATCGACTAATGACTCTTTCCATCAGTCAACACCTTTATTTTAGGTCTTAGTATTCATTTAGTAGTCTCTCCCATTACAACCAAACCAATCTGCACCGTTCTGCCAAATTGTACAAAATATTGTTCAGTTGCCATCTCGACCTGCCGTGGCAAATGAATAGATTTTTTCCACCACAACCTTACGTCCATCATTTACATCGTCTACTATACAAGAATTCCCTTAGGAAATCCGAATAATCTGCTCATACAAAAGTATCTCATTCGCATTCACATTCATATTCTCATGATAATGCCCAAAGAACCATTTTTTGAATGTTGTCCTCTGTCTTATTTCTTCAAGATACACAGTCAGAGTATCCGGCTTATATTTCCCATGACTAATCAATGCTGCCGTACTAGAGGCAGCACAATGCGACACAACAAAATCTACTGTATAATCATTTTCTTCCAGATTTCTTCTGCCTTCATCCATTTCCTCTTGGGATGGCATTTCTCTCTCCCACCAAGTCAGATGATTGATTCGATAGGGTTCGTATCCTTGGTCAAGCTTTTTCTTTTTTGCCCTGAAATTAGGATCATTCAGTTCCAATATTCCGCCACTAATATCATGGCTTCTTGCTCCACCAAATGTAAAAATCATCTTTCCGTCAATTTCAAACACCTGGCCACGCATCAAATGAATCACAGATTCTCGAATCTTGTGTACTTTTCCACCATGCCATTCTTCTATCGGATATTCATAAAGCCTGTCAAAATTCTCATGATTTCCATCTACAAATAATGTTGTATACGGTTTTGCATCTAGCCAATCTAACCACCACTTTTCTCTGGCACTTTCTTTATCTTTATCCCATATGCCACCAAAGTCACCGCAGATAATAACATAGTCTTCCTTTGTCATTTCATTCTGTTCTGGAAATATATCTGTATCAAATCGCCTAAAGTCGGCATGACAGTCGCCTGTTATATAAATCATTTCCTTTCACCACCTTCTTTTCTCTTGCTTGCGCGCTTTCTATGATACAAATGCGAATTTTGATAACATTGCTTCCCCTCTCTATCTACTGCAACATAGTCAAAATCATTTATCATATCAAGTGCATTCAAGATTGCCGCATATGCACCGATAGAAACCGTTGGCTCACCCTTTTCTATCGCTGATAATGTACCTTTACTAATACCTACATGTTCCGCTAATATCTCTGCCTTAATATTCCTTCGTAGCCTTGCTTCCTTTATCCTGTTTCCCATTTTTCTAATTACAAACTCTGTCTCACGAGTAAGAATTACTGTTTTCCCAGCCATATTTCAACCTCTTTTCTAACATTTTCCTTTAACATTTAATATATTGGATGTTATACAATTTTCTTCTTGACTATTGCTCCCAAATCTCATATTATAAACTCAAGAAATGGGTTTTTTGTCGTGTACAGCCTTATGGCTCAAGCGGGTAGCTCGTTTCTTTTTTTATGTCTATTATGTCATACAAGTATTTCTTTCTATCTTCTGAATGTCGAATCAATAACGAAGCATGGAACACATTATAATGGTCAACTTCTCCATCACTAGCATGCACTGGAATTGCAAAATAGGTGTCATAACGATACCAACCCAATTTTGCATTGCGACTATGTTTTTCTTCCTCGTTCGCTTTGTAGTTTCCACCGGTAGCAATCTCAATCATTTCAGGAATTCCTTGAACAGCATTTGCCTTAGCTTTTACATTTGCGCCTTTAAGTGAATATGTATATGCCGAACCAGTATATTCATTTGGAAAATCTGCTCCAATATAAATTTCATCTTCTGCAGATAAAATCTTATATACCTCTCCTACATATCTCTTTAGGTACTCTTTTACATCCTTCCATTCCACATACTGCTTTTTCTTAAAAATAATGTCATGAATAAACACTATCTTTCTTCCGTTAAAATCATCAATTACATCAATTTTTCTTGCTTAATACGTTTTTGATTAAGTGTATAACCTTGTAATATATACTGCTTTAATACAGAATTAGCCCATCGGCGAAATTCAACACCTCGATTAGATTTTACACGATATCCAACTGAGATAATGACATCCAACGAGTAAAATGGAACTGGCTTTTTGACATTATTAACGTGTATTTTTTGCACGTTATTATTTTCTTCTACTTCATTTTCTTTAAAAACATTTAGAACATGCCGTCTAATATTGGAATCCTTCTATCAAAAAGGATTGCCATTTGTGACACACTAAGCCATACTGTCTCATCTTTCACTTCTACTGGAAGTGATACACTTTTATCCTTAGTCTCAAATAATACAATGTCTGTTTGTTCTCTAGTCATAAATAAATCCTCCTATTACATCCCTTCGCGGGTCTATAATAAGAGGATATCATTTGTCAATACTTTTTTCATTGGACGGTTAGTCCAAAGCGCGCCTCTGTCCAAAGCGGCCTCTTCACACCAAGGCAAGTTTTTGGTATAATATGTATATCTTATTAACAAAACACACGGAGGTAAACTATATGAGCAATTTCTTAATATACTGCGATGATCTACAAGAAGGCATGTGGTTCAAAAACCTTAGCTCCAAATTTAAAAATGCCTCTCTTGAAATCATACCATCAAGAAGAAAAGATATACTTGCACTTGGCCTTGACAGGGTTCTTAAATATGACAGACCAGACATTATATTAATGGATAACAACCAAATAATACTTGTCCTTGAACGAACTGTCGAAGTTCCAAGCGGACATAACGTAGGGCAAAGATATGGACGTTTATTAGCTGCTGCTGAAGAACGTATCCCTGTAGTATATTTTGGTCCTTATGCTGCATATAAGCACGGAGGCGGTACTGCCGGTCCTCGATATATGAACTTACGCCTCTTTTATTCACTTGCAAATGTATCCAATATATATAATACAGCAATTACTACTATAAATTGGCCGGTCGATTCATACTATGAAGTATTAAAAACTCCTGATAAAGACATAAGAGTTAAACAATACTTGGAGTTATTCTTTTCATATTACGATACACACGGATTCATCGGATTAACCGAATACATTAAAGAATCCAATTTCCAACTAGAACAAATTCGAGAACAGGAGAACTTTGCTGCAACTGAAATACGTTCGCCAGGACAATATAATTCACCACCAGAATCTGTTGAAATTCTTTCGGTACCTAATTTCAAACGAAAGTACGGAATTTCATTTGATTTTCCAGATAAGATAAAAAACATTGTTCTATATCATATTGGCATGACATACATACGTTCAGACCCTTATGCCGGCATGTCGGCATTATATAAACATCTATACTCTAATAGTTACACATGGCTAATTCTTGATTTTGCAAATATTCCAAAGTCTGCTTGGTATAAACAATATACTACTAGTAAAACTTATCGAATGTATAAAGAATTCGCTGACGCAATTATTTTTAACGATGCATTTGTTTTACATGACGACTTATAATCACCAGAAAATTAGGAAGTCTCTTTACAGAGGCTTCCTAAAAAATTCCAGATATTCTATTCCCATGTTATTTCCTCGGCGATTACTTCCTTTCCGGGTTGCTGTATAAATATATTCATATCCATGTTTTTGTGCTAACCTTATTGTCATTTCATGTAAGTCTACAATTTGTCCATTGGCTGTAGGATTTCCTACCATAAAAAATGCAAACTTACCCTTCTTTAATACTCGAAATGATTCCATAATCATCAAATCATAGTCTTTCTCAAATCTAGTGGCCACATCTTTTCTATGTCTTTTTCCACCTGTTATATTCGAATCCAAGTCTTTACTATCATATCCCAACCACTCAAGACTCAAACATCCATACTCTGCATATGGCACAGCCGCCACATAAGGCGGGTGTGTTACGATAGCATCTACGCACTCATTCTCATATGGCAATTTTGTATTGTTGCACAACATAATGTCATTTGAAATCTCTTTATCTCCTATCACACTAGACGTCTCAATCAACTTATTTATTACACCATGAAATGTGTCCACAAATGATTTTAAAGGAAGTGGCTTTACTTTATGATTCTTATCATACATAACGTTCGGAAATCTACTACTTGCATTACTTGATTTTCTTAATATATCACTAAATGCAATTTGAGCTATTCCTTTCAATCGTTCATCTTCTATTGACTCTATTACAGAATAAATCATGATCAATTGCTTGAGCACATGATCCTGATACCATTTCTTATTCCATTCCGAATTATATCGCTCACTTTCTTCTGGCTTCTTAATTAACGGATGATACTTCGATGAAAAGAGAGATAATTGACCTTCACCTATATTTTCAACGCTCGTAATCAGCTCTTGCCTAAACATCATCAATTCCTCAACCGGAAGAATTGTAGTTTTAACTTTTGAAATTAGTATTGCTAATGGATTTAAATCTGTTCCTAGTGCTTTTCTCCCTGAGAGAATCGCCTCTAGCGCTGTAGTTCCAGAACCAAGATATGGGTCAAAAACAATCTCATTTCTTTCGGTAAATAAATCTATTACTGTTCTAGCTATTGGGGGAATAAATTTACCTGAGTACCTATGTATATTATGACTTAAGTATTGAGTATCAACGTCAGTAAATTCCCAATCCACAGCCTCTATTTGTTTAATAATATCTTCTTTTTTTAGCACTTCTCTTCCTCCTAGAAAAATATGATTTTCACATCATCTAGTGCTTTTACATATAAATGCGCAAATCCACTTTCTTCTTGATATATTTTATCATTTTCGTTACCAAATGCTAATACTGGCACATACTTTATAGCTCGAAAATCAATCCCACTTAAAACTCTTCTTTCACAAGAAAATTTCTTCAACGCTTCGCATAATAAATCATACTTATTTGTTAATAACCCTCTTAATTTTTCTTTATCTTCTAGTGAGTACTTAGGTTTCGCTTCTATTACAAGCATAGTCTCATCTTTATATGCGAATAAATCAGGTATTACTTCACCTTCACTATGTCGTCTTGGATCTGGACTATTATCTCGCGCAACCTCGGGATCCATAATACTCAACACATACAACTCATCATCAGAACCGCCTGGATATTCGCCAGCAACAAGTGTCCAGCCTTCTTTTTTTAAATATTCTCTCATTGCAACATGTACAAAACTTTCTGTCATATCAATCACACCTTTTCATAGAAAATTACAAACTCATTCTCAATAATTCTATCTTGCCATGGCACTTTTGAATTACTGTTATTGGTTTTAAGTTTATGTGCTATGGAATTAATATAATGAAATCCATTTGCTTCAAATATTTCAGTTATTATCTTATCAGTAGGAATAATATATTCATCAATCCTTTTATTCCCAATAACAAAAGCAACTTTTCCACTTGGTTTCAACCACTTATAAAAATTAGTAATCAAGCAATCCATGTCTTCAAAAAATTTCATCATCATCACAATTCTTTTTCGCATGCTCATCAATTCTTCTTTATTTAGAAGGTCATTAAAAAATTCATTACATGTTTTACTTTTTTTCATCACTTTTAGTTCATCTATATTTACATCTTCATTGTTAAGATATTCCGAACCAATTACTTCCCCTCCGAAATTATATGGGTCAACGCCTAACACTGGTTCTAACGAACGAAATGAAAGAAGATGTGTTCTTAAGTAGCTTAATGACTCAACTCCATATGGCGGCGATGTGATAATAGCAGAAATACTATTAGCTTCTATGTCGGCAGACAAACAACTGTCTTCAATTACAGAAATACTCTCCGGCTTCCCAATTATACCTTTGTGTGATGCATTCATTGAAGTAATTGACTTTACATATTTTTTTAATTGTGCTGTAACTAACTTTAAAACATCTACATTTTCTCTAGGTGTCTTTCTATACTCTGCTCTAACTACATCAACATCAACATTTCCTATGCTCCTCATTTTTGCAGACAAAGCGGTTGCAATAAGCTCAGAAATATATTTATTCTCTTTTATAGAAATGATATACTCTACAACTATAGATGTGCCTAACAACGCTTCTTTAGTAAACCATCTTTCCAAATTCGAAAATTCTTGTATGTAATTTCCATTTCTTTCTAATATCTCTCCATATGAATATGCATCAATATTGTTGTTTTGTAAAAACTCTCTATATCTACTAACATAAAAATCTTCTAACAAACTAATATGATCCATAATTTCTTGAATCTTATCTGGAAACATACTTTTCACTCTTGACATCATTGCTGATAATGGTGAAATTTCAATTCCAATAGCGGGTATTCCTAAAAGACGTGCTTCTACAAGTGTTGTTCCACTTCCACAAAAAGGATCAAGCAATACATCATTTTGTTTCAATGCAAATGAATTAATAATAGCTCTTATAAGCTGCGCCGGAAATCGTCCAACATATCTATGCCAACCATGAGCCCCACTATCAGCACTCCAACTTTTATTACTATCTTTAGGTTTTTCTAAAAGATACTGTCCTGTCATTTCTCCGCCCGAAGATTTAATTAATGATAGACACCTTCTGTATTCATGCCAATCTTTTCCGCAAGAGCTATTTTCCTGCATATCTATCAATTTATTATAAAACTCCAATTGATCTTCAGGACCATTATAAACATACGGCATATATTCAACTTCATATGTTTTTTCTTCATAAGTAAAGTTTCTTTTTTTGCATGTGTTACTGATTTGTTGATTGTTTTCTTGCATCTCTTCCAGCAACTTTTCTATGTTTCCATTATATACATTTTCCTGCACATACATAATTCTTTCAATTGCTAAAGGAGAGGGGTTATTCTCTCCTTTTTCCCATCTTCTTAATGATGCAATGGAAACGCCAAGCAATTTAGCAAAATCCACCTGTGTTAACCCGATTTTTTTTCTTATTTCAATCAAATCTATCATATTTTTCTCCTCTAGCAGTGTCATGTGTACATATGATACCATAGCATTGCCAAACAAGCAACTTATTCCTTTCAGGTGATTCCTAAAAATTTTCTTTAAAAATATTTTGCTCCTTTCTAAAAGGATAAATCTTCAATGTATTTCCATCCAATTTTTCCTTGTGCATATCTACCGCTGTTATCTGGCTGTTATAATAGGTCTTGTAATAAAAAATACCCTTATCCGTATTACAGCATGTACTATAAATGGTATATTCATATTCCCCCTTTTCAATCTGTACACAACCTCTTTGTTGTTCCACAGAACCTAATATGTGGAAGAATTGACTTACGCTTTCCTCTTCCGTCTCTCCGCCTAGGGAGTTCCACTTTGTAAAAGCCGCTCGTACAAATCTAGACGCAGACGATAAATCTCCCGGCAGTCCCATTGCGCCCATTCCCCTGCTGTAGGTTTCTAAAAGTAATTCCTTTGCAAAATGATTTACCGGCTCTTTTTTTGTCAAATACATATAATCATTTAAATGATGCAAATGATATGGAAACACAGGATTGTTCGTAAGAACCTTCACCGGATTTTCATAGATATGCAATCCATCTTCCATCGGCTCAACTACGATGGTTTCATATTTATCCGACACCATGAAATGAAGCGCTGTTAAAGGTAATTCTTTATTATAAGCTAGCTTTATCATATTTGTCTTTTCTAATAAATGTCTTGCCTCTTTTACATCTCTACATTGCCCCAATACCCAAGGAATGATTTCAAATGGCGCAACATTATATTTATCATCCTGCTCGCATTTATAAACCGCATTCCCCGGAAAACTAAGAGAAGCCATACTAAGTCCCTTCTCATTGGTTGCATCATAATATAGCGGATAATCCTGCTCCACATAGGCAACACCTATGATTGCATAATGTTTGGGAAATTCTCGCTCCTTGCGAAACTTGAACGGGTAATATCGCGGAGTAATGACTACGGATTCTTTATATGAATACTCCAAATCTAAATTTCTTCCAAAATAATGGTCATTTGTTTTATAAGAGATTGCTGTACACATAAAAACGCCTCATTTCTGTTTTCTTTTAGTATTTCCATCCAAAAATACCTTAAACAAAATGAGGCGTATATTTTTATCTATTCTTCAATTGATCTTTTTCTTCGAACGGTAACGGTCTCCTCTAAGCAAGCAAAAATACTATCTACTTCTTCATTCTTCATCTTCGGAGTAATCAAACTAACAATCGGCACTATAATTAAACCTGTCACCATAGCAAATGCTCCTGCATTAATTGGTGATTCTATGAATTTGAAGAACATGTTGGCAACGGTAATGCCTACACCACATACAAAGCTTGCCCAAACCCCTGCTTTTGTAACACCTTTCCAATACAAACCATATAAAAATGGTGCCAAGAACGCTCCAGCCAACGCACCCCAGGAAATTCCCATAAGTTGTGCAATAAAAGCCGGTGGATCAAGTGCAATCACAACACTAATTACCACAAAGAATACTAACATAATTCGCATGCATAAAAGCTGTTTCTTGTCATCCATCTTCTTCACAATATTTCCTTTAATCAAATCCAAGGTCAAAGTTGAGCTTGATGTCAATACCAAAGATGACAAGGTTGACATTGATGCAGACAATACCAATACTACAACAATACCTATCAAAATATCAGGAAGTTTTGAAAGCATTCCTGGAATAATCGCATCATAAACCGGATTACCATCTACCATAAACAGGGATTCATCCACCAATCTGCTAAATCCACCTAGGAAATAACAGCCACCGGATACAACAATCGCAAATAAGGTGGAAATAATTGTTCCCGCTTTAATGGACTTCTCATCTTTAATCGCATAGAACTTATGTACCATTTGTGGAAGTCCCCATGTACCCAATGAGGTTAAAATGACAACCCCAAGAAGTCCCGGTAGGTCAGGACCAAAGAATGATGCATACACTCCTGGCACATCACTTTCTATTTCGGCAAGTTTTTTGACTGACTCTGCAAATCCACCATGTCCATTCAACACAGACACAATCACTGCCACAATACCAAATAACATGATGATTCCTTGTATAAAGTCATTAATGGCTGTAGCCATATATCCTCCAAGCACAACATAAATCCCTGTCAAAGCAGCCATAGCAACCACACATACTGCGTAAGGTATATTGAATGCCATTCCAAACAATCTGGACAAGCCGTTATATACCGATGCTGTATATGGAATTAGGAAAATAAATGAAATCGCAGCAGCCACAATTCGAATGGCATTTGAATCGTAACGTTTACCAAAATAATCCGGCATGGTTGTTGCAGATAAATGCTTACTCATAACTCTGGTTCTTCTGCCCAATATAACCCATGCTAGCAAGGAACCAAGCACAGCATTCCCAATTCCAATCCATGTCGACGCAATACCATATTTATATCCAAACTGTCCAGCATATCCTACAAATACAACTGCTGAAAAATAGGAAGTTCCATAGGCAAATGCAGTCAGCCAAGGTCCAACGGCACGCCCTCCCAATACGAAATCACTGACATTTGTAGCATGTTTTCTTGAATAAATCCCTACTGCAACCATACTCGCAAAGAAAAGAATTAATAAAATAATTTTAGTCAACATATCCAGCACCTCATTCAAAATTTACTCTTTACCACTTTAAACTTTTACGCCTTGCAACTTTAAAGCGTTAAAGTAATTTCATTATACATAAAATATGAATTTATTTCAAGCCCTATTCTCGTTTTTTTATTCTATTTAGGACTAAATTCTCTTAGTCGCTCATAGACTTTCTTATAATTGAGAAAACATTTTATGTGAGGTGGCAAAAAGTGAGGTTTGAAAACATTCGAAATTTGCGTGAAGATCATGATAAACTTCAAATTGAATTAGCAGCTTATCTTAACGTAAAACAAACTACTTACTCCAAGTATGAACTTGGTAAAATCAACATTCCTGTTGAAGTATTAATTAAACTTTCAGACTTTTATGAAGTAAGTTTAGATTACTTAGTAGGTAGAAGTAAAGTTAAAAAAATAGCGGATGCTGAGTAATCAGCACCCGTTATTTTTTTGGTCAACAATTATAATTCTTAGAATTTACCTGCATCTGCTGCTTCTTGGATAGAAACTGCAACTGCAACTGTCATACCAACCATTGGGTTGTTACCAGCACCGATCAAGCCCATCATTTCCACGTGAGCAGGAACTGATGAAGAACCAGCAAATTGTGCATCACTGTGCATACGTCCCATAGTATCTGTCATACCATAAGAAGCTGGACCTGCTGCCATGTTGTCTGGGTGAAGTGTACGTCCTGTACCACCACCTGAAGCAACTGAGAAATATTTCTTTCCTTGTTCGATACATTCTTTTTTGTATGTACCAGCTACCGGATGTTGGAAACGTGTTGGGTTTGTTGAGTTACCTGTGATAGATACGTCAACTTTTTCTTTGTGCATGATTGCAACACCTTCTGTTACGTCGTTAGCGCCGTAGCAGTTAACTTTTGAACGAAGTCCTGTAGAGTAAGCTTTTCTGCTGATTTCTTTTACTTCGCCTGTGTAGTAATCCATTTCTGTTTCAACGAATGTAAATCCGTTAATTCTTGAAATGATTTGAGCTGCGTCTTTACCAAGACCGTTTAAGATAACACGTAATGGTTTTTGACGAACTTTGTTTGCTTTTTCAGCGATACCGATAGCACCTTCAGCAGCTGCGAATGATTCGTGTCCTGCTAAGAATGCGAAACAGTCTGTTTCTTCTTCTAATAACATTTTTCCTAAGTTACCATGTCCTAAACCTACTTTACGTTGGTCAGCAACTGAACCTGGGATACAGAAAGC
>JAZOMR010000235.1:0-2332 GCA_045654105.1 Faecalimonas sp. | reverse complement strand
AAAAAATGTCTAAGTATACATAATTTATGTGTTACAAATGTGAAAATTTGTGTTATAATTGAGCGAGATAAGGTGTACATAAAAGTACACCTTTTTGTACTTTCACATACACCTTTTCACAACTGCTATAGTTCATCCGCACCAATGTCCATAAATTTCAAAAATAAAACATCACAAGATTGGGTATTTTCCAGTCTTGTGATGTTTTTTACTTTTAAACAAAATTGCTCTAATATAATAAAAATGCACTACAAAATCATGGGGTATTCAAAGTTTTTGAGGGGCTACTTTCCTGAGGGTTAGTCGTGAGGGTATAACTTGAGGGGGGTTTATGAGGGTCTAGTTTGAGGGGGAAACTTGAGGGTTTCCTTAAAATTACATAAAAAATGCAGTATGGTCGCATCGGATCATACTGCATTTTTGCTTTTCGGAGTGCTTGTTGCTCTCCTAAGCTTCTTTTCTTATGATTGGATTGCATCATCATTCATTAGAAAAGGAGATTATATGAATAGTATCACAGAATTATTGAATCTTGAAGACGAAAACCTAATTATTTCTGACATCTCAATCGAAGGCACTAGTAAGAAAATCACATTGGAAACACTACCCGTTCCTCGCCATTGTCCTGCTTGTGGCTTCCGTATGCATTCCAAAGGTATCAAGACACGTAAGATTAAACATCCTATCCTGCAAGACAACTACGAACTGATTCTTGTCTTGAAACAACGAAGATGGCTCTGTACTAACGCAAGCTGTCGCTACAACATTAGTGAATCTTTTAAGTTTGCCAATAAACACAGACGAACTACTAATGCCACAGATTTACTAATCGTTTTCGCCCACCGTAATCTTATGGAAACTTCTGCCTCAATCGCTAACCGCTTTCACGTCTCTGACACTTACGTCCATGAAGTATTCTCCCGCTACGTCAAGATGAACAGACTTGCATTGACAGATGCTATTTGTGTAGATGAAGTGTTCGTAGACTTGGATGAATACTGTAAGTATGCCTTGGTAATTCAAGATTTCCATACAGGAGAACCAATAGATTTATTACGCAGTAGACGAAAGAATGTTACTGAACCGTATTTCTTATCCATTCCACGAGAAGAACGAGCTGCTGTGAAATATCTTATTTCAGACATGTATAATCCCTACATAAATTACGTTGACCAATACTTTCCCAACGCAGTTCCTGTAATAGATTCCTTTCACGTAATCCAATGGATTACCAGGTTAATAGACAATTACATACGTCAGCTACTCAAAAAATTCAAAGCACGGGACAAAGAACGAGAAGAAGCTCTATCCTTAGAACAACAACGCCCCGTACACCTTCCCATATCTGACGAGGTTTATTTATTACAAAACTTCAGATGGCTAATACTTGCAAACCAGATGAATATAAAATACCATAACGACCTACGCATGGATGCACATTTCCGCTATTATATGAACACATTCGACTATGAAGAGGCTCTTTTCAAGATAGATTCTAATCTTCAGGAATTAAGAGACCAAAAGGAATTGTATGTGCAATTCAATAAAAGGAATGAAGGCAAACCAATGTCTGCACGTTATGAGCTAGAAGAGTTGATTTCACTATACAGACTTTCCACCCATGAAATGTTTAGAGAATTTGCAGAGTTACTAGATAAATACAAGGAACCCATTGTTAATTCTTTCATTATGGTAGAAAAAGCTAATTCTAAAAATGGTGAAAGCAGACTATCTAATGGACCGATAGAATCACTAAACAGAAAGGTTAAAGATTTGAAAAGACTTGGCAGAGGATTCAGGAATTTTGAACATTTCAGGAACCGCTTTCTGTATGCAGCAAGAAAGAATCCTGAACTAAATTGTACTTCTGAACGGACAGCTGTCAGGTATGTCTCCGAAGAAAACGATTGAAGATTGTACTAATTAGAAGAGGGACTGGCTTATTCAGCCAGCCCCTCAAGTGAGACCCTCAAACCAGACCCTCACGAATAACCCTCAAAAACTCGGTGTTAAAAATGAGTAAACCCTCAAGTTTGCCCCTCAAAAACTTTGGCAAACCCTCACAAAGTTTGATTATCCGATTATTGATACTCTTCTCAAGCACCTTGCACCAAAACTATATTTAAGACAATATCAAGTATATTTATTAGACAACATTATTGGATATGTCATGCAAAACGCCTTTCGTAATTTTTCTACGAATTCCAACAATTCTCCTATAGTTTTGCAATCAGAATAATAGTAGGAAACAATATCAGTTTTTAATACAAAATTCCATACCTCAGATTCTGGAGGCTCCTTGAAAACGCTTTTTAAATCGTCATTACCAAAG
>JAZOMR010000234.1:0-5116 GCA_045654105.1 Faecalimonas sp. | reverse complement strand
CAATACAGGACCTGATTGATAAATATTATCTCTATTCTGATGAAGTGGATACTGAAGTGTTGCAGGACTATCTTGTGAAAGGATATGTAAATGGTCTGCAGGAACCATATTCGGTATACTACGATCAGGCAGAGACAACAGCACTCT
Source organism: Faecalimonas sp. (assembly GCA_045654105.1). GTDB lineage: Bacteria > Bacillota > Clostridia > Lachnospirales > Lachnospiraceae > Faecalimonas. The sequence continues at coordinate 4,969 of JAZOMR010000234.1, read as the reverse complement.
TTGAGTCCACCTCCGGAACATTTGGAGGAATCGGTGTTGCGATTATGCAGGATACCACAAGTGGACTAGTTACATTTACGAAAATCTACAAGAATTGTCCGGGAGAAAAAGCCGGATTTAAAGAAGGCGATGTTGTCTATAAGGTAAATGGTGAGGATGTTACCGGTCAGGATTTGGATACCATTGTTTCTCAGATTCGTGGAGAGTTAGGAACTGATGTTGAGATTACTGTCATTCGTGATGGGGAAGAGTATACGGGTACTGCAACTAGGGCGCTGATTGAAAACGATACCGTTGAATATGCGATGAAGGACGACAAGCTTGGATATATTCAGGTTACCGCCTTCGAGGATGTGACATTAAAGCAATTTGAAGAAGCGTTGGATGATTTGAACAAGCAAGGTATGAAAGGTCTGGTCATTGACCTTCGCAGTAATCCGGGCGGAAATCTGGCTACTGTAGTGGATATGGTAGACTTGATATTATCCAAAGGGACCATTGTTTCCATTAAAGATAAAAACGGTAATGGAAATGTCTATACAGCGAAGAAGGATGATAAACTGAACGTGCCATTGGTAGTTCTGATTAACGGCTATAGTGCAAGTGCATCAGAAATTTTTGCTGGTGCAGTAAAGGACCACAAACTTGGAACCTTGGTTGGAACAACCACCTACGGGAAAGGAATTGTGCAGAACATTTATTCATTAAATGACGGCACCTCCTTAAAGATTACCAGTTCCGAATATTTCACACCAAACGGAACGAATATTCACGGAGTAGGTGTAGCGCCGGATGTGGAAATCGAGTATGAGTATGATGAAAATAATCCGGATAAGGATAATCAATTGGAGAAAGCGATAGAAGTGTTAAATGGAATGTAAATTTACATTCCATTTTCTGCTGTAATATGGTAAAATAACAACAGTATGTATTATTTAAACAGGAAAGGACATGACCACATGAAAACATTAATTCAAAATGGTTACGTTTTGGACCCGGAGAGCAAGCGCGAAGGTGAATTTGATGTCTTGATTGAAGATGAAAAAATTATTAAAGTGGCAGAGCAGATTACGACCCATGCAGACAAAGTGTTGGATGCGAGCGGATGTTATGTAATGCCGGGCTTTATCGACCTTCACGTGCATTTGCGTGATCCAGGGTTAGAATATAAGGAGACACTGGAAACCGGAGGAAAGGCAGCTGCAAGAGGCGGTGTTACTACTATCTGTGCCATGCCAAACACTAAACCGGTTGTAGATAATGGTGAGAAGGTGGAGGATGTTCATAACAGAGCAAAGACAGATTCACCGGTACATGTCATTCAAATCGGTGCGATTACCGTTGGTCAGCAAGGACAGGAACTCGCCGATATCGAAGGAATGGCGAAAGCAGGCTGTCACGCAATCAGCGAGGATGGCAAGTCTGTTATGAATGCATCCCTTTATAGACAAGCCATGAAGCTTGCGAAAGACAATGAAATATCCATCTTTGCACATTGTGAAGATATTACCATGGTAGAGGGCGGAGTAATGCACGCCGATGAAAAGGCGCAGGCGCTTGGTCTCAAAGGAATTACAAACGCAGTAGAAGACGTGATTGTAGCAAGAGATATTCTTCTTGCAAAGGAAACGGGCGTGAGACTGCATTTATGTCACTGCTCTACAGAAGACAGTGTGAAATTAGTAGAAGCGGCTAAGAAGGAGGGACTTCCAGTCACAGCAGAGGTTTGCCCACATCATTTTGCCATGACGACAGATGATATTACAGAGGATGATGGAAACTTTAAGATGAACCCACCGCTTCGCGGCAGACGTGACGTAGAAGCGTTGAAAGCAGGACTGAAAGCTGACATCATGGATGTGATTGCAACAGACCACGCACCTCATGCGGCAGAAGAAAAGAACTGTTCCATGACAAAAGCTGCATTTGGAATCGTTGGATTGGAGACCATGGCTTCCCTTACTTATACTGAGTTGGTGGAACCGGGAATTCTGACACCAATGCAGATGGCTGAAAAGACAAGCTATAACCCGGCAAGGATTCTTGGTCTTGAAGGGAAAGGAGCAATTGCAGAAGGCAAGATTGCAGATGTTGTTGTGTTTGACCCAACAGTAGAATACGTAATCGATAAGAATACATTTTATTCAAAAGGCAAGAACACACCGTTCCATGGACGCAAAGTAAAAGGTGATATTCGTTACACATTGGTGGATGGTAACGTGGTATACGAAAGATAATGATATTTGGAGGATAAGAGAGATGATTAACAAATTAGTAGCAAACATTAAGAAAACTAACGCACCTATCGTAGTAGGTTTGGACCCAATGCTTAACTACATTCCGGAGCATGTGCAGAAAAAAGCATTTGCTGAGTTTGGTGAAACATTAGAAGGTGCAGCAGAAGCAATCTGGCAATTTAATAAAGAGATCGTAGATAAAACATATGATTTGATTCCTGCTGTAAAACCACAAATCGCTATGTATGAGCAATTTGGTATTCCGGGTCTTGTAGCGTTCAAGAAAACAGTAGATTACTGTAAAGAAAAAGGCTTAGTTGTTATCGGTGATATCATACGTGGTGATATCGGTTCTACATCAGCAGCTTATGCAGTAGGACATGTTGGCCGAGTACAAGTAGGAAGCAAGACATATGTACCATTTGATGAAGATTTCGTTACAGTGAATCCATATCTTGGTTCTGACGGTGTAGACCCATTTATCAAAGTTTGTAAGGAAGAAAACAAAGGTATCTTCGTATTGGTGAAAACTTCAAACCCATCCAGCGGTGAATTCCAAGACCGTTTGGTAGAAGGCAAACCATTATATGAAATCGTTGGTGAAAAAGTGGCTGAATGGGGTGCTTCTCACATGGGAGATGATTACAGCTACGTGGGAGCAGTAGTTGGTGCAACCTATCCGGAAATGGGTAAAGTACTTCGTAAAGTAATGCCAAAATCATACATCTTAGTTCCGGGTTACGGTGCACAAGGTGGTAAAGGAAAAGACTTGGTACACTTCTTCAATGAAGATGGACTTGGTGCAATTGTAAACTCTTCACGTGGAATTATCGCAGCTTACAAGCAAGAAGCTTATGCAAAATTCGGAGCAGAAAACTTTGGAGAAGCATCAAGAGCAGCTGTAGAGGACATGGTTGCAGACATCGCAAGTGCATTAAATAATCGATAGGAGAGAGGCTATGGCAGACAGAAAGAAAGAAACAGCGTTAGTGGTTTCTCAGGAACAACTTGCAGATAATATCTTCAGTATGTGGATTCAGACCGAGGCGGCGGCAACTGCAAAGCCGGGACAATTTATTTCCATGTATACGAACGATGGAACAAAATTGCTTCCTAGACCAATTAGTATCTGTGAGATAGATAAAGAAAATGGAAGATTGCGCGTGGTATATCGCGTGACAGGTGAAAAGACCGGTACAAAAGAGTTTTCACAAATGAAGGCCGGAGATACCATTCCGGTTGTTGGGCCGCTTGGAAATGGATTTCCGTTGGAAAAGGCAGAAGGAAAGAAAGCATTTCTTATGGGCGGCGGAATCGGTGTACCACCAATCCTAGAGCTTGCAAAGCAATTAAATTGTGAGAAACAGATTGTGGTTGGATACCGCGATGAGCATACATTTTTAAAAGAGCAATTTGAAGCAAATGGTACACTTTACATCTCCACAGAGGATGGCAGCGTGGGGACAAAAGGAAATGTTATGCACGCAATTGCAGAAAATAATCTGACTGCAGACATTATTTACGCATGTGGTCCTACACCAATGCTTCGCGCAATTAAAAATTACGCAGAAGAAAATGGAATTGAGTGCTACATTTCCTTAGAGGAAAGAATGGCTTGCGGAATTGGTGCATGTTTGGCATGTACTTGCAAGAGCAAAGAAAAAGACCATCATACAAACGTGAATAACAAACGTATCTGTAAGGATGGTCCGGTATTCTTGTCTACGGAGGTGGAAATCTAATGGATATGCGTGTAAATATAGCAGGTGTTGAGTGGAAAAATCCAGTTACTGTTGCTTCCGGAACCTTTGGCTCAGGAGCAGAGTTTGCAGATTTTGTAGATTTGAATAAATTGGGTGCAGTTACAACAAAGGGTGTCGCAAATGTTCCTTGGGCAGGAAATCCGACACCAAGGGTAGCGGAAACCTATGGCGGAATGATGAATGCTATTGGCCTTCAAAATCCGGGTATTGATTTATTCTGTGAAAGAGATATTCCATTTTTGAAACAATATGACACCAAGATTATCGTCAATGTTTGCGGTCATGCACCGGAAGAATACTTTGCGGTAGTGGAAAGACTTGCAAATGAACCAATCGATATGATGGAAATCAATATCTCATGCCCAAACGTAAATGCCGGATTCTTGGCATTTGGGCAAGATCCAAAGCAGGTGGAAAAATTAACTGCAGAGATTAAGAAGCTTGCAAAACAACCGGTGATTATGAAACTGACACCAAATGTAACCGACATTACGGAAATAGCGAAGGCGGCAGAAGCCGGCGGAGCAGATGCGGTTTCGTTAATCAATACCTTGACAGGAATGAAAATTGATATCAATCGTAAAACATTTGCAATTGCTAATAAGACAGCAGGAGTGTCAGGCCCTGCTATTCATCCAATCGCAGTTCGCATGGTATACCAAGTTGCAAATGCAGTTCAGATTCCTATTATCGGTATGGGTGGAATTGCAAGTGCTGAGGATGCAATTGAACTCATTCTTGCAGGAGCAAGTGCAGTAGCTGTAGGAACAGCAAACTTCCACAATCCAGGAATTACGATGGAAATCGTGGATGGAATTGAAGAATATATGAAGAAAAACGGATTCAATTCAGTAAAAGAGATGGTTGGATTGGTGAAATAGGAATTTTATGTATGCTCGGACTTGTGTCCGAGCATTTTTAAATCATTTTATCCCGACTTTCGCCAAGACTATTTACGAAATTCTCCAT
>JAZOMR010000233.1:0-1615 GCA_045654105.1 Faecalimonas sp. | reverse complement strand
ATTCGATTTGTTTTCCATTCTCTCATCGTTATGGTAAAGAGCATCGTAATCTGTAAAGCTGTAGGTTTGCCCCGCATAATTGATCCATATATTCAAACGATTATTGTCTTCGCTGTAATAAATTGCTGTATCTTCGTAAATGTCGGTTCTGCTTTCATCAATTCCCAGACCAAATCTTCCAAATATCTCTTCTGCCATTTCTCGAGTGTCTTTCACATTTGCAACACTTGTCCGATATACCAGAGCCGTGTTTTCATCTGATGATAGTTCCAGTTCCGTTGTCACACGCACATCTTTTTGACGGATAATATAACCGCTAGGCAAATTCCCCAATTCCTGCATTCTATAGATTCCAAAAATTAATGCAAATGAAACTGTAGTTACCAAAAATGGTATTTGAAAATAAACTATTGGCAAAACTTTGATTTCTTGCTTTCTCCATTTTTTCACTACTAACACGAACAGTCGGTAGAAACCATAACCAATCATAGCCCCCACAGTATTGTTCATCAAATCATCTAATTCACAAATGCCTAAGTGAAACAATAGTTGTGTCATTTCAATAAGAAATGTAAACAAAAATCCCGCCAAATAGGTCTTCCAAAATGCCTGAAACTTTTTTGACACAAATGGTAATAGAAAACCAAACGGTACAAACATCATAATATTTAATATGATGTTTCTCCATTCTCTTGTCGAAAAATGATTCCAAGCTTCCTTGTAAGAATAAAACAAAGGATATATTTCTCCTATTCCTCCTGCAAAACTATGCATTCTGTACCTAAGCATTGTTGCACCGACCACTACCACAAGATAAATAATAAAAACTGCACATAACAACAGCCTTCCAATTGGTATTATTACCTTCTTTTGCTTTCTGAATTTTCTGATTAAATTGTAAACAAGTAGTGTTACACCGATAAACACTACTAAAACAATTCCCAATGTAATAAAACTACTTCCTATTGAAATAATATCCCTTATTCTCATAACTTACCCCTTATTCTTATCTTTCTATTTAATTTACAACTGACCGGAAGGAATGACCGACGCTGCGTAACAGTTACGGAATTTAGTAAACCACTTATCTTTATAACCCACAACTTGCCCGTCATAAAGAAGACCGTAATCCTCTGCAACACATTCCGCCAGTTCTGAATCTCCGGTTGTTTCATAAATCTGACGATATACCCTATCATGTACTTGAAGTCTTTTCTTTTTATGTACTTCTGTATACGTGCGTATATCTTTCAGCATTTCAACTTCAAGAAATACCCGAACTCTCTCCTTGTCAAATGTTTTCGTTTGTCTCCCCAAAAATATCTCTTCTGAATCCGCTAAATAGAAGTTGATGTTTCCTAGTGCCTTAATTAATCCTTCCAAGTAAAATCTCCCCCAAAGCAAAATGCTATTCTGCTTGTTTATTCTGTTGCTAACAAATTCCCATCCTTATCATAGATACTCTGCATACTACCCACTACTTCTGTCGGATGGTCTGTTGTTCCGCCACTTTCAAGCCAGAAATAACTTGTTGATTTATGAATATACCCTGCAGTATCTTCTGCTTCAACATACATCACTAGTTCCTTCCCACCATTCAGTTTGTATGTTTCTT
>JAZOMR010000232.1:0-3602 GCA_045654105.1 Faecalimonas sp. | reverse complement strand
GTTATGAATATCGAGCTTGGTAATTTGAAGCCTGGTGAATATCGCAAAGTAACTGAGGATGAGATAGCGGAATTATATGAATTGATTAAAGATTCTTCCAATGAAACTGTGATTCCGGCACAGGAGTAGGAGACACCCAGTAGGAACCGTTTGACAGAGTAGAATTGGAAGAATGTAAGTTGAGGAAATAAAAATGGAACAGAAAAAACAGCGCTTGCAGGAATTAGTGGAATTATTGAATAAAGCATCGAAAGCCTATTATCAGGAAGCTACTGAGATTATGAGCAACTTTGAGTATGATAAGCTGTATGATGAGCTGCTTGCATTAGAAGAAGAATTAGGAATCGTGATGGCAAATAGTCCAACAGTTAACGTTGGTTACGAGGTGCTGAGTGAACTTCCGAAAGAGCGTCATGAGAAAAAAATGTTGTCTTTGGATAAGACAAAAGAAGTTTCAAAACTAAAGGAATTCCTAGGTGATTACAAAGCATTTCTTTCATGGAAGCTAGATGGCCTTACTATTGTTTTGACGTATAGAAATGGTGAATTACAAAAAGCAGTTACTAGGGGAAACGCTGAAGAGGGTGAAGTAATTACTAATAATGCAAAAACCTTCAAAAATCTTCCGCTTAAGATTGCTTATCAAGGAGAACTGATTCTGCGTGGGGAAGCAGTAATCGGGTACCAGGATTTTGAAAAAATCAATGCAGAGATTGAAGATGTGGATGCCAAATATAAGAATCCAAGAAATCTTTGCAGCGGTTCTGTGCGCCAGTTGAATAATGAAATCACAGCAAAACGTAACGTACAATTTTTTGCATTTTCTCTTGTAAAGGCTGATGATATTGATTTTGAAAATTCAAGAATCCGTCAGTTGGAATGGTTAAAGGAACAAGGATTTGCAGTTGTGGAGGGTTATGAAGTGACTGCAGATACCATTGAGGAAAGAGTTGCATATTTTGCAGAGAAGATAAAAAATAATGATTTTCCATCGGATGGCCTTGTGCTTGTATATGATGATATTGCATATGGTCAGTCGTTGGGAGAAACGTCAAAGTTTCCAAGAGATTCCATTGCATTCAAATGGGCAGACGAGATTCGCGAGACGAAACTTTTGGAAATCGAGTGGAGCCCGTCAAGAACAGGTCTGATTAATCCGGTTGCCATATTTGAGCCGGTAGAATTGGAAGGAACCACAGTCAGCAGGGCCAGCGTTCATAATATTAGTATTATGGAGGAATTGGAACTGGGAATTGGGGATAAGATAGAAGTATACAAAGCCAATATGATCATTCCGCAGATTGCGTCCAACCTAACTAGAAGCGGAGTGAAGGATATTCCGTCAGAATGTCCGGCCTGTGGCGGTAAGACGGAGCTTCGTCAGGTGAGTGATGCGAAGGCCTTGTATTGTACCAATGAGGAGTGTACAGCGAAGCATTTGAAATCATTTGCATTATTTGTAAGTCGTGACGCGCTGAATATCGATGGACTTTCCGAGGCGACTTTGGAGAAGTTCATTGCGAAAGGATTTATCCATGTGTATTCTGATATGTTCCATTTGGAGCAGTATGCAGAAGAAATTAAGTCCATGGAAGGCTTTGGCGAAAAGTCTTATGAGAATTTACAAAAGAGTATTGAAACAGCAAGAACTACAACAATGCCACGCCTGATATATGGACTGGGAATTGCAGGAATCGGGCTTGCAAATGCAAAAGTTATATGTAAAGAATTCAAATATGATATGGACAGAATGATGCAGTTAACAGAGGAAGAGCTGGCGGCTGTATCAGGGATTGGACCAGTACTTGCAAATGCATTTGTGGCATATTTTGCAAAAGAGAAAAATGTGGAAGAAGTAAAACGTTTGCTTGATGAACTTGTTATTCCAATAGAAGAGGTGAATACAGAAGAACAAATCTTTGAAAACAAGGTGTTTGTTATCACTGGTAGCGTAGAACATTTCACAAATCGAAACGAAGTGAAGGAAGTGATTGAGAGCAAAGGCGGTAAGGTGACCGGCTCAGTAACTTCCAAAACGGATTATTTAATCAACAATGATGTAAATTCTACATCATCCAAAAATAAAAAGGCAAAGGAGCTTGGTATTCCGATTATCACAGAGGAAGAGTTCCTGAAAATGTTAGAAGGTTAAGGAGGATTTCATTATGATGAAGGTGACAAAAGCAAATTTTGAACAGGAAGTTTTAAATGCACAGACACCGGTATTGGTTGACTTTTTTGCAAACTGGTGCATGCCATGTAAAATGTTTGCGCCTGTACTTGATGAAGTGGCAGAAAGTTACGCAAACAGATTAAAAATCGTAAAAGTGGATATTGATGAAGCGGTGGAATTGGCTCAGAAGTATCGTGTTATGAGTATTCCAACAATCAAATTATTTACAGGAGAAGCAGAACCAAGAGCCACATTTGTGGGTGCCATGTCACAGGAAGAATTAGAAGAATGGCTCGCAGAAAACGGAGTAGAGTAGGAGACAAAAGATGGAAAATAATTGTTTTGACGTGATTATAATCGGTGGAGGTCCGGCTGGGTATACGGCAGCACTTTATGCTGCCAGGGCGAACCTTACCGCTATGGTAATTGAAAAATTTGCACCAGGTGGGCAGATGGCCACAACGGAAATCGTGGAAAATTATCCGGGATTTGTAGATGGTATCAATGGATTTGAGCTTGGAATGCAGATGAAAAAAGGTGCAGAGCGTTTTGGAGTGAAAACAAAGCTTGCAGAAGTAAAAAGCGTGGAATTAGATAAGAATCCAAAACTCATTCATACCTCCAAAGACACCTTTCAGGCGAAGACTATTATCTTAGCATTGGGTGCATACCCTCGAGAGCTAGGTCTTCCAAATGAAAGAAATCTAAGAGGCCGTGGTGTGTCTTACTGTGCAACCTGCGATGGTATGTTCTACAAAGACAAAACGGTTGTCATTGTGGGTGGTGGAAACACCGCAGTTGCGGATGCTATTTTCCTTGCAAAGATTTGTAAAAAGGTATACTTAGTACATCGTAGGGATGAGCTTCGCGCATCCAAAACATATATGGAATCTTTGGAAAAAACAGAGAATATCGAATTTATCTGGAGTTCCGAAATTGTGGAAATTTTGGCAGATGAATTTGTAACAGGTGTGAAGGTAAAGAGTCGCAAGGACGATTCTGTCCGCATGGTTGCCTGTGATGGTATCTTTGTTGCAATCGGAAATGTTCCAAATACGGAATTAATCAAAGGACAAGTGGAGTTGGATGAAGCAGGGTATGTACCTGCGGATGAAACAACCAGAACCAATATTCCAGGCGTGTTTGCAGTTGGAGATATGAGAAACAAACCACTCAGACAGATTGTAACCGCCGTGGCAGATGGTGCAGTTGCATCCAAGTATGCAGAAGAATATATTGATAGTATGTGAGACAAATTTTGTCAATTTGAAAGCCTTGACATTCCCATATCCATAATATATAATTCAAATACGTTTGCGAACCAGGCGCTTCTTTTAGGGCTTGTACTGGTTTCGACGGGGGTTTTGAAGTTGAGGAAGCCATCCGCGGGACGGGACCGCGTAACAATCCGTACTTTAAAATTAAACGC
>JAZOMR010000231.1:0-8733 GCA_045654105.1 Faecalimonas sp. | reverse complement strand
TAATGTATCTGCATTATCAATTGTTTTTACCAAATTATTGTTCTTGTATACTTCATATCCTTGCGCACCAGAAACTTTTTTCCAACTCAAAGAAACTTTCGTATTACCATCACTTGATTGTCCACTCAAACCAACACGATTCGGCGTTGTTCTTCCTGAAACAACTGCAGATGCATCTCCATATATTTTTACTTCTTCTATCGTCTGACATGCTTTGATGTAGTAATAATACACCTTACCCACTTCACATGTTGCATCAGAATAAGACGTTACTGTTCCATCAGTCAGTTCAGAAATTAAGGTGTATTCTCCATCTTTTACAGTATTGCGATACACTTGATATCCAGTAGCTCCAGCTACAACCGGCCATTCTACACGCAAGGTGTTATACGAAGCGTTTTTCACCGCTGAAATAACTGGAATCGCAAGTGGCGTATACTGTTTTACTGTATCGGAAGGATCACCAAACACTACTTGTTCGTCAATTAAGACAGATGCACAAACATAATATTGATATATTGCATTTGGCTGTACGTCTGTATCCTGGTAACTCAATTCCTTACTTTCAACAAGCAACGCAAATTGTTGTCCGTTGTCCGTACTGCGATACAGCGAATAACTGTCTGCACCTGACACCTCATCCCACTTCAATTCAATCATCTCACGTGAGGCTGAGACAATCTGTATTCCATTTGCTTTCGCTGGACGAATGATAAACGCATCATCAAGCACTATAGTTCCTTGATAACCAGTTACACTAATTTCCACACTTGCCTGTCCAACATTTTGATTATCTATGTATTTTTTAATACTAATCTCATCGGACTTTTTCACTAATTTTTCATTTTTTGAATTTTCAAATGCTATTTTAACAATTTTAGGCTCAATCTCTTCGCCTGTATATTCATATACATCCTTTTCCATTTCAAAAGATACAACCTTTAATTCCTCTGAAAGAACCGGTTGCATTTTTGCAATAATTACAGGACTTGCAATACCCAAACAGGTACATACTATAACAGCTGTTACAATTGTAATAATTTTAAAATGTTGACGAATATATGCTTTCATTTCCATTCCTCTCTCGTATATTTAAACATACGTGCTTTTTCATTTTATACGAGAGCGCATAAATCGTCAACATTTTTTGTAATTTTTGTAACCTTTTCGTAACTTTTATAATCTTGTAGTTACAAATATATCATACAATGCCTTGATTGCATTTTCAAAATCATGATTGCGTACACCAACAACGATATTTAACTCACTGGAACCTTGGTCAATCATTTTCACGTTCACATGAGAATGTGCAAGAGCTGAGAAAACGCGTCCGGATGTACCACGTTTCGAACGCATACCACGTCCTACGATAGCAATCAAGGATAAATCGGATTCTAGTTCTATATTGTCCGGTTGAACTGCCTGATGAATACCGGCAAGTACCTTCTGTTCTTTTTCTTCAAATTCTGATTGATGAACAAATACGGTCATCGTATCAATTCCCGAAGGCATATGTTCAATCGATATTCCATTATCTTCAAATACCTGAAGCACCTTACGACAGAAGCCAACTTCTGAGTTCATCATTGCTTTTTCAATGGTAATTGATGCAAAACCTTGTTTTCCTGCAATACCTGTAATTGTGTATTTCGGATGTCTGCATGTTGCTTCTACAATCAAGGTTCCGTTATCCTCCGGTGCATTTGTATTACGGATGTTAATTGGAATACCTTCCTTGCGAATAGGGAAAATAGCATCTTCATGAAGTACGGTAGCACCCATATAGGAAAGTTCTCGTAATTCTTTGTATGTAATCGCCTCGATTGTCTTTGGGTTGTTAATAATGCGAGGGTCTGCAATCATAAATCCGGAAACGTCTGTCCAGTTTTCGTACAAATCTACACCGGCAGCTTTCGCAACAATAGAACCGGTAAGGTCAGAGCCGCCTCTTGAAAACGTTTTAATACTTCCATCTGGCATAGCACCATAGAATCCTGGGATGACTGCTCTCTCTATCTGTGCTAATTTTGCAGATAAAATTTCGTTAGTCTTTACGTCATCAAAACGTCCCTCTTCATCAAAGAAAATCACATCTGCAGCATCAATAAACTCATATCCAAGATAATTTGCCATGATAATACCATTCAAGTATTCACCACGGGATGCAGCGTAATCACTTCCTGCTTGCTTTGCAAAGTTTTCTTTGATTACCTTAAACTCGTTATCCAAGGATAAATCAAGTTCAAGCCCTTCAATAATCTCGTTATATCTTGCTTTGATTGCTTCTAATTGAGCCGAAAAATCCTTTTCGTCTTCTGCGGCACCATAACATTGGTACAACATATCTGTTACCTTTGTATCTGCGGAAAAACGCTTGCCTGGTGCAGATGGCACTACATATCTCCTGCTTTCTTCTGCACGGATAATATCTCCTACTTTTTTAAACTGCTCTGCACTGGCAAGAGAGCTGCCACCAAATTTTACTACCTTTTTCATGTTTATATTCCTCCTTAAGACATCACTTCATGAAGCGGACGTCTTACTTTTTTCCTTGTAACTTCAACTAACTGTAGTTTTGTGACATCAACAAGTGTTGTTGCAATTGGATCTTTCTTCAATTCTTTCTCGAAAAGTTCCAGTAACACATCCATGGATTCCTTATTATCCATATTAATAAAGTCAACTAAGATAATTCCTGACAAATTTCTTAGGCGAATCTGTCTTGCAGCCTCTTTCGCTGCTTCTGTGTTGATTTTCAGATATGTTTCATCATCTTTTTTCTTGCTGATGCACTTTCCAGTATTTACATCAATTACAGTTAATGCTTCCGTCGGTTGAATCACCAAATATGCACCGGATTTAAGCCATACATATTCTTTTAAAGCATTTGCCAAATGTGATTCAATACTGTACAACTTATATAGAGGCAATAGTTTGTCCTCATACAATCGAAGTTTATCCAAATCCTCAGGCTGTTCTTTTGTTAAGAACTCTTTTACTTCTTGGTAAATCACTTTATCCTCAATTACAATATCTGTCAATCCCTCTTGATAAATATTTCGAAGTTCTGTTAAATATTCCTTTGGCGCACTTCTTAAGGTTGAAAAACAAATTCTTGTTGGCGCCTGAGATACTAACGTCTCATACTCTTGTAAAAGACGTTGCAATTCTCCTTTCAACATCTCATTATCAGCATCCTTTGCATTGGTACGCATGATAACACCGTATTCCTCTGTTGTATAGGATTTTGCCAATTCCAGCAGACGTTCTTTTTCTGATTTATCTATCTTATTTGAAACACCTGCTCGTGTATCTCCATAAGTTAGAACTGCATATTTACCGGTCAAATTTAACTTGCTTGTTACAGTTGGCGCTTTTGTTTTCACCGCTTCCTTAGAAATCTGAACCAAAAGTTCATCGCCAATGCATAAAGGCTTCTTTCCAATTTTCTTTGTGAAAATTGGTGTTGGATTTTCATCCATGGCATAATAACATTCCTCGCCTGGCATAACTTCAATAAATGCCGCATTAATATTTGCAACAATATTTTTTACACGACCCACATAGATATTGCCAAGTTGAATTCCTTGAGTTTCATTCTCTTTAGAGCAATGAAATTCTACAATCTTTTCATTTTCCAAAACAGTGGTTATTATTTTTTCTCTTAATTTTGTAATAATCAGTTTTCGATTCATTCTTTTACCTGATCCAAACTTACGAATTCTTTCTTTTCTTCTGTTCCTATATTCGCATATACATCCAAACGATGATGAGCAAAGGAAACAGTTTCCAAATCTACACCCAAGAAACTGCCAAGTGCCTGCATGACAAGCTCCGGCTTTAAATTCTCCACGCTGCCGGTTGCAACCTGCATATAGACACTTTCATCACGCACTTCAAAGCTGTATATCATAGGTTTGATATCTACTTCTTTTTCACTTTTCTTCGTTTTCTTAAGAATAGAAATAGTTGGCTGATTCATAAACTGCGTCGCCTTCTCTTTCCAATCCTCTGGAAATATTCCACTCTTTAAAGATGACAAATAATCAGCGGCAGCCACAATAGACATACCCGTCTGTTTCTTATCATCCGAAATCGGTACCATATTTACAATATCAATGCCTTCAACCACTACCTGGTTCATGCGAACCACAGCAGCCTTCATATCGATTTCTTCCGTCAATTCAATGTCAAAATATTCCCCATCACTTGTCACACCAACTCCCAAAGGATTGGCAAATGACATAATCATGTGAGGGCTAAACCCACCGGTAAATGCAATGGGAATATCTGCACGTCTCATTACTTTTTGGAAGAAACGCATGATATCAAGGTGTCCGATAAATTTCATACAACCATATTTACGAAACTTAATTCTAGCTTTCAAAGCACACACCTCCTCCAAAACTCATCGCACCACAGCCGGCACATTGCATACGACAGTTTGGTGTCACTTTTTCCGCTAACGCATTCTTCCACTCACGCTTCAAAAATTCTTTTGATACACCGATATCAATGAAATCCCATGGAAGAATTTCATCCAAATCACGTTCACGAAGGTTATAAAACGCCACATCAACACCTGTATTTTCAAAGGCCTGCATCCACAAGTCATAACGGAAATGTTCGCCCCATGAATCATAGATACATCCAAGCTTATAAGCTTCTAGTAAGACCTTAGACACGCGTCTGTCCCCACGGGCAAATACACCTTCTAAAACAGTTACATCTGCTTCATGCCAGTTGTATTTCAAACTTTTATGATTAAGTTGTGCTTTCATTTCATGATTCACGACATTTGCTTTTGCAATATAATCTTCTTTATTTAACATGGTCGCCCATTGGAACGGTGTAAATGGCTTAGGAATAAAGAAGGACGTACTTGCAACAATCTGGCATTTTCCGTTTCTTTGGTCTTTCGGAATCTCATAGTAGCGTTTTGCTATCTTTTCCGCCAAATGTGCAATTGCCTTCATATCCTCTTCGGTTTCTGTTGGTAACCCCAACATAAAATATAATTTTACACGGGTCCATCCGCCTTCAAATGCTTGTCCGGCACCTTCTAGTATGATTTCCTCTGTAAGTCCTTTGTTAATTACATTACGTAGTCTTTGAGAGCCGGCTTCCGGCGCAAAAGTCAAAGAACTCTTTCGCACATCCTGCACCTTGCTCATAACATCCAATGAAAATGCATCAATTCGAAGGGATGGCAGGGAAATATTGATTCCCTTTCCTTTAAACTCATCAATTAAAAATGTAACCAATTCTTGTAGCTGCGAGTAATCACTGGAGCTAAGGGAACTCAAAGATATTTCCTCATGTCCAGTGTTCTTTAACATTTTATATGCATAGTCTTTCAAGACCTCCACATCTCGTTCTCTGGTCGGACGATATAGCATACCTGCCTGACAAAAACGGCATCCACGAATACAGCCACGTTGGATTTCAAGTACCACTCTATCCTGAGTTGCCTTAATAAACGGTACAACCGGTTTTTCCGGATAATAAGTATCGGAAACATCCATTACAATCTGTTTCTGAATTATTGGTTTTGCATGCTCATTGTTTGGCTCAAAGGAGCAAATGGTTCCGTCATCATTGTATGACACATCATAGAATGAAGGTACATAAAGCCCTGGAATCTCGGCCGCCATTTCCAAAAATTCTTTTCTAGATTTTCCGGATGATTTCCATTCCTTATATTGGTCTAGCAAATTATAAAACTCTGTCTCGCCTTCACCGATGTAAAAAATATCGAAGAAATCCGCAAGCGGCTCTGGGTTATAAGTACATGGACCACCGCCGATTACAATTGGATGTTCTTCCGTACGGTCTTTTGCAAATATCGGAATCTGTGCAAGATCAAGAATCTGCAAGATATTGGTGTAGCACATTTCGTATTGAATGGTAATGCCGATAAAGTCGAAATCCTTAATTGGATCTTGAGATTCCAATGCAAAAAGTGGAATCTTCTCTTCTCGCATAATCTTATCCAAATCCGTCCAAGGAGAATACACTCGTTCGCACCATACGTCATCTCTACGATTTAACATATCATAAAGAATCTGGATACCCAGATGTGACATACCAATCTCGTAAACATCCGGAAACACAAAAGCAAAACGAACATCGACTTCCTTTTTATTCTTCATAACAGAGTTTACTTCATTTCCAATATAACGGGCTGGTTTTTCAATTTTCAATAGAATGTCATCGCTTAAAGCCAGTTTTCTCAATTTATTTAACCTCTAGTTTTCTAATGTCTTTCTAATTTCTTTAATAAATTCTTCCGAATTAAGCACAGTTACATTTTCTAACGAAGTAATCAGTGCCAAATCTTTTGTCATCTTACCGCTTTCAATCGTAGAAAGGGTTGCTTTTTCCAATCTATCTGCAAAATTCATTAATTCTTGATTTCCA
Organism: Faecalimonas sp.; assembly: GCA_045654105.1. GTDB lineage: Bacteria > Bacillota > Clostridia > Lachnospirales > Lachnospiraceae > Faecalimonas. The sequence continues at coordinate 2,313 of JAZOMR010000231.1, read as the reverse complement.
TCTAATTCACCACGTTTACGAAGGGCACCTGTCCAAGCAAAGATAGTTGCAACAGAGTTTGTTGATGTCTCCTCGCCTTTTAAGTGCTTGTAGTAGTGACGTTGAACTGTACCATGAGCAGCTTCATATTCATAGTAGCCTTGTGGCGATACAAGAACAGATGTCATCATTGCAAGGGAACCAAATGCCGAAGATACCATATCACTCATTACGTCTCCATCATAGTTCTTACATGCCCAGATGAATCCACCTTCTGCTTTCATTACACGTGCTACAGCATCGTCAATCAAAGTATAGAAGTATGTAATACCTGCTTCCTTAAATCTATCTGCATACTCTTTATCAAAGATTTCCTGGAAAATATCTTTAAATGTATGGTCATATTTCTTTGAAATCGTATCCTTTGTTGCAAACCATAAATCTTGTTTTAAATCTAACGCATAGTTAAAGCAGCTTCTTGCAAAGCTTTCGATAGAATCATCAATGTTGTGCATACCTTGTGCAATACCTGCTTTTGTATAGTTGTGAACCACTTCACGTGTTTCTGCTCCATCTTCTGCTGTGTAAACAAGCTCTACTTTTCCCGGTCCCGGAATAATCATTTCTGTATTCTTATACACATCACCATATGCATGTCTTGCGATTGTGATTGGCTTCTTCCAATTCTTCACACATGGCTCAATTCCTTTTACAATAATCGGTGTACGGAAAACTGTTCCGTCTAACATAGCACGGATGGTTCCGTTTGGACTCTTCCACATTTCTTTTAAATCATACTCTGTCATACGAGCAGCGTTCGGTGTAATCGTTGCACATTTTACAGCTACACCGTATTTTTTCGTTGCATTTGCAGAGTCCACAGTTACTTGGTCATTTGTTTCGTTTCTGTGTTCCAATCCCAAGTCGTAGTATTCTGTATTTAACTCTATAAATGGAGTCAATAATTCGTCTTTAATCATTTGCCAGAGAATTCTGGTCATTTCATCTCCATCCATTTCTACTAAAGGTGTTGTCATTTTAATCTTATCCATTTTGGTTCCCTCCCAAATTTGTTCTATCATATACTTGCTTATCGGTTTACTTTAACATATCTATGATTATTTTTCAATGCTAACAATCCTATCTTCTAATCTCATAACGTTGCACAGTTCGCAAATATTTCACTAACGCATGATATCTGTCTTCCAAAGAACCATCATTCTCAACGAATTCAAGGCACTGTGCAACAAGTCCAACAAACTCTTCCGTTAATTCATCTTTCATGATTTCAAGATACTGAATCTTTTCTGTTGCAGTAGATAAGTCCAAAAAGTCCATTATCGAAAGTTTTGTAGCTGCATCCTGTAGTTCAAAACGATAGGTTTGAAGAACATCAGGATACTTTTCCTTATCTACTTTACTTACAAACATTTCTAATGGTCTTGCGTAGGTTGCTTCTCCATCAACTTCTTTGTAAACTACCATTTCTTCCATTGTCTCTGTATGCTTTGCAATTGCAAGCACTTCATATAGATTACCTTTGAAATGTTTGTAGATTTCCCCTTTTATAGGTTTTCTAAATTCCATATTTCCCCCTTAATTTAAAAACTACGGTGCGTATAAGTATATCTTTATTTCACACCGTAGTTAAACGCTATTTCATTAATATAACTTCGCACTAATGCTTTTTGGCTTATAACCGTTGTCTTCCAACGCTTTTAGAATCTCTCTCTTATGTTCTGTTCCAAAGGATTCTAATGTGATACGAAGCTCCACGGCCGCATTACGATTTGTGCTGACAAACTGGTTATGCTCCAATTTAATAACATTACCCTGTGCTTTTGCAATTGTGTCAGCTACACGTACCAATTCACCCGGCTTATCTGGAAGTAATACGGACACAGAGAAGATTCTGTCTCTCTGAATCAATCCATGCTGTACGATTGAGGACATGGTAATCACATCCATGTTTCCACCGCTTAGGATTGCAACAACTTTCTTTCCTCTTAAGTCTAACTGCTTTAATGCAGCTACCGTAAGAAGTCCGGAATTTTCCACAACCATTTTATGATTTTCTACCATATCAAGAAATGCGCCGATAAGCTCGTCATCTTCTACAGTGAGCATCATATCCACATTATCTTTTACATATTTTAATGCATTTACGCCAACTGTTTTTACTGCAGTACCATCAGCAATCGTATTTGCACTATCAAGTGTAACTACCTCTCCCGCTTCTAAAGATGCAGACATACTTGCTGCTTCAATCGGTTCTACCCCAATTACCTGAATCTTTGGATTTAACATTTTTGCAAGGGTTGCCACACCGCTGAT
>JAZOMR010000230.1:0-5892 GCA_045654105.1 Faecalimonas sp. | reverse complement strand
ATGCATTTCACCGATAGAACCTTTTAAAACGGTTGCGTCCTGGCTATAAACATACACTAAGTTGCCATCAATTACTCCATAACCGGTAATAACACCGTCTGCAGGAGTCTCTTTTTGCTGCATGTTAAAATCTGTTGTTCTTGCTGTAATAGCGCCACCGATTTCAACAAAGCTTCCCTCATCAAGTAAAGCGGCAATTCTTGTACTTGCAAGGTTGTTAGATGTTGCATTGCTCATAAGTTAAGCCCTCCATTTATATTTAATAAAAAATTTTCAGCCATTATCTATTATAATGCAACTGTCAAAAATAGGCAAACCTTTTTCTGTCGAAATTTTGTAAAATCTTCGTTAAATTTTGCAATATATTATTATTCATGTTCGAACATTAGTCATATACATATTTTCTTGCCTTCTGTTGGCTAGGGGTTAGGCACATACAGATTTTCTTGACTTTTCTGCCTACGGGTTAGGCATATGCAGATTTTCTTAACTTTTCTACCTACGGGTTAGGCATATAACATATTTCTTCCAAATTACTACCTATAAGTTTAGGCATAGATAAAATAATAAACATACAACTATACAAAACAATGTAATTTTGCAAGATTTTTGCTAAATCATTGGGCATAGATGAAAAAATGCCTATTCCACACTCCAAATACAAGAAAAAATTAGGTATTATCATATCAAAAAATTGCATACGCCCAACACCAAAATCTTGTGAATGCCCAGGCAATATGGTACAATGTGTTGACAAAATATAATTGATTGTGAGGTATTAACAATGACTGTACAAGAACGAATAAATATGTTACGACATCTGATGTCAGAAAAAAATATAGATGTATATATTGTTCCATCATCAGACAATCACCAAAGTGAATATGTTGGCGATTATTTCAAAGCACGCGAATTTATCACTGGCTTTACCGGCTCAGCTGGCACTGCTGTTATTACCCAAACAGAAGCCGGACTATGGACAGATGGGCGCTATTTTATTCAGGCAGAAAATGAGCTTGCCGGAAGTGGCATCAAGCTCTATAAAATGGGGAATCCTGATGTCCCAACCGTTGAGGAATATTTAGAAGCTGCTTTGCCGGAAAACGGTGTACTTGGGTTTGATGGACGTGTCATAGCCATGTCAAAAGGAAAGGAATATGCAGAAAAATTTGCATACAAGAACGTTCAAATTGAAGCAAATATTGACCTGATTGATGAAATCTGGAGCAATCGCCCTTCCATGTCAGAAAAACCGGTTTTTCTATTAGATGATAATTACACAGGGGAATCGACTGCAAGTAAGTTAGAGCGTGTTCGGGAAGAAATGCGAAAAGCGAAAGCAACTGCCCATCTCCTAATCACTTTGGATGACATTGCTTGGTTATTAAACATGCGCGGAAGTGATGTTGCTTATACACCGGTTGTACTCTGCTATGCAGTTGTTACGCTTGACTGTGTACATTTATTTATCAACGAAGCAAAATTATCTGATGAAATCAAATGTGAGTTTGCAAACAACAATATCATTTTGCATCCTTACAATGATGTGTATGCATTTACACAAAATCTGTCTTCTGATGATGTGGTGTTACTTGACCCTGCGCGTTTAAATTATACGTTATATCACAGCATCCCTGATTCAGTAAAATGTGTGGAAGAACTGAATCCTTGCATCCTAATGAAAGCTGTCAAAAATGATACAGAAATAGAAAACATCAAAAAAGCCCACATAAAAGATGCGGTAGCTCATACGAAGTTTATGTATTGGCTCAAAAACACAATTGGAAAAGAAACCATTACAGAACTCAGTGCATCAGATATGCTTTACAATCTTCGCAAAGAACAAGAACATTTTCTCTGGCCAAGTTTTGACCCAATTAGTGCATTTGGTTCCAATGCGGCCATGTGCCACTATTCTTCCTCTGAAGAAACCAATGTGGAATTAAAAGAAGGTTCACTGTATTTAAGTGATACAGGTGGAAATTATATGGAGGGTTCTACAGATATTACAAGAACCTACGCTGTTGGTGAAATTAGCGCTTCTTTAAAACGTGATTTTACTAACGTGCTTCGTGGAAATCTTGCTCTTTCAAACGCAAAATTCTTGTATGGTTGTACCGGTCAAAATGTTGACATCCTGGCAAGACAATATTTATGGAATGATGGCCTGGATTACAAACACGGAACAGGACATGGTGTTGGATACCTGCTCAGCATCCATGAAACATCTGCCCGCATCAGTTGGCAGGGACTTCACGAAGCGACTTGGAACTTAGAACATGGCATGGTAGTTACCAACGAGCCGGGGCTCTATGTAGAAGGCTCCCACGGAATCCGCTTGGAAAACGAATTGCTTGTAAGAAGAGATGTCGAGAATGAGTATGGTCAATTTATGTACTTCGAAGTCCTTACCTATGTTCCATTTGACTTGGATGCAATTGACACTTCTCTTCTTCGAGAAGATGAAAAATCACAACTAAACGCATATCACAAGCTAGTATTTGATACTGTTTCACCATATCTTAACGATGATGAACGGACATGGCTTAAAATATATACAAGGGCAATTTAATATTTACGGTGTGTTTCTTATTTTGCAGAAAACACACCGTAATTTTTTCTGCGTTTTGAGGTGTATTTCGACGTTTTACGGTGTACTTGACTGTTTTGTCTATTTACACCGTAACTTGCAAAAAACAAAAATACATTTTTGCAATCTTTTCAAAAGCCCACACTATACTGCGTTCTTCAACATGTTCTGTAATAATAATCGAATACTCCTTCAACATATTTCCATCTAAATAATAACTAATTTTACCCACACTTTCCCCCTTCTTCAAAGGTGCCGTTAGTTTTTCGTTATAAGTGGTTTTTAGTTCTATTTTTTCATCATCTCGCAGTAAGAACGAAAAATCATTTTCGGTTCCATAGTCAACCTCCAAATTCACATATGCTTTATCAAAAATACTGTCACTGGATGGTACTCCATTTTCTATTGGCACTATTGGTAATTCAATCTTTTCATCTACTGACCGGTATGAGAAATTTTCCACCCCATACTCCATTAATTTTCTCGTGTCAGCCCATTTATAATTTTTATTATTCGGCCATCCACACGCAAGAAGAGCCACCACAAAGGTTCTCCCGTCTCTTTCCAACGCTCCAACATAACAATACCCTGCTTTTCCTGTAAACCCTGTTTTTCCGGAGAATGCACCCTCCATCATAGTCAAAAAAGAATTGTGGTTTGAGCAACTAAAATTTCGTGTCCCTGCCACGTTAGAAAAGCTGTGATTTGGAGTACCTGTTATTGTTATAAACATATCTTTTTGTTCAGACTCCATAATACAATAACTCATAATCTTTGCAAGGTCTGTGGCTGTTGTTGAATGACTTCCTTTTTCATCAACCTCATCCAACCCATTCGGTGTGATAAAATATGTATTCCTGCAGCCAATCTTTTTTGCTTTTTTATTCATCATTTTTGCAAATTCTTCTGTTGTTCCTGCTATATGCTCTGCAATGGCTACTGCGGAGTCATTATGAGATTCCAGCATTAAGGAATACAATAAATCTCTTAATACAAATTGTTCTCCTTTTTGCATTCCTAAATGCACCCTTGGCTGAACGACCGCATTTTCTGACACAGTTACAACATCTTCTAATTTTCCTTCCTCTAAAGCAAGTATACAAGTCATAATTTTTGTCGTACTTGCATTTGCCAGAACTTCTTCTCCGTTTTTATGAAATAATACCCGCCCACTATCTGCATCCATAAGTACGGCCGCCTGCGCATATAAGCTTGCCGGTTCCTCTATTTTTGCAACTTGCGCATATATATCCGTAGACTCATTATTTCCTTCTGCTTGTACGTTAACCCCACATATCAGTATCAAAGACAAAAAAAATGCCAGAAAGCGTTTCATATGATTTCCTCATATCATCCGTTTCTGACATTATATGCTTTATGTAGTTTTCACATGCTATTCTAAATCCAATTTGAGTTGCATTTCATCTTCCACTTCTGCTTTGAAATCTTCCATTTTTTCCGGTGCAATCTTCGGAAGCTCATCAACTGACTGTACGCTGAAACGTCGCAGAAATTCTTCGGTTGTTCCGAATAAAATCGGACGGCCTGGAGCATCCAATCTTCCTACCTCAGCAATCAAATCATATTCAATCAATTTGTTTACAGCGTGATCAGATTTAACACCTCTGATTTTCTCAATTTCCAATCTGGTAACCGGTTGTTTATACGCAATAATAGACAAAGTTTCTAATACAACATCGGTTAAATGATATCGTCTTGGCTGTTTTGCAATCTGAATCAGATATTCATACATCTCTTTCTTTGTGCACATTTGGTAAGAATCTTCTAATTCCAAAATGCGGATTCCTCGGTCTTCCTCTTCGTAGCGCATCATCATGTTACGAATAATTTTCTTAGTTGTAGCTGTATCCTGCTCTATTACCTTTGCAATTCTGCTAGCTTCCACAGAATCCCCCATCGTAAATAAAATTGCTTCTATGATACTTTCTATTTTCTTAATTTCCACTTTTGCACCTCATCTAAACCTTTGACGTAATCACAATATCATCAAATGTCTTCTCTTGTTCTACCCAGATTTTACCCATCTTCATCATTTCTAAAATCGCCAAAAATGTTACAACAAGCTGTGTCTTAGACTTTTGTTTTTTCATCAAATCGCGAAAACTAAATTTCTTATGTGATGTGATATAGGTATTTAAGTATTCTAACTTATCTTCAACGGTTACTTCTTCTTTTTCAATCTTACCAAATGCACTACGCACAGGGTCAATTTTATCTACCTGACGTTTCATAATATCTTTAAAAATATTGTTTAACTGCGCCAAGGTTACACCATCAAACAACGCATCCAAGTCAACCGGTGGTTCGTATGCTTTCACCTCATCCGGAATGGTTGGTTCCTTGTACATCAAAAGTGCGCCGTCCATCTGTCTATCTTTTAGCTCGTAAGACATATATTTATACATCTTGTACTGCAATAACTGTTCAACCAATTCCGCTCTTGGATCTTCTTCTTCACCATCTTCATTGACTTCGGCTGGAAGAAGCATTCTGCACTTAATATCCAAAAGGGTAGCTGCCATCAAAAGAAATTCACTCATGATATTCAAGTCTTTTTCCTGCATGGCACGGATATATTCCATATACTGATTGGTAATCTCCACAATCGGAATGTCGTAAATATCTACTTTATTTTTCTCAATCAAATGAAGCAACAAATCCAAAGGACCTTCAAATGCTTCTAATTTCACAGGGATTCCCATGTGTACCTCCATCTATCTTTCATCTCCGGTTACTGAACTCGCCACTGGCGGTTCCTTTCGGTCGCTTTAGCAACCAATATGCAGAACTACGATTTCTGCTGGATTTAAGAAACGTACTTTTATCGTATGTGTTCCTAAGCCTTTACTTACAACAACATGTTTTCCGTCTTTCAATGTTAATTCTCCAGAAAATTCAGGAAACATATGCCATTGCGGTGTAATAATTCCTCCGAGTTTCGGAATGCGAACTACACCACCATGAAAATGTCCGGACAGAACCAAATCTGCGCCCCATTCCAAATATGTCTTGGTGTAAGTTGGATTATGGGCAAGTAGAATGTTGTAGCAATCTGCTTCCGGTTCACCAATCTGTTCTCTCACAACATCAACCGGTAAGGTTTGTTTGCAAAACTTTTTATAATACTTAACCGGAATTTCCAAACCATGTATTTTTACCTGACAGCCATCCCAATTGAAATCAACATTCTCATTCTCAACGAATGTTACACCTCTTTTTATAAGTCTATCTTTATACTCTTGAAACGCGGTTCCAAAAGTTTCCGGATAAACCTTCATTCG
>JAZOMR010000229.1:0-4186 GCA_045654105.1 Faecalimonas sp. | reverse complement strand
TCCGCCATCACTGCACCACGGTCGCTTTCTTTGATTTGCAAACGCTTTGTACCTGTAAAACGTGCACCATGCAGGGCGGCTGCAAGACCAATCAAAATTGGTCCCAAATCCGGGCATTCTGCAATATCCAGAACCGGATTTTCCGTTTTCAACACTTCATAATATTCTTTATAAATCTGGTCTCCCTGCAGACTGTCTGCCCGAAGCCCAGATACGTTTACATTTCCTCCAATAAGATTAAATGCATCCAAAAATGCCGCGTTGGAATAATCTCCCTCTACGGTTACATCTTTTGCCTGATAGGTTTGATTTCCTTTGATATAGTATGTGTTTTCTTCCTGATAAATTTCAATTCCAAAAGTCTTCAGAGCTTCCATTGTCATTGCAATATAGGCCTTACTTTCAACTGGCGGAAGTACCTCTAAAACACTGTCCTCCTCTAACAAAGGGAGTGCATATAAAAGCCCTGTAATAAATTGGCTGCTAATATTACCAGGTATCTTATAATGCGATGCCTGTAACTGTCCTTCTACCTTTAGTCCCGTCTCACCTTTTCTAAACAAGATTCCCTGCGCCTTGCAAATATCTTCATAAATCCCAAGTGGGCGTTCAAACAAACGCTGGGCGCCGGTAAACTCTGCAGCCGCGCCTCCTGTCAAAACGAGTGGAATAAAGAAGCGCAAAGTACTTCCACTTTCCTTACTGTCTAGCAACTGCTCTGTCTGCAATTTTTGGCCGCCTATCCCCTTCATAGTAACCTTGCAGTCTTCTATCCTATACTCAGCCCCAAGTGCTTCTAACATCCCAAGTGTAGCCTTGATATCTTCACTTAAATCAATATTTTGAATGACCGAAATTCCGTCAGAAAGCCCTGCTCCCATCAAAAGACGATGAGCCATACTTTTCGACGGTGGTGCGAGCACATTTCCTTGTGCCCTTCCCCGATTAATCGTTACTTTCATGTTATTTTTCTCCTAAAAGCCAGTCTGTCCCGTAACGTACTGTCAACATATCTGCCAGCACAATCGCTGTCATGCTATCCACTACCACTCTCGCACGATGAATAATTGCAGGGTCATGTCTTCCATGAATCTGCAGGATTTCATTTTCCATGGTCTCTATATTAACAGTTTCTTGTTTTTTATAAATAGATGCGGTTGGTTTTACCACCGTGTTAAATCGAATTGGCATTCCATTTGTAATACCACCATTAATTCCACCGTTGTGGTTGGTCTTCGTCACCACTTTTCCATCCTTGACTTCGAAGGCATCATTGGCCTCACTACCTTTCATGTTAGCGAAAGCAAATCCTTCACCAAACTCCACGCCTTTTACGGCTGGGACGCTAAATAGTGCATGCGAAAGCATACTTTCCATAGAGTCAAACCAAGGCTCACCAACACCGGAAGGAACACCAGTTACTACGGTTTCCAAGACACCGCCAACACTGTCGCCTTCCTCCGCTGCACTTACCATATAGGCATGCATATCTTCTGCTGCTTTTTTATCTAATACAGGAAACAGTTTGTTGCCCAAGTCTGCAATATCTTGCGCATAATCACCAAATTCTCTATCCTTAATCGGACCGCATTTTCGAATATGACTTCCAATGTAAATGCCTTTGTTCTGCAATGCCTTGATTAGGATTGCTCCAACAGCAACAATCGGTGTCGTAATTCTTCCTGAAAAATGTCCGCCTCCACGATAATCTGCATAGCCATGATATTTCTCAATTGCCGTAAAATCTGCGTGTCCCGGGCGCATCAGATTCTTTGTTTTTGCATAATCCTTGCTCTTTGTATTGCTATTTTCAAAAAGAATACAGATCGGAGTACCTGTGGTTTTTCCTTCAAACACACCACTCACAATATGCGGCTCATCTGTCTCAACACGCTGAGTAGAAATCTTTCCATGCGGTCTGCGAAGCTCTAACTGCTTACGGATAAAATCCATGTCAATCTCAATACCAGGTGCAATTCCATCAAGGACTGCTCCAATCTGCTCCCCATGGCTTTCACCAAATAATGTTACTGTAATACTATTTCCAAATACATTTTTCATCGCTTAAAACTCCAATCTTTCGAGCACCGCTTCCATCGGCCACTCTTCTATACTTCCATTTCCAATCTCCGATACATATACGACAGAACAATTGCTGTTACTTGCTTTTTTATCGTGAAGAATCGCTTCTTTTACTTCTTCCAGATTAAAGGAATAAAATTCCGGAAGCTCAAAGCCTAAGTTTTCATAAATCTCACACAGTTGCTCCTGCACTTCTTCGCTACTCATGTATAACATACCAAGTGCCACGCATTCTCCATGCAAATATCTTCCGTGAGCTGCGCTTTCAAATCCATGCCCAATGGTATGACCAAAGTTTAAGATTTTTCGCAGGTGACTTTCCTTTTCATCCTGCTCTACCACATATTTTTTAACTAATAAGGCTTTCTCAATAATCAGGTCAAGATTTTCTTTCCATTCATCATTCAGGAATAAATCAAATAATTCCTTGTCATTCGTGGCACCCATTTTGATTGCTTCAAACAAGCCGTTAACAAGCTGACGCTCTGGCAAGGTATCCAATGTATCTGGGTCAATCAATACTGCCTTCGGTTGATAAAATGCGCCGATTATATTTTTAATTCCTGCCAGATTTACCGCCGTTTTCCCGCCAATGGAAGAATCCACTTGTGCCAATAGGGTAGTCGGAATATTATAGAAATCAACGCCTCGCATATAAAGAGAAGCCACAAATCCGCCAAGGTCTCCGACAACGCCACCGCCTACTGCTACCACGCAATCCTTGCGGCTGAATTGATACTTGAGCATATCTGTTAGAATCTCTTCCGCTGTCTGCAGCGACTTGCTTTCCTCACCCTGCGGAACTACTTTTATGTATGCTTCCTTGCTTTGTTTAGCTATTTTCTCAGCATATTGAATTGGAACACCCTCATCGGTGATAATCATCACTTTGCGGTCTAAGTTTAATAATTCAGACGCTCTATTTAGGTTTCCCCTTTCCAGTTCTATGTTGTAGCTGTTTTTTCCTAATTCCATGCGAATCATTGGCATTTCCTACTTTCCCATAATATGATTTTAATTCTAGCACTACCAATTTATTTGTCAACAAATTCTTGACTTTGAAAGTTTTTACAAGTATACTAATGCTTGTGGCAAATGGCACTTGCCGAAATGGCTCAGTTGGTAGAGCGACGCATTCGTAATGCGTAGGTCGTGGGTTCGAGTCCCATTTTCGGCTGTAAAAAAGACTGTTATTGAAGTAATATAATTTTACTTTATTAACAGTCTTTTTTTATAAGCATTTACCCCTTCACATACGCTACTTTAATCATCCGAAAAAATATCTTTTCTCATACTGATTGTATGACTTGCATTCCTACTTCTGTTACTTAAATTTTCCACAAATCCATTTTTCTTATAAAAATCAGGTGTATTCTCATCATATTCAATATCTGCATCAACAGTAATAAATCGACAGGCTATACCTAATTTGTTCATTTCAAAAGCATATGCTCTGGCCAAGTCCAACATAAAGGAACCATATCCTTTACGTTTTACAATATCACTTAACCCTTTATTTACTGCCAATTTCCCAATTTTTAGTGCAGCTATAGATGCATAGGGTACTTTCCCTATTTCATGCATATACTTTTCTTCAGTTGTTAATTTAATGGAATCTGCTGATAATGTCATATAAGCAATCAGCTCATCGGTGTACTTATGTACTAATAGAAATGTTTTACTAATATTCAGATTTGAAAATAGCTTCGCTTTTTTAAGAAACTCATTGTATTCTTCAATCTTACTGTCAAACAAATAATGTGAGATATCTTCTATCTCATCAACAGAAAATAATCTCACATTTTGTTCAATATCTAAAAGGTCTTTCTCTTTTAAATAATTCATCTTTCTCGAATACCGGCTAGGATATTACACAGTAGATTATTTCTTTTTTGAGCTTCTTTTGTAGGGGGCTTTATTTGCGAAACCAACTTAGCTGAATCTCGCTTATTCAATACCGGAGTGGCTTGAATAGGTTTAATTATTGTCATAATATCCACCTTCTTTCTTTTTTATTATATGTTTAGTATAACACACAACACATCTTGTTTCAATCTCAAAACGAGATTTCTTAATGGTTTTCTTTCACATGCACAACAACCTG
>JAZOMR010000228.1:0-3181 GCA_045654105.1 Faecalimonas sp. | reverse complement strand
TGAAACGCACCTTTTCCTTTATACATCCAAATAATGCAGTGGATCTACGGCTTCTCCATCTTTCAGCAACTGAAAATACAGATTACATCCTTCCACACTGTAATATTTTGTTGGCTCTCCAAGATATCCGATTAAGACTCCTTCTTCTATGCGGTCACCTTCTTTTACATGAAGTTCACCTAACTGACCATATATGGCTTCGAATCCGTCACCCAAATCCACCGTCACAGTTGTTCCTGTCTGTGCATCCTCTTTGATGGAAGTTACTTTTCCATCGGTTGCTGCCCAAACTTCCTCACCAACATCTCCTGCGATAATAACTGCAGGATTATATTTGTACTGATCTAATGTAGCGAAATAAACTGTTTGTTCCATATTAAATGGAATGAGCACATTTCCATCTACCGGCCATGATAAAATATCTTCTTCCGAGAACACTAACGGACTTTCTTGTATAGATGGCTCGATAATATCGATTTCAGGTTCTATCATCTCCGGATGTTCTTCAATTTCTGCCTGTACATCTCCCGTATTAGCACTCTGAGACTCTTCCTCTCTCTCGTTCTCTGCCTGCATATTTTCTTCCTGGTTTTCCTCTTCTGCTTTTGCCTGTTTATCCTCGACTTTTCCCTCGTAATTGCTATACGTAATGGCACCTACAATTGCAATCATTGCCACAAATCCAACCACAAGACCAACTGCCGCACTTCTTTCTTTTTTCATATTTATCACCTCTGGCTTTATTTTTGCCAGAAAATGATATGCTTATTCTACTTTCCACAAAATTTCTGCAACCTCTTTGACTTCTGTTCCCTCGAAGAAAAATTGTAAAATTTCTTTATAGTTTTTACCTTCTTTTGCCATTTCATTGGCAGTATATTGACTAAGCCCTAGACCATGTCCAACGCCTTTTGTCACTACTCGCGTATTATTTTCGAAGACCTGAAGTTCAAAACAACTGGATGCAAGTCCATATGTATCCCGAAAACTTTCTCCATTAATCTTTTCCTCACCCACAGTTACGTTCAGCGCATAGCCGGCACTATCGTATTTTTCTACCTTGGCCCCTTTGACCTCAATAAATTTACTCTCCATCTGCCTGTCCGCTTCCACATCTTTCGGACATTCTTTCATTTTTAAATACGGATAGTCTTCGCTTCCCAGCACCTCCGAACCGATGCGGGTTTTCCCATTACTAACCTGATGGAACGGTACAAGCGCCAGTTTGTCATGATACATAATGACTTCGCCTTCTGTTTCATCCCATATCTTTTCTAATTTCTTATACCAGGAACCCTCAACGTCACCAATGTCGCCGAACCCTTCCTGCTTTAAAATATCTTCGCCAAGTTCTTCTATTTCTTTGTAAACGGTTGTACGAACTAACAATGCTTGTACCTTCAGCATCTCCTCCTCATAATCTGCTGAAACCTCCTTCGCCAACAGTCCGATACAGTGTTCTTTTAAGAGTGCATCTTTTTTATCCGTCTCTTTGCTGCCGTTTACATTTATCCCATTTGAAAAAACGGTAACAATATATGGAAATAACACTAAAATAGTTAAAACTGCTAAAAATTTTTTTAATTTTCTAAACATAAAACAAGCCTCCCATATTTTAATATATGGAAGGCCTGTGTGTTTTATTACTACTTAGTTTCCTATAATTGACGATTCAGGGTACTATTTTTAAAAATTTTTGCATTTATATCCCTTGAAAAGCAGATTTTTATCCCCAAAAGGCTATACATTGTTTTTCTATTATGAAAAAACAAATTCTCAATTAAGACCTTTTAGTTTATTACAAATTGGTCCGACACTGTCGAACTTTTTTAAAATTTTCTATACCAAATACATCCTTCGTTCCTATTCTTCAATCAGTGGGATATTTATTAACTCTTGCAATTTTCTCTGTAATACAGCCTTATCCGGCAACTGCAGCTTATACTCTGCAACCATCATTGGCGACATAGTTCTGCTCATTGCATATTCCACCACTTCGTCATCTTTTGAAGCACAAAGAATAATACCCACACTTGGGTTTTCGTTTTCTTTCTTCTTTTGACGGTCCAATGCCTCTAAGTAAAAATCTATTTTAGAAATATATTCTGGTTTAAATTTACCAGTTTTCAATTCAAACGCAACCAGACATTGTAATCCTCTGTGAAAAAACAACAAATCAATCCGAAAATCTTCTTCACCAACCTGTACCTTGAATTCTTCATCTATAAAAGTAAAATCCATTCCTACTTCTAAAATAAACTCCTTCATATTCTTTATTAGTCCTTTTCGCAAATCCACCTCTCGAAAATTATGAGGCAAATCCAGAAATTCTATCACATAAGAATCTAAAAACGGATTTTCTTTTAGTCCCTTTATCTGCTCTGGAAGAACTTTCCCCTGCGAGAGCATATAGCGTTCATAATAACCACTGTCAATTTGACGTTCTAATTCTCGAGATGAATACGTTTCTCTCACACACAGCGTTATATAAAAATGCCTCTCTTCCATTGTTTTGGCTTTTGACATAATAGCAAGATGATTCGTCCAGTTAATTTGTGTCAGCAGTGCTGACACAAATTGATCCCCTGCATATGTTTCATAGAACTGCTTCATTCGGTAAAGCCCACGGCGATTAAATCCTTTAATACCCGGGAAAGCATTTTGTATTTCTTTTGCTATAGAATCAATATAAGCATCACCAAATGTTGTTTTCTCGGATTCTTTACTCAGATATTCACCTACTTTCCAGTACATTCGAATAAGTTCTTCGTTCACTTTCTTTAATGCGCTAATTCTTGAATTTTGTATAATCTCTATCAAATTTCCTGCAAAACCAATTTCATTCTTCATCTGATTCATCCTTTGTCACCTCTTTAAATTATGATTATGCCATTGGTATGTTTTTATATTAATATATTCCATTGGTATAATCAAGTAAAATGTGATATACTTATATTAAATTAATTGTCAAAAGGAGAAATGAAGGATGAATACCACTACTCTGAACTGTGAACGCCTAATAGAATGTAGAAAGGCACTTGGCATTACAAAACAGGAAGCCGCCAAGCGTATGCAGATGTCGCAACCCGCTTACCTTCGATATGAATCTGGCGAGCGAACGCCGTCTATCCATGTGATTTACTTTATGGCAAATGTGCTCGGCACATCTGCCGATTATTTG
>JAZOMR010000227.1:0-11996 GCA_045654105.1 Faecalimonas sp. | reverse complement strand
TCACGAATTGCTTTTGTAAAGCCACGGAACAATTGAGATAAAATAACACCCGAATTACCACGAGCTCCACGAAGTGAGCCTGAAGAAATTGCTTTCGCCAAAGTCTCCATATCAGGATTATCAAGGGCAGCTACTTCTTTTGCGGCTGCCATAATTGTTAATGACATATTTGTTCCTGTATCACCATCCGGAACAGGGAAAACATTTAATTCATTAATATATTCTTTCTGCGCCTCAATGTTTCCCGCACCAGCCAAAAACATCTTAGAAAGCATTTCTGCATTAATTGTCTTTGTTGCCACAATTACGTCCTCCTTAATCAATCACTCTTACGCCTTCAACGTAAATGTTGATTTTATCCACTTCCATACCTGTGAATTCTTCTACTCTATATTTTACATTTCCAACTAAATTTTCACACACTGTTGAAATGCTAACGCCATATGAAACGATAACATGGAAATTAATCGTAAGTTTATTGTCATCTGAAATCTCCACTTGAATTCCATGTGTCAGGCTTTCTTTTTTAAGTAATTTTACAAGACCATCCTTCATGCTGACTGCTGCCATACCAACAATGCCAAAACATTCCACAGCAACGGTTCCTGCATATTTTGCAACCACCTCAGGATCAATTGTAATTACACCTAAGTCTGTTGTCATACTTCCTTTCATATCTGTACCTCCAATTCTATAAAGGTTTCATACATTTTCACGTACTTAACGTGTATATTATACTCTGTTTTTTATCATTTTACAACACTTTTCATTTTTTTAAAATTATACTTTTCATTTTTTTAAAATTATACTTTTCATTTTTTTAAAATTATACTTGCATATTTTTACTTTTTCTGATAAAATACCTTTGTTGTGTGAGTCTGATATGACTATTAATATCGTTAGGAGGTGCAATCATGGCTAAATGTGCTATTTGTGAAAAGGGTGCTCACTTCGGAAACAACGTAAGTCACTCTAATAGAAAAACACCAAAAATGTGGAAATCAAACGTAAAATCTGTAAAAGTTAAAACAGAAGGTGGATCTAAGAAAATGTACGTATGTACTTCTTGCTTAAGATCAGGAAAAGTTGAAAGAGCTTAATTTTACGAAATAATAAAAACGAGATGTTTGGAGTCATCTCGTTTTTTTGTTGTTTAACAGCAAAATAAATTATATCCCAGGAGCAAGCAGATTAGAATAATCAGCACTTCCACAAATGCGCTTGGTAATACCATCGATATTACCATACCTACTGCAATAAAAAATATTGCAAATCCAAGAACCCGTTTCATATCATGCTCCTTAAGTTTATACTTACTACAGTATATGCTGAATACTTGTCTTTATTTCTCTACTGCTTTATCTAACATTTCATCGATATCTTTTTCTGTAACTTTTCCTTCTTTTTTCTCTTTTACTCTGTCAATTACATCCGGAACTAAGTCGAGGAGTTTGGTAATAGTATCTTGATTTTTAATATTCACAAGTTTAGTTCTTCCATTTTGGATTACAAGAACAGCACTTGGACTAATCTTACCGCCAAGTCCGCCGGCACCTCTTTCTTTCTTATCCGCATGAAATGCTCCCGCACCTACCGCAAATGATACATCAACCAACGGCAAAATAATGGTGTCACCAATATGAATCGCATCACCAACTACTGTTTTTGATGAAATTACACTATCCATTCCATTAAATAATGCAGATACTGTTGAGTTAAATTTGTTTTCTTCCATTTTTACTTCCTCCTAGATTGCTTTTTTACATTTATTTCAACTGTTCAGAACCAACCTCAAAAACACGAAGTGTTTTCTCGGTGTGGCGTATCCGCCAAATAAAATTTTAAAAACGAACTTACAAATGCAAGCATTTACGTCCGTTTTATAAAATTTAACTTGGCTCTGAACAGTTTCACATTTTTATCAAAATATGCTCTGCCAAGCACCAATAACAAATGCACGAGATGAATGCGGCCTTTAAAATATATATCTCCCTCTATAATCTCTCGTTCAAATTCCGGATATACTTCAAAGTGTTCCCCATAAAACGGATACAACATACTTAAAGCCGCCAGGACGCGACCCGTATTATATGGGTCTTCCAAACCGAAACGTAAGTATCCATTTATTTTATCCGGTTTAATTTTTCTTATAAAGAATAATAGTTCTTTTTTCAATCGTAGAAACGCCTGTATGTGAGTTTCATCCATTAGAAATTCTTTGATATTTTTTATCTTATCACAGAATTCACGGATTGTACATTTTATCTTTTTAAAGCAGCCTTCTTTTTCTTCCTTTGAAACAGCTCTTTTTTTAGATTTCTCACTACTCGTTGCCTTGCTGGTTGTTTCCTCCCTATTTGTAGTTCCTTCTTCGCGAGGTGCTCTTTTGTCTTGAGCAGACATTTCCACATGGGCATTTTTCTCTTCTTCAGCATTGATGTCGATATCACCATCATCGATATGCACATCTTCCTCATTTGCCTTGAATTTCTTCCATCCGACTCGAACCTGCCAATCCAGTTCTTCCTCTTGGTAAATGATATGCGCTGATATCAGGTGCAAGAGCCAGTTGGCTTTCACCTCTGTTCTGAGTCCCTTCATTCCATTCGTTGTTTCCGTCTTCATCCGGTAACGAATCGGTACTAGCAGAACTACACCGATCAGTGTTAATGTAATTCCTAATATTACCAACAGTATAATGCCTATTATTTTTAGTATTAAAAATAGTATATGTAGCATTTTAACACCTATACGTTTCCTTCTTCATACTTTTGTTGTTTCTGCAAAATATAATTTCTAATATCTACTCCGCTAGTCTCATCATACACTTCTTGCGTAATCTTTTCAACTAATTCTAAGCTTTCTGTGTAACCACTCGCAATTCCAACAACAAACAAATCGTTCTTGGACATTGCTTTTTGAATCAATAGGACGGAGTTAAATATTTCTAAATGATTATTATCATTTTTTGTTAAGGCAATCAAATAAATCTCCAACTGCCACTTATTCTTTTCAATCTTCTTTTTGATTTTTTCTAGCTTATCTTTTGTATGCTCATCCGTATATAGCGCATAATAATATTTCATAATCTTCCCTCTAAATCTAATAATACGCATTTAGTATTTTTTTCGCCACAGAAACTGCACTCATCCCCGAATTGTCCGCACTTTCAACAACAATGCTAATCGCAAGGTCCGGATTATCCGGATTCGTAAATCCCATAAACCATGAATGTGCTTTTTCTTTATCACTGCTGTATTCAGCGGTGCCTGTTTTTCCTGCAACGGTATATTTCTCACTTTGCAATGCACTTGCCGTTCCGCTTTCCACGACTTCCAACATATAGTCTTTCAAAACAGAAGCTTCCTGAGAAGTCATAAGCTCCGTATATTTTTTGGGCATGTTTTTCGCAACCGACGTTCCTGTATGACTTTCAATTCGATCCACCAAATATGGTTCCATTAAGATGCCGCCATTTCCGATTGCAGATGCAATAAGCACCATATGATAAGGGCTGACCAAGGTTTCTCCCTGGCCGATGGCAGTCATCATAACCTCAGAGGAAGAATCCTCTTTCACTAATTGAAACTTACTCTGTGAATACGGAAATAAACTTGGCAATTTCGTATTAAACAAGAGTCCTTTGGCTGTTTTTTGCATATCAGAAATATTTAAACTTAACCCAATATTTGAAAATGAGGTGTTACATGAATTTGCCAGGGATGCAGCCAAGTCCTCCTCCCCATGTTTTCTGTTTTTGGCACAGTGAATAACCGTACCTTCGTATTCAATTTCGCCTTCACAAGTGTAGCTATAATTGCTATAATCTTTATTTTCTCTCAAAAATTCCAGGGCTGTCACCAATTTAAATATGGAACCCGGTGCATAGGCACCCTGTGTAGCCCGATTAAGAAGCATACTTCCGGAGCTGTTGGCAATCTCACTCCAGTCTTCCGAAATGTTATTGGGATTAAAATCCGGTTTCGACACCAATGCCAAGATTTTCCCCGTTGTCACTTCCGTAATTACAACAGCACCGTTGTAATCGCCCAGCGCATTATATGCGGCTTCTTGCAAGGTCATATCCAATGTAGTAATTACATTGTCACCAATATTTTTTTCTTCCTTTAGCTCATGAACAAACTGTTCCATAAAGTTCGCATTGGAAGTAAGCAAGCGAAAGTTTTCAATAGATTCCAGTCCGGATTTCCCTTTGGAATCATAGCCCACCACATGTGCAAACATGTTTCCATATGGGTAAACTCTAGTCTCTATTCCATCCTCATGAACTTCTGTTTTGGCAAGCACATTTCCTTCATTATCTAAGATTTTACCGCGTACCACACGGTCTGCCATCGAATCTAGCCTAACATTGTATGGACTATTAATAATGTCCTTGCTTTTTACCACATTGAAATACACTAAATATCCCATCATTGCAAGAAAAATAGTCACAAACAGATATGTTACTCTAACGAACTCGCGATTTCCTGTTGCCCTCTCCTGTTCCTTGTTTTTTTTGCTTTTGCGAACTTGCGGTTCTTTCCTCCCGCGTTCCGGTTCGAGGTTGAGGGTTATGATTTTTATTTCGTTGTCTAGCTTCTTGTTGCGCGTATTTTTTTTGTCTTTTTCTCTCAATATTTTCTTCCTCGTCTTCTTTCAGGATATATAAGCCCTGAATAATTGCAAACATAATTAACGTACTTAGAACAGAACTTCCACCGTAACTAACAAGTGGTAGTGTAACTCCGGTTGACGGAATAAATTTTGTCACCCCACCAATATTTAAGAAAGTTTGGAAGATGTAACATGTACCCAAGCCTAATGCAACAAGCTTATGAAAACGACTGCGTAGCTGCATTGCAATATTTAAAAACATGACATAACAGCTAACACAGATTAAAATAGTACACAGTGCAAAAATCAGTCCCATTTCCTCTGATATGGCAGAAAAAATAAAATCCTCATCTGCTACCGGTATCGCATCAGCTTTTCCTTGAAATAATCCGGTTCCAAACCAGCTTCCTGTTCCAATTGCAAATAGAGACTGTGCCACCTGATATCCACCTTTGTCATAGACTGCAAATGGATCTTTCCATACATTGACACGCACCCTAACATGAGAAAACAAGTGATATGCGGCAACTGCAGCGACACTACCTGCCCCAAGCCCAGCAAACGTATATATAGACTTTCTGGTAGCAACATATAACATCACTAGATACACAGCAAAGATAATCAATGCCGCTCCAAGGTCTTTTGAAACAACTAAAATCAACACATGCATTGCTGCCACAATTGTTGTCGCAACTACATTTTTAAATCCTGTTGAACGATAGAAACTAGATGCAACGAAGAATACAAAAAGAATTTTTACAAATTCTGAAGGCTGTATTCCGACTCCGGCAATGGTAAATCCTAATTTGGCACCTCCTGAAACCTGCCCAACAACAACCACCGCCGCCAACGCGACAATACCTACAAAAGCATATAACACCCTTAACTCTGCCAGCCTTTTTGCTTTTCGAATAATTACCGGAACAAAGAGACTTATAACTGCAGCTCCTGCAACAATCACACTTTGCTTTACGGCCTTGTCATAAGACAATCGGGTAATCATAATAAAACCAATTGTAAGAAGCATGCACATATTGTTGACAATAAGCCGTGAAACCTTCGGATACAATTTTCCATATAGAAAAATGATACCTGTCAACATCAGTACCTGAGCTAAATAAAAAATCAATATTTTATTTTCACCTATTTTCAAATACATGCCTGCAAAAGCCATAAAATGAATCATAAACATGACTCTATTTTGATTCCTCAGTATTTTCCTTTTGGCTTTTGGGTCTTCATATCCAAATACCACAAAACATTGGTATGTGTAAATGGCTATGAAGACAATCATCATGTATTTTGCGCATCCTACTATAATGTTAGCCAACTCTTCACCTACTTAATTCCTCGTTTGAAATGTCCTCTTGTAAACTCAAAATCCGGCTCTATCGGTTGTTTGCCTTTATAGAACACTTCATTGTATAATTCCATAATCTTTCTCATTGATTGCCTGTTTTCCGTTGTAAAATGCAATCGCATCGCTTTTGGATTCAATTCAAGGATTTCCATTTTTTGGTCGGTTAAAACAACCGGTGCCGTATTATAAATAATATTATAACAATAATCACAGTGATTTTTAACTGCAAATTCTTTCTGATATCTGTCTTTGATAAATATTTGTCCTTTTTGTTTTTTACAGCCTTCTGTGGTCTGTTTTACGCATTGTGCCGAAATCATCATCGGAAAATATCCATAAACAACAAGTTCACTATTTTCCACGCCAACCTCTTTTAACTCTTTGAAGTTAAGTTCAAGCGGAGCCGTCGTGGACTCTATCATCTCATTTTTCCAAAACTCTTTTGCATATTTGTTGAATTGATATAAATTATAATCCGTAACTATCTTTCCTGAATATCCGTGATTTTTTAAAAAAGCATAACTTTCGTAGTTTCGAATCAGCACACCATCCCATGACACTCCAAAAAGATTGGTGTATGCTTCTTCATATTTAAGAATAGTCTCTTTTCTGAAAATATGCGGCATACCAAGATAAATCTGTTTGCCACTCTGGTGAGTTCTATCAATAATATATGAAACATCCGAATTCAACCATGCTTTATCCAGCGCATTACAATCTAAATAAATACGCTCCGCATAGTCAAAATTCAAGGCTTCCTCCCATTGCTCCAAATTTTCCACATATACATACATCGGCATACTGTTATGTGTCTTTTCTGATTCATCAGTATGCAAAACCTTCTGTTTTTCTGTTCTTCGAAATGATAATAAAATTTGTTTTTCTAAAGCTTCTATTCCTGTCCTTCTAAGCTCATTTAGGGCCTGCATCGGCATGAATAGATTTCCATCTAGTTCTATTTCCAATTTATCAAACTCAAACAAGGTATTCCCTGTTTTACGCATCTGTTTTTCCACACGTTCCGCGTTCATCGGCTGATTTACTGCTTCCTGCGCTTTCTCACCAGCAACCTCCACAGTAATATCCTGATATTCAATCACCAGTCTGGCAGCTTCTTTGACAGAAAGTTTTAATCGCCCATTTATATTCATCTTTGATTTGGAATCAATAATGCTTGCTTTTATCCATTGCAATAAACTTTCATTTCTCGTTCTGTTTAAAATATGGTCTTGTGAAAACTTCTGGTTCTTATGAGTTACAAATGTTGTAGTTTGTCCTTTTAAAACATCCATTCCAAAGGTAAAGTTTTCTGCTCCATCCGGCAGTTCAATTACATCACCCTTATGAATGTCCACAAGTGCTTTTACCGTGACATTACGGCCCTTGCACTTCATCACCTGAAGTGCGGGAACTCCTGCATGATTTGGCCGTTCCAAAGACAACATATCCCTGCCACTCTTGGTATAATAATAGCCACCGTGAGAACCACCTCTGTTATATAAATCCATCAACATCTCACGGTCTTTCTCTTCCACACGGAATGCCTTTTTTCCGCACTTTAAATATAGGTCCACATATTTACGATACATTGCAGTTACGAGGGCAACATACTCTGACTTCTTCATGCGCCCTTCTATCTTAAAAGAATCAATGCCGGCTTCCACAAGTTCAGGAATGTATTCGAGTGTACAAATATCCTTTAAACTAAGCACATACTGTGTATCCTTTAGATTGCCTGTGCGATAAGGCAAACGACAGGGTTGTGCACATTGGCCTCGATTGCCGCTTCTTCCTCCAATTAAACTGCTATATAAGCATTGTCCCGAATAGCAATAACACAATGCTCCATGTACAAAGCTCTCAATTTCCACATCTGTATTCTTTGCAATCTCCTCTATCTCGGAAAGCTGCATTTCACGAGCAGTCACAATACGCTCAGCACCTAGACTTTTCAAAAATTGTGCTCCAAGTACATTCGTAATTGTCATCTGCGTACTTGCATGAATAGGAAGGTCTGGAAATTGTTCTTTGATATATGTCAAAACTCCTATATCCTGCACAATAACAGCATCTATTCCTTGCTTATAATATGGCAATAAATAATCATACAATTCATTGCAAAGCTCATGTTCTTTGAGAAGTGTATTAATTGTCAAATAAATCTTTCTTCCATGTAGATGAACATAATCAATTGCTTCCAAAAGTTCCTCTTCCGTCAGATTATTTGCATATGCACGCGCACCAAAACGAGTGCCGCCTATATAGACCGCATCTGCCCCTGCAGCGATTGCCGCTTTTAAACTCTCATATGAACCTGCCGGAGATAAAATTTCCACTTTTTTATTCATGTTTTGCTCCATTTCCATAAAAGGAATATATACAAAATAGAACCCCGCATGCGAGATTCTATTTCAATTGATTTTCTGTTTCTAATTTTACAATTTTCATCTGTAATTCTTGATTCTCTTCTTTTAAACGCGCAATCTCTTGCTCTAAGTTCTCACAACGAATCTGAGTTGAAATCAGTTCATGTTTCAAATCATACATTTCTTTATCTTTTTGTTGAACATCATTTTCTAAGACAGCACCCTGTTTCTTTGCTTTGAAATAATCATCTGCAATATTAAGTGCCAAAATTGTGCTTCTTGTTTCCGCACTTTGTCTTTGATATCCATCTATACTTGTACACTCTGCAATCTTATGATTCAGATATGTAGACACTCTTTGTAAATAATCTTCACTTTCAAATCCACTTAATGTGAATACTTTTCCACCAATTAAAACTTCTGTACAGTTTTTTGAAGATGCCATAGGTCTCTCCTCACTTTTCTTAAATCTTTATCCATTATATACGTTTTTAATCGTTTTGGCAAGGAATTCCCAAATGTTCATATGCACGTTCTGTAACAATACGACCCTTTGGTGTTCTTTGGATAAATCCATTCTTTAAAAGATATGGTTCATACACATCCTCAATGG
Organism: Faecalimonas sp.; assembly: GCA_045654105.1. GTDB lineage: Bacteria > Bacillota > Clostridia > Lachnospirales > Lachnospiraceae > Faecalimonas. Next base: position 3,040 of record JAZOMR010000227.1, on the reverse strand, counting down.
TTCCGGCATCCTCTCCGACAGCCGCAGCAAGTGTGTCAAGCCCAACAGGTCCACCCTGAAATTTCTCAATAATAGTAAGTAAAAGATTACGGTCATTATGATCCAAACCGAATTTATCTACATCTAATAAATCCAATGCATAATTAGCAACGGCTTCTGTAATAACACCATCATACTTCACTTGTGCAAAATCGCGCACACGTTTCAAAAGTCGATTGGCAAGTCTCGGCGTTCCTCTGGAACGTTTTGCCATTTCCCTTGCACCGTTCGGTTCTATCTCCACATCTAACACTTTGGCAGAACGCATAATAATGGTCTGCAGCTCTTCTTCTGTATAGTATTCCAAACGGTTCACAACGCCAAATCTGTCCCGCAATGGCGCGGTTAGCATTCCAGCCCTTGTTGTGGCACCAACCAGAGTAAATTTAGGTAGCTCCAATCGAATGGAACGTGCATTAGCCCCCTTCCCAATCATAATATCAATTGCATAATCCTCCATCGCAGGATAAAGCACTTCCTCAACCTGACGATTCAGTCGGTGAATTTCATCCACAAACAGGACATCCCCTTCCTGCAATCCATTTAAAATCGCAGCAATATCCCCTGGTTTTTCAATAGCAGGACCTGATGTAATTTTTAAATTCACACCCATTTCATTTGCAATAATTCCGGCCAATGTGGTTTTCCCAAGTCCCGGCGGACCATAGAACAATACATGGTCTAAGGACTCTTTTCTGGACTTCGCCGCTTCTATGTATATCTTAAGCGTCTCCTTCGCTTTTTCCTGTCCAATATAATCCTTCAATAATTGCGGACGTAAATGGTTCTCTATCTTAATATCTTCCTCTAAATTTTCCGTTGTTATGATTCTTTTCTTCATCTTCAATCCTACCTATCTCTGTAAGATATATTATATCATGTTTTTTAATGCTACTTTCAGTAAATCTTCCACTGTTGTATCTTCAGTAATAGATACCTTTTTGACTGCTCTTGTGGCTTCTGTACTACCATATCCCAATGCAACCAATGCCTGTATCGCTTCTGCCTGAACTTCATTAGAAGCGCTAACTGAAGAAGCAGCGCTCACATCCTCTACATCTCTATTTAGCACATCTTCAATATCCAATTTATCTTTCAATTCTATGATTAATTTTTCCGCCGTCTTTTTGCCAATACCCGGAGCTTTTGCAATAGTCTTGGCGTCATTTGCCATGACAGCAAAGCGTAAATCATCCGGCGACATCTGAGATAAAATACTCAAGCCACCTTTTGGTCCGATACCGCTCACGCCGATAACCAGTTTAAAAACCTTTAAATCATCTCTGGTCAAAAAACCATATAACTGAATGGCATCTTCACGAACATTCATATAGGTATGTAAGCGAACTTCTTCTCCGATTGGCGGAAGATAGTTCATGGATTGTAAAGGCATATAAATACCAAATCCTACTCCATTGACATCAAGGATGACTTTATCCTCTTCTATGGTAATCAATTCACCTCTGATATATGAAATCATACAATACCTCCAAACTAAAATGCTTAAGAACATTCTATCACACCGCACTCATTAATGCAACCATATGTTCGAGTTCTGAGGACAAAAAAATAGAGACTACCATGTAGTCCCTATTTGTCATTTCATTATTCAGCTGTTTCTTCTACAACTTCTTCTACCGCTTCTTCAATAGCCACTTCTTCTACAGTCTCTTCAGCAGGTGCTTCCTCTACTGGAGCAGCTTCCGGAACTGGTTCTAATGCTTTCATGCTTAAGCTGATTTTCTTTTCTTCTTCGTTGAATTCTACAACTTTTGCTGTGATTTCCTGACCAACTGCTAATACGTCAGATGGTTTTTCAACGTGTGCTCTTGAAATTTGTGAAACATGTAATAATGCATCTACACCTGGTGCTAATTCTACAAATGCACCAAAGTCTGTCATTCTTGCAACTTTACCTGTTACTTCATTTCCTAAAGCATAAACTTCAGCCGCATCCACCCATGGATTTGTTTCTGGGAATTTTAAGCTTAATGCAACCTTAGTTTCATTAATTTCTTTTACAAGAACATTGATTTCTTCACCAACTTTGAATACTTTCTTAGGACTTTCCACTCTTCCCCATGACATTTCAGAAATATGTAATAATCCATCCACGCCACCAAGGTCGATAAATGCACCAAAGTCTGTTACGTTCTTAACAGTACCTGTAACAGTATCGCCTACATTTAATTTTTCAAATACAGCTTTTTGTAATTCTGCTTTTTCAGCAACTAAAAGTTGTCTTCTGTCACCAATCACTCTGTTTCTTCTTGGATTAAATTCGCTGATTACGAATTCAATTTCCTGACCTTGATATTTGCTAAGGTCTTTTTCATACACATCAGAAACTAAGCTTGCAGGAATAAATACTCTTGCTTCATCCACAACAACGCTTAATCCGCCACCAAGAATCTGAGCCACTGTAGCTTTTAATACTTCTTTGTTTTCGAAAGCTTCTTTTAATCTTTCGTTTCCTCTTTCTGCTGCCAATCTCTTATATGTTAACAGCACTTGACCTTCACCGTCATTCACTTTCAATACTTTTACAGCCATTGTATCTCCAACAGATACCAATGTTGTCAAATCCACATTTGCTTCGTTTGTGTATTCGCTGCGTGTAATGATACCGTCAGCTTTGTAGCCTATATTTAAAACGATTTCGTCAGGTTTTACATCAATGACTGTACCGTCTACAACCTCTCCATTTCGTATTGTTTTGAATGAATCTTCTAACATTTGTTCAAAAGTTAATTCTGACATTATTTTGAACCTCCTCAATTATATTGTTGGGCGTTGAAGCCCCTGCTGTAATACCTACCGTTTTTACTGACTTTAATTGATTCATATCCAAATCGTCAAGTGTCTGTATATAGTACGTATCCTTACATGCACTTTGGCATATTTCAAATAACTTCTGAGTGTTGGAACTATGTTTGTCGCCAATGACAATCATAGCATCCACCTCTTTTGCAATACCGGCCGCCTCTGTCTGGCGTTCCTT
>JAZOMR010000226.1:0-4307 GCA_045654105.1 Faecalimonas sp. | reverse complement strand
ATTCCCATCATTTTACCCAGAACCCCACTATTTTGTATTGGAAATTCATGATATTTTCAGTAAAATTTCTATAAAACAGTATATTTACCCATAAAATACCCAGGATTTCGAAAAATCCTGGGTATAAATGTCACATAACACCAACTCTATAGAAAGTCACCCACTTTCATGCAGGCATCCAAGCAAGTAGTCAACCACTTTCATGAGACGCCTCAGCTGGCGCCCTCACTGACGCCATCACAAAACGTCTATTCTGCCTCTTCTCCATAAAGCGTAATTAATTTCTTCAGATATTCATATCTTTCCTTTGCATATTGCTCAGATTGTGAGAATAACTTTTCTGCTCTTTCCGGATTTGCACGCATCAGTGCATTATAACGCACTTCACCGTCCAAGAACTCACGGTAGCTTTCTGTTGGTTCTTTGCTATCAAGGGTAAACTTGTTACCTTCTGCTGCCGGATTATAACGGAAGTTATGCCAGTAACCTGATTTCACAGCCAGTTCTTCTTCTGTCTGCGCCTTATTCATACCCTTCTTAATACCATGATTGATACATGGTGCATATGCAATAATGAGTGATGGTCCTGGATAAGCTTCGGCTTCCGTAATCGCTTTCACAGTCTGGTTGAAGTCTGCACCCATAGAAATCTGAGCCACATATACGTAGCCGTAGCTCATTGCAATACTTGCCATGTCTTTCTTCTTGACTTCCTTACCTGCTGCTGCAAATTGTGCAATCGCTCCGGTTGGGGTTGCCTTTGAAGATTGTCCGCCCGTATTAGAATAAACTTCCGTATCAAATACAAGAATGTTCACATCCTGACCGGATGCCAATACATGGTCAACACCGCCAAATCCGATGTCGTATGCCCATCCATCTCCACCGAATATCCATTGTGATTTCTTCGCGAGAAAATCTTTGTTATCCAAAATGTCTTTTCGTAATCCGCAACCACAATTGCATTTTTCTAATGCTTCAACGAACTTGTCTGTAGCAGTTCCATTTGTCGCACCACAGTCAAAGGTTTCTAACCATTCTTTTCCGGCTTCTACAACTTCCGGATTGTCGCCTTTTTCTACAAGTTCTTCTACTTTTGCTTTCAAACCATTGCGTAAAGCTTTTTGTGCTAACAGCATACCATAACCAAATTCTGCGTTATCTTCAAACAATGAATTTGCCCATGCTGGTCCTCTTCCTTCATCATTTACGGTATATGGTGTAGACGGTGAAGAGTTACCCCAGATTGAAGAACATCCGGTTGCATTTGCAATATACATTCTGTCACCAAATAATTGCGTCACTAATTTCGCATAAGGTGTCTCTCCACAACCTGCACAAGCTCCTGAGAACTCAAGTAATGGTTGTTTGAATTGACTTCCCTTTACCGTTGTTTCCTTGAATTTGGAAACTACATCTTTCTTAATCGGCAATGCACGTCCGTAATCAAAGTATACTTGTCTTCCTGCATTTTCTGCCATGTTGCGAAGTTCCAGTGCTTTCTCGCCCTTCTTACCAGGACATACATTTGCACAAGAACCACAGCCTGTACAGTCATATGCGGATACCGTAATGGCAAATTTCATTCCCGGCATTCCCATCATGTCAACAGTCTGCATACCTTCCGGTGCATTCGCAACTTCTTCCTCTGTCAAAGCAATTGGACGAATAACCGCATGCGGACAAACATAAGAACAACGATTACATTGAATACAGTTTTCCGGAATCCATACCGGAATATCTACTGCAATACCACGTTTTTCATAGGCAGCCGTTCCGGATGGTGTTGTACCATCGGAATATTTTGTAAATGCAGATACAGGCAAGCTGTTTCCTTCCTGTGCATTTACTTTTCTTTGGATGGTTTGAACAAAGTCCACAACCTCATCTCTTCCGCCTTTAACTGCTGGGGCAAATAGCCCTTCATTCTCACATGTTTTCCATGAATCTGGCACAGCCACTTCCACAACCTGCTGTGCACCGGCATCAATGGCATCATAGTTCATCTGAACAACCTTGTCGCCCTTCTTGCCGTAGGTATCCTTTGCAGCCTTCTTCATCAATTCCATTGCCTCATCTTCTGGAATGATGTTCGCAAGTTTAAAGAATGCAGATTGCAAAATGGTGTTGATTCGTCCGCCAAGTCCGATTTCTTTTCCTATCTTGAAACCATCAATTGTGTAGAACTTAATGTTGTGATTTGCAATAAATGCTTTCACCTGACCCGGTAAATTCTTTTCCAGGCCTTCCATATCCCATGCGCAGTTCAAAAGGAAGGTTCCGCCGTCAACCAATTCCTGAACCATGTTATATTTGTTCATATAAGATGGGTTATGACATGCCACAAAATCAGCCTTTGTAATCAAATAGGTTGATTTGATAGGCTTCTTACCAAAACGCAAATGGGACATGGTAACACCGCCGGATTTCTTTGAATCATAATCAAAGTAAGCCTGTGCATACATATCTGTATTATCACCGATAATCTTGATGGAGTTCTTGTTGGCACCTACCGTTCCATCTGCTCCAAGGCCCCAGAATTTACAGTTGATTGTACCTTCCGGTGTGGTAACTAACGGTGCACCCACTTCCAATGACAAATTGGTCACATCATCCACAATACCAATTGTAAATCTCTGCTTCGTATTATTTTCATATACTGCAACAATCTGTGCCGGAGTTGTATCCTTTGAACTTAATCCGTAACGACCACCAAAAATTGGCACTGCGTCAAACTTCGTTCCCTTTAATGCTGTCACAACATCCAAATATAATGGTTCTCCAAGTGCTCCCGGTTCTTTCGTTCTGTCTAATACGGAAATTTGTTTCACTGTTTCCGGAATGGCTTTTAATAAAGCTTCTGCTGAAAATGGTCTGTAAAGACGAACCTTAACAACACCCACTTTTTTCCCTGCTGCCATCAAATAGTTGATTGTTTCTTCAATTGTTTCACAAACAGAACCCATTGCAATAATAACGTGCTCTGCATCTTCCGCTCCGTAGTAATTAAATAATTTATAGTTTGTTCCGATTTTCTCATTTACCTTATCCATGTATCCTTGTACAATCGCAGGCATCGCTTCATAGTATGGATTACATGCCTCTCTTGCCTGGAAGAAAATGTCCGGATTCTGTGCCGAACCTCTTTCGCAAGGATGATTTGGATTCAACGCATTTTTTCTAAATGCAGTAATCGCATCCATATCTGCCATATCTTTCAAATCTTCATAATCCCATGTTTCGATTTTTTGAATCTCATGAGACGTACGGAATCCGTCAAAGAAATTGATAAATGGCAGTCTTCCTTTAATTGCAGAAAGATGTGCAACCGGTGTCAAATCCATAACTTCCTGAACACTGGACTCACAAAGCATAGCTGCTCCAGTCTGTCTGCAGGCATAAATGTCTGAATGGTCACCAAAAATAGATAATGCATGACTTGCAATCGCACGTGCTGATACATTAAATACACCCGGCAATTGTTCACCGGCAATTTTATATAAGTTTGGAATCATAAGAAGTAGACCTTGTGATGCTGTATAAGTAGTTGTCAACGCACCTGCTGCCAATGAACCGTGTACTGTTCCGGCTGCACCTGCTTCCGATTGCATCTCAGTAACCTGAACTTCCTGTCCGAATATATTTTTTCTTCCTTGTGTAGCCCATTCATCTGTTGCTTCAGCCATAACAGAGGATGGGGTAATTGGATAAATCGCCGCAACGTCTGTGTATGCATAGGATGCATGTGCCGCTGCGTGATTTCCATCCATGGTTTTCATTTTTCTAGCCATTGTTTCATCTCCTTTATCATGTTTTTCTCATGCTTTTATTATATATGTTTTTCTTCATAAAATCAATAAGTTTTTCTAATGTAATTGTACCCAATTTTGACAAAACTTAGTGATGGTTTTTTTGCATGCAAATTCTTTTATTATCATATAAATCTATGGTATAATTAATTTAAATTTAAACTACGGAGGGATACATATGACACCGAAACAACAGGCATATAAAGCCTTGGGCAATACTATGATTAAAAATTTCAAGAAACGTAACATCGAGGCCTTCTACTGCGAAGACAGTGCTTCTGCTGTAGCACTTGCCATGGAATTAATGAAGGATGGAGGAACAGTTGGAAAAGGCGGTACAGAAACAGTAAAAGAAGTTGGGCTTTTAGAGGCTGTTAAATCTGCAGCGCATTTGACTTTCATCGATAGGGAAGTTGCAAAGACACCAGAGGAAAAGAAAGACATCTATATCAAGACCATGCAATGTGATTATTTCCTTACTAGTTCAAATGCAATTAC
>JAZOMR010000225.1:0-4255 GCA_045654105.1 Faecalimonas sp. | reverse complement strand
AAATCTAAAATCAACATGATAATCATTGCCATGTGAGAAACTGTTTTGAATTTTCCCCAATAGCTTGCTGCAATTACAATTCCATTATCAGAAGCAACCAAACGGAAACCGCTGATGATAAATTCACGTGCGATAATAACTAGTACAATCCATGCATCCAATCTTCCATCCAATTTGTACGAGCATAGACAAATCAATGCGGAACATACTAATAATTTGTCTGCCAATGGGTCCATAAACTTTCCGAAGTTTGTTACAAGATTATTCTTTCTTGCAAGATATCCGTCTAGGAAATCTGTAAAGCTTGCAATACAGAAAAGTGCTAAAGCAATGTATTTATTAGCTGCTCCGCCTAAGCTTGGAATCAACATAAATACTACAAAAAATGGTACCATAATCACTCTTAAAACTGTTAATTTGTTTGGTAAATTCATGATATTAACTCTCCTATTAAATCATATTCTAATGCTCCGGTTATCCTTACTTTTGCAAAATCTCCGGACATTAGTTCCTCATTGGTTTCTACGAAGATGAGTCCGTCTACATTTGGCGCATCCATATAGGTTCTTCCAACATATACATTTTCATCGGCTACTTTTCCTTCAAACATCACGATGACTTCTTTTCCTATCATTCGTTCTGCCAAATCAAATGCAATCTCCTGTTGCAGCTCCATCAGTTCTGCCTGCCTGTCTTCCTTGATACTCTCTTCGATTTGGTCCGGCATGGTTGCTGCCGGTGTATCTTCTTCCGGTGAATAGGTGAATACTCCTAACCGGTCAAATTCCATTTCATCTACAAATTCCATCAATTCTTCGTGCTGCTCTTTGGTCTCTCCCGGAAATCCAGTAATCAGTGTTGTACGAAGCGCAATGTCCGGAATCTCCTCTCGAAGCTTCTTCACAGTGTCAATCAACTGTTGTTTGGAAGTTCTTCTTCCCATGCGCTTTAAGACCCCGTCACTCGCATGCTGAATCGGAATATCTAAATAGTTGCAAATCTTATCTTCCTCTTTGATGACTTGGATAAGCTCATCTGTAATCTCTTCCGGATAACAGTATAAAATACGAATCCATCGTAGTCCGCCTATCTTACATAATTCTTTTAACAGCACATGTAAAGATTTTTTGCCGTAAAGGTCTATTCCATAAAGGGTGGTTTCCTGTGCAACAAGAATAATTTCTTTCACACCTTGTTCAACCAAATCCCTTACCTCTTTTATCAAGCGTTCCATTGGCACACTTCTAAAATTCCCTCTTATCTTTGGAATAATGCAGTAAGTACAATGCTTATCGCACCCTTCTGCAATCTTTAAATAAGCAAAATGTCCGCCTGTTGTCACCAGACGTTTGCTTTCTACCGTTGGAAGTGCATCAATATCTGTCAACTCAAGACTTTTATGTCCTTGTAATGCCTCATCAATCACTTCCACTATTTTATCGTAAGATGTGGTACCTAAAACTGCATCAACCTCTTCAATTTCATCCATGATTTCCTGTTTATATCTTTGCGCCAGACAGCCGGTAACAATCAATGCCTTAATAGAACCGTCCTTTTTGTACTCAGCCATTTCTAAAATGGTCTGAATACTCTCTTCCTTTGCATCATTGATAAAACAACAGGTATTCACGACAATGACATCGGCTTCCTCTTCACTGTCCACCATCTGATGCCCGTTTTGTGCAAGAAGTCCTAACATTACCTCAGAGTCAACTAGGTTCTTATCACATCCTAATGACACGAATAATATATTCATTCTCTAACGTCTCCTATATATTTATTAAGGCAGATACGCACTGCATCTGCCTTTCTTTGTTTCACAATTAAGCTTCTTCACCGACAATTTTAATTTTTGCCTGATTTACTTCTTCAATCGCAATAGATAGCGGCTTTTGTCCAGCTTTTGCCTGAACTAAAACTTCATCTCCATCGATGATTTGTCTTGCTCTTTTTGCTGTTGCAAGCACGATAGAGTAACGGCTGTTAACTACCTTTGTAGCCCCTTCCTCAACGTCTTTGTTTACTACCTTCATTAAGTCTGTATAAGATGGATGTAACATAAATTATTCTCCTTTCACATTCCCTTTTAGTTCTTTTTCAATTTGATTAATAAACGCTTCATTTCTTGAAGTTCTGTAATGTTCACTTTGGATAATATGGTGCATCTGAAGCACACATTCCTGCAAATCATCATTTACTAAAATATAGTCATATGACAAAATGCCTTCTGCTTCTTCTGCCGCACGGCGCATTCTCTGCTCCACAACCTCCATGGTCTCTGTTCCACGCCCTACCAAACGTTCTTTTAAGATTGTCGCATTTGGTGGTGTTACAAACAGGAGTAAGGTTTCCGGAAATTGTTCCTTTACCTTCAAGGCACCTTGTATCTCAATTTCCAAGATTACATCCTTGCCGGATGCAAGCTGTTCCTCCACATATGCCCTCGGTGTACCGTAGTAATTACCCACGTAGTTAGCATACTCTATTAACTCGCCTTGTGCAATCATTTTTTCAAATTCTTCTGTTGTTTTAAAGAAATATTCCTTCCCATCAACCTCTGTTCCACGCGGTTTCCTTGTGGTGGCTGAAATAGAAAGAGCGTAATTATCATATTGCGTCATAATTTCCTTCATCAAGGTTCCTTTGCCTGAACCAGCGAACCCTGAAACCACAATAAGAATTCCTCTTGTTTTCATGGATTTCCTCCTATTCAATGTTCTGTATCTGTTCACGAACCTTCTCAATACCTGTTTTTAAATCAATGGCATAGTTGGATGTTTCCAAATCATTTGCCTTTGATAAAATCGTATTGGCCTCACGGTTCATTTCCTGTGCGATAAAATCAAGCTTACGTCCGATTCCTTCGGCTGTGCCTAATGTGGCTTTCATCTGCTCAATGTGACTTCTAAGACGAACCGTTTCTTCATCGGTGCAAATCTTGTCCGCAAAGATTACAACCTCTGTTGCAAGTCTTCCTTCATCAATCTGTACATCCTCTAAAAGCTCTTTTACTTTAGCTTCCAATTTTGCACGATATTCTGCTACAATTTCAGGAGAACGTTTTTCAACGCATCCTACCAATTCTAACATCTCATCCAATTTTTCCACAATATCCTTCTTCAGGTTTTCACCTTCCACAATTCTCGTGTCGCGGAATTGCTCGAACGCACCTTTCAATGCCTTTTCAAGACCGTTCCACAACTCTTCTTCGTCCATTACCTGCTCTTCCATGGTTAATACTTCCGGACAGCGTGATAATGTAGATACGCGGATATCATAATCCAACTCAAATTCGTTTTGCATTTGTTTGAAATATGTAAGATATTCCTGTGCAAGTGTCGGATTGTATTTCAGAGAAACTTGATTTTCCGACATATCTTCATAGGTAATGAAAATGTCTACCTTTCCTCTCTGTGCGTACTGCTTTAATAAGTTGCGGATGGATGACTCAAAGAAATTCAGTTTCTTTGGCATACGGATGTTCACATCTAAATATCTGTGATTCACCCCTTTTAACTCTACGGTAAACTTGCGTTCCCCATCTGTGATTTCGCATCTTCCGAAACCAGTCATACTTTTAATCATTTGTTTAACCTCTTTCTCTTTCTTCAGAATATCTTTGTTAAAACCTTATATATTATAATTCATTTGTGAGTATGCGTCAATGTTTTGCTCAGTAAATTAGACTTCAAAAATGAAAGATTACATGATATACTGTCATCATTGAAACTGAGAAAGGATATGTACTCATGGCTTTTGATGGCATAACAATTGCAAATCTAGTAAATGAATTAAAAGAGACTCTCTTGGATGGAAGAATCAATAAAATTGCACAGCCGGAAGCGGACGAACTTTTGCTCACTATCAAAACACCGAATGGGCAAAAGCGACTCTACATGTCTGCAAGCGCCTCTCTTCCACTGATATATTTAACAGAAGCAAATAAGCCAAGTCCAATGACGGCACCAAATTTCTGTATGCTCCTGAGAAAGCATATCAACAATGGACGTATTACAGATATTACACAGCCAAAATTAGAACGTATTATTCAGTTTGAAATTGAGCACTTAGATGAACTTGGTGACCTTTGTAAAAAATATTTGATTGTTGAGATTATGGGTAAGCACAGTAACATCATCTTCTGCAACAGTGACTATCGTATTATTGACAGCATTAAACACGTTTCTGCGCAGATGAGTTCTGTGCGTGAAGTGTTGCCGGGACGAGACTACTTTATTCCGGACACAATGGAAAA
>JAZOMR010000224.1:0-7091 GCA_045654105.1 Faecalimonas sp. | reverse complement strand
ATCTAAAGAGACACAGACTGCTTTGAAAGACAAGAAAACAGTGAAAGTTAACTTCAAAAAAGACAATCAGGAAATGAGGGCAACCCTAACGTTTTTGGAGCAGTTTGATAAACCTGTTCTATGCCTTTCATTTGACAATTCCATGATTCGTTATATCAACGAACGTTATCTGGATATTGAATTGATTTTAGAGGATGAATCCGGACTTAAAATACCGAAGTCCGCTGAAGTTTCAAAAGATTTTTATGTCGTGCCTATGTCTTATTTAACAGTAGGTGGGAATAATAGCAAAGATGGAGTTATGCGTAAGCAAACCAATTCGAAAGGTGAAACAATAACAGAGTTTATAAATGTAACGGTTTACTATGAAGAAGACGAGTATGTATATTTAGATCCTAATGCATTTGAAAAAGGAGATATACTTCTAAAACCGGAATCAATGGAAACATATGAGTTAAAAGACACACGTTCATTAAAAGGAGTATATTGCATTAACAAGGGCTATGCCGTATTCAAGCAAATACAAATTCTCTGTGAAAGCGATGAGTATTACATTATAGAAGAAGGTAATAGTTTCGGCTTATCCAATTATGACCATATTGCATTAGACAGTTCAAATATAAAAGAGAATGATGTTGTCTTTTAAGGAGGAAATTTATGCTGGCATCTAATCTACAAGAAGTAGAACGTAAAATTATGGAAGCTTGTAAAAAGGCAGGCCGAGCACGAGAAGACATTACATTAATTGCTGTGAGTAAGACAAAACCAGTTTCTATGCTCAAAGAAATCTATGACTTAGGTGTTCGGGATTTTGGCGAAAATAAAGTGCAAGAATTGACAGATAAAGAACCACAATTACCAGCCGATTTAAGATGGCATATGATTGGACATCTGCAGCGCAACAAAGTGAAACAGGTGATAGATAAGGCTGTTTTAATTCACTCTGTAGATTCTGTTCGCCTTGCGAAAGCTATTGAAGCAGAAGCTGCAAAAAAAGAGATTGTTGTTCAGATTTTATTAGAAGTAAATGTTGCTGAAGAGGACAGTAAATTTGGACTAAAAGTGGATGAAGTACTTCCTGCAATAGAGGAAATCGCAACAATGCCACATGTAAGAATAAAAGGGCTGATGACAATTGCACCATTTGTCGAAAATCCCGAGGAAAATCGAACTGTTTTTGCACAATTACAGAAATTATCTGTTGACATAGCTGAAAAAAACATTGATAATGTTAGTGTCGATATACTATCAATGGGTATGACAAACGATTATCAGGTGGCGATAGAAGAGGGCGCTACCATGATTCGCGTTGGAACCGGAATTTTCGGGGAACGTGAATATCATATATAAAATAGGGAGAGTGTAAATATGAGCGTATTAGATAAGTTTTTATCCATTATGAAATTGGACGAGGATGAATATGAAGATGATTTCTTCGATGAAGAAGATGACTTTGAAGAACCACCTAAGAAAAATCCATTTGCGAAGAACAGCGAATCAAAAACACCATTCGCATCATCAGCAAACAAAGTTACACCTATGCGCCAATCAGCTAGAAAGGGAGCAAATATGGAAGTATGTGTAATCAAACCAACTGCAGTTGATGAAGCACGTGAAATAACAGAAACCTTATTAGGTGGCCGCACAGTAATTTTGAATTTAGAAGGCTTGGATCTTGAAATTGCACAAAGAATTATTGATTTTACATCCGGAGCAACCTTTGCAATTAACGGTAATTTACAGAAGATTTCTACATATATTTTCCTTGTAACACCAACTAACGTGGATATTTCCGGTGACTTGCAAGATTTATTAAATTCTTCATTTGATGTACCATCTATCAAATCAAGATATTAGAGGAACCTATGTTACAAAAAAGATTGATAGAATTATCTAAGATTGCCTATCAAAGAGATATTGTCACATATTCGGATTTCTTAAATCTGAATGAATTAAATATTCTTCATACAACACCGAAGCAAGAGTGGTTTACTTGCTATGAAACCTATGGTGGATATGAATTTTCAGAGCGTCAGATGGTTGCATTTCTACCTGATGCTCTTTGTTGTGAAAAGAAATATCCTATCTGTGCACTTAAAATCGAACCCCTTCAAAAGAAATTTGCTGAAAGCTTATCACACCGAGATTATTTGGGGGCAATTTTAAATCTTGGAATTGACCGCTGTAAGCTTGGTGACATTTTAATTGAAGATGACTATGCAATTCTTTTCGTGCATCAATCATTAAAAAACTTTATATTTGAAGAATTTCATCGAATCAAACACACATCTGTTATGGTGACAGAAATAGAAGTGGAGGATATATCTTACCAACCCAAAACAAGAGAGATAAGCGGTACTGTTTCTTCCCTTCGATTAGACAGCTTGTTATCTTTGGCATTTTCTTCATCCAGAAGTAAGCTTGTTGCTTATATTGAAAACGGGAAAGTATTTGTAAACGGGAAGCTAATTACATCGAATGGGTATCAAATAAAAGAAGATGATATTGTTTCTGTCCGCGGGCTTGGACGTTTTCAGTTTAAAGAATTACTATCTCAAACGAAAAAAGGCCGCTTTTATGTGCGCATTCATTTATATATTTAAAGAACAAGAAGGAGAACATATATGGTTTGTTTACTAGGAATCATTGCTGTAATAATAGGAGTTATACTGGATCAAGTGACAAAATACTTTGCCAGCTCATATATAAAAGACAACCCTATCATAATTGTTGAAGATGTATTAGAGCTTCGTTATTTGGAAAATAGAGGTGCTGCCTTTGGCATGCTTCAAAATCAGCAATGGTTTTTCTTGATTATTACGGTAATCACAATATGTATCGTCACTTACATTTATATAAAATTACCTCGTGATAAACATTTTACACCATTACGTCTTTGCATGATTTCTCTTATGGCAGGCGCTATTGGAAATATGATTGACCGTATTCGGTTACAATATGTAATAGATTTTATTTACTTCAAAATCATTGATTTTCCAATTTTTAATGTAGCAGATATTTTTGCAACAATTTCCACTTTTGCCTTAATTATTTTATTTTTGTTTTATTATTCAGAAGAAGATTTTGATTTGATTTTTAACTTATGTTTACCGAAAAGAAAAAACAAACAGGAGTCGTGTTAAATGTCAATTGAATTTAGAGTTGAAGAAGCATTAGCAGGAGAGCGAATTGACAAATTTTTGTCTGATTCCCTTCCTGATGTTTCGAGGTCATATATACAAAAATTAATAAAAGATGGTCAGGTAACAGTAAACCAAAAAGCAGTTAAATCAAATTATAAATTAAATGCCGGTGATATGCTTTCTATGGAAGAGCCGGAACTACAAGAACCGGATATTGAAGCAGAGGATATTCCTCTTGATATCCTTTATGAAGATTCCGATTTATTGGTAATAAACAAACCAAAAGGAATGGTGGTTCATCCGTCAGCCGGTCATTATTCTGGAACCTTAGTAAATGCTTTGATGTATTACTGTAAAGAGGATTTGTCAGGTATTAACGGGGTATTACGCCCTGGAATCGTACATCGAATTGACATGGACACCACCGGTTCATTGTTAGTATGTAAAAATGATTTTACACACAACCATATTGCGGAACAATTAAAGGTTCATTCTATCACACGTGTTTATCATGCCATTGTACATGGCGTTATAAAAGAGGAGGAAGGAACTATCAATGCGCCAATTGGAAGACATCCTATTGACCGCAAGAAAATGAGCATCAATCATAAAAATGGGAAAGAAGCAGTCACTCACTATAAAGTATTAAAACGATTCAAAAATTTTACTTATATAGAATGTCGTCTCGAAACAGGACGTACCCACCAAATCCGCGTGCATATGTCCAGTATTTCTCATCCTTTGCTTGGAGATGCCGTATATGGTCCTGCAAAGTCTCCATATAAATTACAAGGCCAAACACTTCATGCAAAAACAATTGGTATTATACATCCAAGAACAGAAGAGTACATTGAAGTTAATGCACCTTTACCAGAGTATTTTTCTGACTTGCTGAAAAAATTAGAAAATTCTATACAATAGACGGGAATTATTATATAATTAATATATCAAAGCAAAGGAGCGTGATATATATGGCTACAAATAAAACAATTATTACAATCGGTAGGCAATACGGGAGCGGCGGACATGAAATCGGAGCAACAATTGCTCATGATATGGGTTTGAAATTATACGACAAGGAAATGCTGAAACGCGCTGCCAAAGAAAGCGGTCTTTGTGAAGAACTTTTTGAAACTCATGATGAAAAACCAACAAACAGCTTTTTATATTCTTTAGTAATGGATACATACTCTCTTGGTTATTCTTCAGGTGCATATGCAGATATGCCGATTAATCATAAGATATTTTTAGCACAATTTGATGCGATTAAGAAAATTGCCGAAGAAGGTCCATGCGTCATGGTAGGTCGATGTGCTGACTACGCATTAGAGGAATTTGATAACGTAGTAAATGTATTTATTTACGCGGACTTAGAAGCACGTATTCGCCGTGTTGCACGCATCTATGATATTTCCGATGCAAAAGCAAAAGATATCATTATTAAAACAGATAAAAAGCGTGCAAGTTATTATAACTATTACACCAATAAAACATGGGGTGATGCAAAAAGCTATGACTTATGTATTAACAGTGCAAAACTAGGTGTTGGCGGAACTGCAAAAGCAATTATGGATTATGTGAATTTAAGAAATAAAATTGAAAAACCAAAACTATAAGTAATAAAAGAGGTATCGCTAAGGTTGATATTAACCACATAGCAGTACCTCTTTTTGATTATACGACTCTACAACAAATGTTGTGGTATGGACTGATTACACTAAATACGTTTCGGCCAGCCGGAAATATTTCCATTTAAAATAGCTGTAAACATTCGATTTCTTGCACCTGGATGCTCCTGGTTTAACTGTTTCACCAAATCCTTCGCATATTCTCGTTTTGTAAATCCATCAATTGGACATCGGCTTTTTGCCACTGGAAGATTATATTTCTTTTGAAAACCAATTACATCGATTTCATCTACATACATCATAGGTCGAATTACTGTTAAATCCATACGATCCAAGTATGTTTTCGGTGAGAAGGAGTGAAATCTACCTTCAAAAATGAGAGAGAGCAGCATGGTTTCAATAATGTCATCCTTATGGTGAGCATATGCAACCTTATTGCATCCCATTTCCTTTACTGCGTCATTCAATGCACCTTTTCTCATTTTGGCACAAAGAGAACATGGATTACTTTCTTTTCTCTCTTCAAATAGAATATGAGCTATCTCCGTATTTACAACTGTATATGGAACTTCTAATTCTTCACAGAGCTTTCTAAGAGGCTCTGTATCAAACTTTTCATACCCAAGGTTAACTGTAATTGCACTTAGTTTAAATTTCTTCGGATAAAAGCGTTTTAAACCGTGCAGAGCATAAAGTAAGGTTAAACTGTCTTTTCCACCGGATATCCCTACAGCAATATGGTCGCCATCCTCAATCATTTGATAATCATCAACAGCTTTTCTTGTATAACTTAACAATTGTTGTAATTTCATCTATAATATCCTTTCTTTGGTAAATATCCTTTGTTATAGTATCTCATATATGGTATAATATTCAAGTCAAAAAACAAAAAGTACGGATAAAAAAGGAGTTCTATATGAAGAAATCAAAGTTATCTTCTAAGTTTTGGATAGCGCTTACTATATTCAGTTTGGTTGGGCAAGTGGCATGGGTAGTTGAAAATATGTATTTCAACGTATTTATCTATAAAATGTTTCATGCACGTGCAGATGAAATATCACTGATGGTATCGGCTAGTGCAATTTCCGCAACTCTGACAACCATTTTGATTGGTGCATTGTCTGATAAAATCGGAAAACGTAAATTATTTATCTGTGGTGGCTACATATTATGGGGAATCTCTATTTGGAGTTTTTCATTAATTCGTACAGATATTATTAATCAACTTTTCCCAATGACTTTATCTGCAGCTGCTGTAGGAGTATCACTTGTAATTATTATGGACTGTGTCATGACATTCTTTGGCTCAGCGGCAAATGATGCATGTTTTAATGCATGGTTAACGGATGTCACAGACGATACAAATAGAGGAGCAGCAGAGGGAATCAATTCCATGATGCCATTAGTTGCAATTTTGGTAGTGTTTGGGGGATTTATGGGATTCGATTTAAACAAGGCTGAAAGCTGGACTCTCATATACCAAATAATCGGAATCGTCGTATTTGTACTTGGAATACTTGCTATTTTCTTGGTTAAAGATGTGCCGGTAGATACAAGTAATAACCAGAATTACTTTGGAAACATTTTCTATGGATTTAGACCTTCTGTAATAAAGAAGAATAAGCTGTTTTATATCATTTTGACGGCATATGCAGCATTTTGTATTTCCATCCAGATATTTATGCCATATTTGATTTTGTATTATAATGTATCATTAGGATTAGAAAACTATGTACTTATTATGGCACCTGCCGTAATCGTTGCAGCCATTGTAACTGCATTTTACGGAAAGGTATATGACCGATTCCATTTCAAGATTGCTGTCA
Organism: Faecalimonas sp.; assembly: GCA_045654105.1. GTDB lineage: Bacteria > Bacillota > Clostridia > Lachnospirales > Lachnospiraceae > Faecalimonas. The sequence continues at coordinate 494 of JAZOMR010000224.1, read as the reverse complement.
TCCCTGCAATTAGTACATTAATGCTTGGATATGTGTTGTTATATTTCTTCCAAGCAACAGCCCTTGTATTTATCGGCTCCTTATTTATGATGAGTGGATACTTAATGGGAATGGCCGTGTTTGGTGCCATACTACGTGATTATACACCGGCAAACCGGGCGGGAATGTTCCAAGGCCTTCGTATCGTAGGTCAGGTGCTTGTTCCTGGTATTGTAGGTCCGGCCATTGGTGCAGCGGTCTTAAAGAATGCTGACACTGTACTAAATGATGACGGAACCTATTCATTTATACCAAACACAAACATTTTCTTGGCTGCACTTATAGCAGCATGCTTTATATGGCTCATTTTGGCGGCTATCTTTAATTTAATCAAAAAAACAAAGGAGGATTAGGCTAAATATGAAATTTGTAATACAGCGCGTTTTAGAGGCTTCTGTGAAAGTCGATGATACAGTAATTGGACAAATCAATAAAGGATTTATGGTTTTAATTGG
>JAZOMR010000223.1:0-7913 GCA_045654105.1 Faecalimonas sp. | reverse complement strand
TCACCAATCGATCACCTGTCGGGCGGAGTATCCAGAGAGAAGAGAAACGTTGATTATTCGAAGCTGAAGATAGAGTAAGAAAGGAGTGAAGGACGTGGCATTTGGAATTGGAACAAATTCTCAGCATACAGAACATACAATGCCAAAAGGACAGCTTCAGGATGTAGCAGTCAAGTGCTGGTTCACGTCCAAAGGCGAGAGCCGCCCTTTGATGATGAAGCTTCAGACAGAACAGGGAGAGATTATCCCCGTTGAAAACATACAGGTACTTACCAGTGAAAAGCAGTATTACGCAGGAATTATGACGTGGAAATATAAGTGCAAGGCTGTTTCTAACGAAAGAGAGCAGGAGTTTATCTTATTATTCACACCAGAGACGTGTTCGTGGAAAATGATTCTTTAGACAATATAAAACGTAAAAAACGCTGAAAGGTAATCAGGCATGGCAACGATTGAACAAACTTTTATGAGACTTGAGAAGTCGGATTTTCGGAAAAAATTTCATCTATCTTTAAAGGATAAGGACTACATTACGGAAAAGGGGTTAGATACGATACGGGAGCATACTGTAGACTTTGTGCGAACTCGATTGGCACCTGCCAATATTCCAAATGATGGCAAGCAAACACCTATGAGAGGGCATCCCGTATTTGTGGCGCAACATGCCTGCGCCTGTTGTTGCAGGGGCTGTCTTTTCAAATGGTATAAAGTCCCAAAAGGGAGAGAACTAACAGACGAAGAGCAACAGCGGATTGTGAATCTTCTCATGGCGTGGATAGAGAAAGAGATGAAGGTGTTATAATTAAGTAAAGCAGATGAAAATGGTATAGTTAATTTACTTGAAACGATATACCGTATCGTAGTATAATTTCAGTGTTAGAAAAATACAATACCCGTCCCGGAGGTAACGAGGACTTATAAAAGAATGAGAGACGTAGAACAAAGAAAAGCGGCAAAGGAGTTTGCTGCATATTGGCAAAATAAAGGATATGAAAAAGGTGAGAGCCAAAAGTTTTGGTTGTCACTTCTTCGTGATGTTTACGGAGTAGAGCATCCGGAACAAATGATTAATTTTGAAGATCAGGTACATCTCGATCACACATCGTTTATTGATGCTATGATTCCAGAAACTCATGTTATGATTGAACAGAAAGCATTAGGTAAAAATCTGAAGGCGGCAATCAAACAGTCAGATGGAAGTTTACTTACTCCTTTCCAACAGGCGAAGCGCTATTCAGCAGAACTGCCTTATTCACAAAGACCTCGTTGGATTGTTACTTGTAATTTTAGTACATTTCATATCTACGATATGGAACAACCAGGTGGAGAGCCGGAAGAAATACAACTTGCTGATTTGGAAAAGGAATATTACCGTTTAAATTTCTTGGTGGATGCCGGAAACGAGCATTTAAAGAAAGAAATGGAAGTATCCATTCAAGCCGGTGAATTAGTTGGTGTTTTGTATGATGCGTTATTAGAACAATACGCAGATAAAACATCAGAAGCATCTTTAAAAAGTTTAAATATGCTTTGTGTACGTTTGGTGTTCTGTCTATATGCAGAGGATGCCGGCATATTTGGTAAAAAAGGTATGTTCCATGATTATATGCGCCAGTTCCCTACAAAAGAGTGGCATAAGCATCTCATTGAACTATTCCGCGTTCTTGATACAAAAGAAGAGGAACGTTATAAAATTGATAAATACATGGAAGATGATTTAGCTGCGTTTCCGTATGTAAATGGTGGATTGTTTGCTGATGAAGAGATAGAGGTACCAAGATTTACAGATGAGATAGTAGATTTAATCTTGAATAGGTCTAGCGAAGATTTTGATTGGAGTCAGATTAGTCCTACTATTTTCGGCGCTGTGTTTGAAAGTACCTTGAATCCGGAAACAAGACGTTCAGGAGGAATGCATTATACTTCGATTGAAAACATTCATAAAGTAATAGACCCACTATTTCTTGATGAGTTAAGAGAAGAATTAGAAGTAATTAAAGAACTTAAAACTATCAAAGCAAAGAAGGAAAAGCTAGAAAAATTCCAACAGAAGTTAGCATCATTGACTTTCTTAGACCCAGCCTGTGGTTCTGGAAACTTCCTTACAGAAACTTATATTTCTTTAAGACGAATGGAAAATGAAGCTATTGAACTTCTGCAGGGGGACGGTCAGATTCAATTTGGCTTTGGCGATGTGATTAGAGTCGGCATTAATCAGTTTTACGGAATTGAAATCAATGATTTTGCAGTCAAGGTTGCTATGACAAGTCTTTGGATTGCAGAAAGTCAGATGATGAAAGAAACAGAGGACATTATTCATTCGCAATTAAAATTTCTGCCACTAAAATCGTATGTCAATATCGTTGAAGGTAATGCATTACATATAGATTGGAACAATATTGTATCAAAATATCAATTGAATTACATTATAGGTAATCCTCCTTTTGTTGGGGCGAGACTAATGAATAAAGAACAAAAGGACGATGTTGCATCTGTTTTTGGTGCTAAATGGAAAAATGCGGGCAATCTTGACTATGTTTCTTGTTGGTATAAGAAAACGGCGGATTTGATGCAAGGAACGTCTATCCGTGCAGCTTTGGTTTCGACCAATTCTGTGTCACAAGGTGAAAGTGTCTCAATTCTTTGGAAGCCTCTTTTTGAGGGTGGAGTACATATTGATTTTGCACATCGTACATTTCGCTGGGACAGTGAGGCAAGTATTAAAGCGCATGTACATTGTGTTATTATAGGTTTCAGTATTGCACCAACTTCCAAAACAAAGTACATATATCATGCTGACAGACCTTTGATAGCACAAAATATCAATGCTTATTTGATAGACGCACCGAGTGTTTTCGTAGATAGTATAAAGAAGCCAATTTGTGGTGTGCCGCCAGTTGTTTTCGGAAACATGCCTAATGACAGTGGTTATTTGAGTGATTATACTCAAGAAGAAAGAGATGCCATCGTAAAAGAATATCCTGATTCGCTTGTAGCATTTAAGCGGTTTGTCGGTGCGACGGAGTTTATTAACAATAAAATCAGGTGGTGTCTATGGTTAAAAGGCGTGTCTCCTAATATAATAAGAAAGGTTTCACCTATTAGTCAGGCTGTGCAGTCTGTAAAGGAAATGCGCGAGAAAAGTTCAAGAGAAGCCACGAAGAAATTAGCCGCAACTCCTATGCTTTTTGGCGAAATTCGGCAGCCTGAAACAGAATATATCATTATCCCACGTCATTCTTCACAAAACAGAAAGTATTTGCCAATGGGATTTGTTTCTCCGGATGTTATTTGTGGTGATGCGAATTTATTAATGCCGAATGCATCTTTGTATCATTTTGGTATACTTACATCGAATGTTCATAATGCATGGATTCGTGCTGTATGTGGTAGAATTAAAAGCGACTTTAGATATTCGGTCAATATAGTATACAATAATTTTCCGTGGCCGGAGCCTACTGACGAACAAAAGCAATGTATCGAGCAGACCGCACAAGCAATTTTAGATGCTAGAGCATTGTATCCTGATTGCAGTCTTGCAGATCTATATGACGAGCTGGCTATGCCTCCAGAACTGCGTAGAGCACATCAATTAAACGATAAAGCAGTTATGCAGGCATATGGGTTCTGGGGCAAATTAAACTCTGAAACTGAATGCGTTGCCGAATTGATGAAAATGTATCAGGAATTAACTGATAAAGCATAAACTACAAACAAAACTTAACAAGCAGTAAAACAGCCCGATATACTTATGTATAAGTCATAAATATATCGGGCTTTTTATATGCATTTTGTTTTAGAAAAAGAGTTATTACTGTTAAGTTCTAGTATTCCTCGATGTAGTCTACGAGGTCCGAGATGGTCTCTAACTTGCTAAAATCGTCCTCGTCAACCTCAATCTCAAAATAATCCTCAACATCCATGATAAAGTCCTCCATGCTTTCGCCAGAAAACCCGAGTTCATTAGATAAGTGAGTATCAAGTGTGATTTTCTCAGGATCCACTCCATAATTCGTAGAAAGTAGTTTCTTTACTGCATCAAACATAATCAGAACGCTCCTTTGTGTAGTTGTAAGTGTAACTTCTGTATATCTTGATATTATTCATAATGGCGTACTTTGTCAATATGATATGCGGATGAATAACAAAAGGATGCTTGTATTGTAGCCGGTGGGACTTATATTTGCACGCTTCTTTGAAGTTTCCAGTGTAATTACCTTGCACAACCTTGTACCCCCCTTTGCGATTTAGGGTGTGTGAAGTGATACACGGTACCCCACACAACCGAGTGACACCCCTTTGTGGTAGTGGTAGTAGGGAGTGCTACACAGTACCCCACACAACAAGGCTACCCCCTTTGTGGTATAGAGCGTGAGAGTGTAGCACACCAAAGACAAGAGGGTTACCCCTTTGTGATTAATAGTAAACGAATGGAAAGGAGACGAAAGAAATGGGATGGGCAAAATATGCAGAGGACAATTTTGAATTTTATTGTGAACGTTCTTACATGCGTGAAAGAAGAGAAACTGCTTCTGCCACAATCATGGAAAGAACGCAGTCAAAACCACAAATTCAGAAGGCAGTAAGAAAAGCACCGGTTAGTCAGTTAATCTGGCACAAAATTTATGTGTAAAGGAGATAAGAAAAATGAGATGTTTTGATGTAGCAACAGAAGTGTTAAAAGAGGCAGATGCAAGGTTTCAACCATTATTTGTTCGCAATGAAGAGAAAAATGCAGAGATTAAGGGATACTGTGACCTGGTAGATGCACTTGTTGTATTTACCAATGTGTTCAGTTACGAGGTGGAAGTAGATGAGGACACACTAGACGTGTATTTACGCGTGTACTGGGGTGAGGATGAGCGTGATAAAAAGATTGCCATTGTTATTCCGGGAGTATGGAAGCATATATCCAAAGAACGAGTGAAACAAATCTTAGAAGGAAAGGGGGTGTAAAGATGGCAGTGGCAATTATCGTGATTCTTTTAGTTGCTCTTGCAATACTGGGTTATATGTTTGAAGATCTGGCCACGTCGAATACTCCTCATGCACGGGAACAACGGGAGAAGGAACGGAAACTAAGGAAAGAGAAGTGGCTAGAGCAGGTTACGGACAGGGCGCTGGAAATGGAACTGGAGGATATGATTTACAGAGGTAGAAATTACGATATGATTAGGCGGGAAGTTGTCGAGGCATTCACAGCGATTCAACAAGCAAATAAAATAGAGGATATGATGTGTCTGCATCCGGAAGAGATTGCATTTAGGTATGGGAAGAGTGCATATACCAAGAAACAGAGAGAAAATATTGCAGCAGAACACAGAAAGAACGTACAGCGGGTGATGATGGCCAACAGAGGGAAACTTGTGTGGCATGATGCATGGTCAGGCGTCACATCTTGGGGGTATGGCGCACCAACTGTTCTAATGGGGTATGAATGGAATGAAGAGAGTGCGGATTTTGTAAGATGGATCGATTCCAAATTAAGGGAGCGAGGAATACGAGAAACATTATATGTCACCACATTACTAAATGAAAAGGAACGATATGTCTTGGTTGGTGAAAATAGGAAAAGGCATGGGACATATAAGTGGGAACCAGCGTTAGATTAACATTTTTATTTTGGCGTTTTCCAAACCGACGGGCTATTTAGTCCGAAAAAGCGACACAATTGTCGCTTGAAAGTACATTTCATATCACCCACATTTCTTTTCACTTATTATGTCAACCTTTCAGACAGGTATCTATATTCATCGGGTATTTCGAATAATTACCCTTTTTCTTAGAAGACTCATACGGGTAGAAAAATTAAGAAATAATTAACGTAAATTTGCATCTTTTCTTCTCTTTTATACGTTATATAAAAGAAAGTACCAAAATCATGAAGAAATTGGGTCAAAGAAAGACGGTAGAGGAAATCTTATGGCGAAGAGAAAAAGAAGATTACGAATTAAAAAAGCCGTGAAGGCAACAATGTTTATCGGCATCCTGTTACTTATGTGCTGCTCGATATTTGACTTTTGTTCGGGACTAGGTCTCTCACATAAAGTGCGGGTTTCAGAAGACTGGAAATTAATTGTTGTGAATCGTTGGAACAAACTTCCGGAAGATTATCAGGTAGAATTAACGGAGCTATCCAATGGAGAGAAGGTGGACAGTAGAATATATCCAGCATTGCAGGAAATGTTTGATGATGCAAGGGCAGAACAAATATATCCGATTGTCCGCGATGGATATCGAACTATGGAAGAACAGCAAAAAGAAATGGACGAAAAAATCCAAGCATACATGGATGAAGGTTATTCCCGAAAGAGAGCAGAAAAAACGGCAGAGGAGTGGGTTGCTTTGCCTGGAACCAGCGAGCATCAATTGGGGATTGCAGTGGATATTAATGCAGATAAATCTAGGTGCAGTAATGAAGAGGTATACAAATGGCTTTCAGAACATGCACATCAATACGGTTTTATTCTGAGATACCCTTTGGGTAAGCAGAGTATTACAGGGACAAGCTATGAGCCGTGGCATTATCGTTATGTCGGCTTAGAAGCGGCCCAAGAAATCTACCAGCAACAAATATGTTTGGAAGAGTATATGCAATAATAAAAATAATAATAAAAAAATCATAAAAACTTGCATCTTTTTCATTCCTTTATACGTTATATTAGATGTAAGCAGATAGGAGGTGGGGAAAATCGATTCCAAGGAAAGAATAATAAGACTTATGAATCAGTATCAGAACCTGATTTTCTCCATTTGTCTGAAGCTGACAGGCGATTACTTTATTGCTGAAGACTTAACGCAGGAAACATTTATATCTGCCTACCACCATCTTGACAAAACGCGACCAGGGGAAGAAAAAGCATGGTTGTGTAGAATTGCAAGTAATAAAAGTATTGATTACGTAAGAAAAGCAGAACGGAAGGTAGAACCTGTCAATGAGGAAGAACTACATAATGTCGCCACGCCGATGGAAACAGAACCATTGCGGCAGACTTTGAACAGTGAACTTATGGAAGAACTTCGTGTTTGTTGCAGCAATCTGTCACCCCCTTATAGAGAAATTGCCATTGCACATTTCTTAGAGGGGAAAACAGCAAGAGAGATTGCAGAGGAAACACAAGCGAGCATCCATACGGTAAAGTCCCAAATTTATAGGGCGAGGGAGATGTTGAAAAAATCATACAGAAAGGAGTTGTTGCAGGAATGACAAATCATAGGAGCTATTTATCAGATGAAGAGTTAGAGTATTTGATGCGCGAGATTGAGAGCAAGGACTTGGTGTTTGCACCGCCAGGTATACAAGAACAGGTATTAAGTGCTTTGGATGAAACATCACATCTCACAAAAGAACGAAGTAATGCTGACAAGATCAGAGAATTTAAACGGTATCGGTTCCGTGTATTAGCAACTGTAGCGGCAGCAGTCGTGGCAGTTTTTGTACTACCGAGAGTAGAAAGCCTGCAACAGAACACCATGCCTGAAAAACCGAGTGTAAAGCAGGAATTTTTTAAGAAAGGTCGCTATAAAACAAAAGAAGAAGCTTTAAATGATAGCGGCATGCTCGAGAACATGTTGGGCAATGTAAATATTTTTTCAGACAAAGACAAGTACAATCTTTTCAGAGAATAAGGAGGAAGTTTAATATGAGAAGAAAAAAAGGGAAATTTACAACTTTTATCTGTTCCTTTATACCGGGAGCAGCAGAAATGTATATGGGATTTATGAAGCAGGGAATTAGCTTAATGGCAATCTTCATTCTTTGCTTTGTCATCCCATCCGTATTACGTGTAAGTGATGTGTTTATTTTATTTGCAGTGCTTGTATGGTTCTATAGTTTTTTTCACGCAAGAAATTTGGCGTCATGTGATGAAGAAATATTTAAAAACCTTCAGGACGACTATGTATGGACTGCA
>JAZOMR010000222.1:0-17067 GCA_045654105.1 Faecalimonas sp. | reverse complement strand
GCCAGTTCCACCGGTCCCATATTTTCCGGCTTATACAACAGTCCGGAGGTGTCTGCTTCACCCGGAAGGTCGATCCCTGTTTTCTCACCAAAACCAAACACCGTCTGATATCTGCAAAACTCTTTATCACCAAGTGCTGCCGCTACGTCCATCAGAACGCAGTTACAAGAGTTTGCAATGCCGTCACTCAAGGACTGGGCACCATGGCCGTTTCGATTGTTACATTTAATTCGGGTTCCCGAAACCACCTTGTATCCCGGACAGGTATACCATTCGTTTCCTGCCAGTGTCCCATTTTCAAGGGCTGACGCCATTGTAAATGGTTTAATAGTGGAACCCGGTTCAAAGGTATCACTGACACAAAAATTCTTCCATATTTTCTGCATGGCTGTCAGTCTTTGCTCGTCTGACATCTCTGCAATAGAGCTTTCTGAATAATACTTCGTCAAATCTCGTGGATTGTTCAGATCAAAATTTGGATAAGAAGCTTCTGCCAATATTTCACCCGTATTTGGATTCATAATAATGACTGCTGTATTGGTACTTCCTTCCCCGCTTCTCGCTTCATTTTTATGCTCTTCATTAAATGCAAGAATATGTTTTTCAACAATACTTTGCAGTGTAATATCAAGAGTAGAGACAACGGTTTGTCCATTAATTGCATTTTTTACAGTTCTTTCCAAAGAAGAATCCGTATCCTGATAACCATACTCTCTTCCATCTGTACCATTTAAAATGCTGTTGTAAGATGCTTCAATTCCCGCATTTCCAACATTTCCTGATACAGTAAATCCAATCAAATCAGAAGCCAAAGTTTTGTATGGATAAGTACGGATATAGTCCTCTTCCAACCAAATGCATGATACATATGGATATTTTTTATGCTTTTTCCCGTCTTCTCCTTCGTACGTTTCCCTCTTCAAAGCTTCAAAGGCCTGAGCCTGGGTATAGGTCACCTTCTTTGCAAGAATCACATAACGACTGTTTGGCCGTTCTTCTATTACCTCGTCAATGGTTGCTGCTTCAATGTCAAAGCATTGTTCTACAGCTTCCTTCACTTGCATAATCGTTTCCCTGTCTGTCTTGTCATCCTTTGAAAGCATAACATACGCATCCAATATAACGTTGTAAACACGCTCACTGGTCGCAACAACTGTACCATTCCTATCCAAAATATCTCCTCTTCGGAAAGGAATCAGCCTACTGTTATATTCCTGTTGGTCTAGAACAATCTTGGTATATTTCTCACCATTTGTTGCGTTAATATATGTTACTCTCGCGATTAAGCCAATAAAAGCTAGTATGATTGCTCCAAACAACAATACTAGCTTTTTCTTCATTCTCTTGAGAAACTTTTGCCGTATACCTGACGGTTTTTTTCGTTTTCTCTCTGCCATTTATGTCACCCTTTATATTTATTTCACATCATCTGAACTAGCTATAATACCACTTTCCGGTATTCCTGCGAACTGAGTCACAGCACTTCCATCCGGACGTTGATACTTGATAATCTGGTCTGCCTCAGCATACACCATTCCAAAATCCCCAATTGCAATCTCACGAATCTCTTCTAAATTCATAGAGTTCATGATTACATTATATCTTGTAGTATTAGCTTCTTTTGCATCTGCAAGCTCCTGTTGCAATGCTGTAATATGGTTTGATCGACTGGTTATCTCTGATTGCAATTGTAAATATTGCATACATGCGAATAAAACAGCAATTGCTGCAATTGCCAGAAATGCCACATAGCCCTTACTCATGTGCATCGCTTTACTTCTATTCGCACGAACACGTTGGCTAACTTCTTTCTGCTGTCTGACCGGAGTCTGTATCTCTACATTGTCCTTGCGCACTGCATTACCATATACATATGCCGCCATACTTTTCACTCCTTTTTATTTATAATAATATACTCCCCTATCTTTAACTTCGCTCAAATATACGAAGCTTTGCACTTTTTGACCGACTGTTTGCTTCCAGTTCCTCCTCACTTGGAAGTATCGGTTTTCTTGTAACTACTTTCCCCTTCGATTCATTTCCACAGACACATACCGGAAAATGACTTGGGCAAGTACACGGATCTTCATTCTTCTTAAAGATGCTCTTTACAATTCTATCTTCTAATGAATGGAAGGTGATGATACAAATCCTTCCATCCTCATTTAACAAATCAATCATGTCATCCAAGGTATTCTTCAGTACTTCCAGCTCCCTGTTAAGCTCTATTCGAATGGCCTGGAAGGTTCTCTTTGCAGGATGTCCTGCTGTCTTTTGAAACTTCATTGGTATGGCACGTTTTATAATCTCGATTAATTGTCCTGTAGTTTCGATTGGACCTTTTTCGCGCTCCATCACAATGTGCTTTGCAATGTTTTTCGCGAATTTATCTTCCCCATAATCGCGAATGATACGAAAAAGATCCATCTCACTATAGTCATTGACGATGTCCTTGGCTGTCATTTCCTGACGTCTATCCATTCTCATATCCAAAGGTGCATCTACCCGATAGGAGAATCCTCGCTCTGCCGTATCTAACTGATAAGACGATACGCCCAGGTCGAGCACGATCCCATCTACTTTGTCAATGCCTAACTTTTGAAGCTGCGACTTCATATCACAATAGTTGCTTCGGACTATTGTAACTCTCTCCCCGAAGTCACGTAAGCGGATGCCTGCAGCCTCGATCGCTGCTTCATCCTGGTCTATGCCTATAAATCTCCCCTTGTTGCCTAATCGCGTACATACTTCATATGCATGTCCGCCTCCACCAAGCGTTCCATCTACGTAGATGCCGTCTGGCTTGATGTTCAGACCATCTACGGTTTCTTCTAATAACACTGATGTATGCTTAAATACCATAAATACCTCCATGTAGCGAAAGAATTATATTCCTAGTCCTAATTCTTCCATCTGACTTGCGATATCATCCATGTTGTCTTCCACAACAGCATTATTATCATCCCATTTTGCCTTGTCCCAAATTTCCACTCGGTCTAGCACCCCTACTAGAACGACTTCTTTTTCAAGTCCGGCAAATTCTCTAAGGGCTGAAGAAATTAAAACTCTACCTTGTTTATCAAGGCCGCCGTCTACTGCACTTCCCAAAAAGAAACGTGTAAATGTTCTGGCGTTTTTATTAGTCAGCGGTAAGGTTCTTAGCTTTTCTTCAAAGATTTTCCATTCATTGTTCGGATATAGAAACAAACATCCATCGAGACCTTTCGTGATTACAAAATCTTCCCCAAGAATATCACGAAATTTAGAAGGGATAATTAATCTCCCCTTCGGATCGATACTATGATTAAATTCTCCTGTTAACAATGAACTCACCTCTTTTCGAAATGGGCCTGCCACTTTCGCCCCATTTTCTACCACTATTCACCACTTTTCACCACTTGAATTCATTCTATACCACTTTTTTGAGTATTGCAAGAGATTTTTTAATTTTTTGCAAAAAAATTTGCACAAAAAAATACGGTGTAACTAGCAATACCTTTGCCAATACACCGTAAATCTTCAAATTCTCTTATTCTGCTGTCTCTGTTCCATTGAGTGCTGATTCATAGTTGCTAATCGCATTGTAATCAACCTTAACTTCCTCACGTGGAATGTTATCAATAATAGTTGTAACCCCTGAATAACCTACCCAACCAAGAGCTGCTACAACAACAACTGCTGCGATACTATTTCTCACAATACTCTGAACCTTTTCTTTTTTCATCGTCTGCTTACGATTTGCTTTCTGTTCTTTATATTTTTCAACTTTTGCCTGACTCATTTCGAACTAGTCCTCCAATTACCTATAATAAAGTGATTATATCACCTTTCTTCTTATTCGTCAAACTCTATTCTGTTTGACACACTAAGTGCAATTCCCATTTCCGCCAACAAGAATACCATCGACGTTCCTCCATAACTGATAAACGGCAACGTAATACCTGTTGTAGGAATTACATTAAGTACAACTGCTACATTTAAAACTACCTGCAGCGCAATATGTGCAAATATTCCAGTCACCATAAGAGAACCATACATATCCGGCGCATTCTGCGCAATAAACATTAAGCGGTATAAAAGAATCCCAAACATGGTCAAAAGAACAATTGCTCCAAACACTCCAAGTTCTTCACAGATTACCGCCAAAATCATATCGTTCTGGGCTTCCGGAATGACCATCTTCTGTGCACTGTTTCCCAAGCCCTTTCCAAAGAATCCACCTGAACCAATGGCATACAGTCCCTGCATCACCTGGAAACCGCCATCCGCCAAATATTCCTCCGGATGCAACCACACCAAAATTCTTCGCAAACGAAAAGATTCACTGGTATCCATCACCGAATCAAGTATGTATACAAAAACACCAATCAAACTTAGGGCCCCGCCTGCCAAAGCAAGCCAGATTCCGGTTTTTTTATGGGCTATAAAAATCATTACACATACGATTCCTAATACGATAATCGCTGTACTCAGGTTATCTGTCAAAATATAAACTCCTCCGGCAATAGCTGCCCCCCATAGAAATATTTTGCCCATAACCTTTATATTTCTAAACTGTTTTCCAACCTTACATATCAGAAACGGAATCAGTACAATCACGGCAATTTTTGCCAGCTCAGATGGTTGAATCGTAAAATCGAATGGCATTCGAAGCCATCTTCTAGCATGGTTAATCTCTACCCCAAGCGGTGTGAATCTTACTAAAGCCATCAACCCAAAAGCACCCCAATATGCCAGCCATGCCAATTTAGAAAAAATGTGATAATCCCATTTGGACAACCATAACATTAGTGCAAAACCGACAACGCTGAAAATCCCTTGTCTGATCACGTAATACATACTATTACCCTTGAAATCAATCTGCGCGCTATAAGAGCTTGTACTATATAACATTACCAAACCAAAGCATACTAGAAATATTACAATGGTAAGCAAGCCATAATCAAAATATCGTCTCTTCTTTGCCACTTTTTTCTCCCCTAACAAATAAATTTTCCTATGCTCATACTCCCAATTATAACGAGAAATTATATGAAAAACAACTGGTATGGAACAGTTTTCTAGAAAAATCATACATTAAATTAGAAATATTTTAAGAAAGGAAGAATCTGTATGCAAAATTATAGAAGCAACGCTATGCCATACTATCGTCAACCACAGCCTCCTTGTATGAACAAACCTCGTACAGACGAGTGTTGCATCAATGCACCTCGCACGGACGATACTTGCATGGCAAAACGAGACGCGTATGGAAATAAGCCGCTGGCAATGGCATATGTACCATGGCAAACCTGGCGTGACCTTTACGATACTGAAAAAGGCTTCCATTGCGGAACCATTTTCCAAGAACTAAACCTCCCATTTTTAGGAAAAGGAGGAATGAAACGATGACAAATAAGCCATGTAGAAAAGAGTTGTTACAATGGATTAATGTTGTTAGTTTCGCAGTAGATGATGCAAAACTGTTCCTCGATACACATCCAGACAACCAAGAAGCTCTTGCATACTTTCATGAATACAGTAAGCTCCGCAACCATGCTATGGAGGAATATGCAAAATATTACGGCCCACTTACAGTTGATACTACTGTAGAGTCTTGTAGTGACAGATGGAATTGGATTAATGAGCCATGGCCATGGCAGGAAGGAGGATGTTAGTTTATGTGGATTTATGAAAAACGTTTGCAATACCCTGTGAAAATTACACAGACAAATGCGAAATTAGCGCAAGTAATTATGAGTCAGTTCGGCGGTCCTGACGGAGAATTGGCAGCTTCCATGAGATATTTATCTCAACGCTACACCATGCCTTATAAGGAAGTAACCGGTATCTTGACAGACATCGGAACGGAAGAATTAGCGCACATGGAAATTGTAAGTTCTATTATTTATCAGTTGACAAAAGACTTGTCGATTGAAGAAATCCAAAAGGCCGGATTTGACAAATACTATGTGGACCACACTTTAGCATTATGGCCACAGTCAGCCGGCGGAACACCTTGGACAGCAACTTATTTCCAATCCAAAGGGGACCCGATTACAGACCTTCACGAAGACATGGCAGCGGAACAAAAAGCCCGCACCACCTATGACAATATTCTTCGTCTCGTAAAAGACCCTGAAATTGCTGACCCGATTCGCTTCCTTCGCGCCCGCGAAATCGTACACTATCAAAGATTTGGCGAAAGTCTACGAATCGTTCAAGACAATTTGGACAGCAAAAACTTCTATGCATTTAACCCTGAGTTTGACATGTCTGCAGATTGCGGATGTAACAACAAATAATGATGCAAATAGCAAAGCTGTCGCTTTCCCGAAATTCATTCGAGAGTGCGACAGCTTCTCGTTTATCTAACACGCTATTACTTATTTATTAAAGTCTCAACTTCTGCCCTAGATGGCATCACCTTCAGCGCACCCTTTCTCGTTGTGATAATAGAAGCAGCCGCATTTGCAAATGTCAGCATCTCCGTCAAATCATCCTCACTCAGATTCTCCAGTCCTTTTTCGAGAACAAAATGCAAAGCGCTTCCGAAAAACGTATCGCCAGCTCCCGTTGTTTCAATGGTATTCTCCTGAACAAATGCAGGAACCTCGACCTTCATATCCTTATAATATGCACGGCTGCCGTCCCTTCCAAGTGATAAAAAGATAAGTGGAATATGATAGGTATCCTGCAAGGTCTTTACACCTTCTTCATAATCCTCTTTTCCGGTAAACCATTGGATTTCATTATCTGATATCTTCAACACGTCACAATACTGCATCCCATAAGCGAACTGCTCCTTTGCTGTATCCAGAGAATCCCACAAGGATTCGCGAAGATTCGGGTCAAAGGAAATTAGCACTCCATTCTTCTTTGCTATATCAAGTGCTTTTTTTGTTGCTTCTCTCACACCCTCATGTGTCATAGAGAGTGTTCCGAAATGGAAGATACGCGAAGCAGCAATGGCCTCTTCATTTACCTCATCTGCCGTAAACATCATATCAGCTCCCGGATTGCGGTAGAATGAAAAACTTCTGTCTCCCGTTTCATCATTTGCAACAAATGCAAGAGTTGTGCGAGCATCCTTATCCATCAGCATACACTCTGTATTAATAGATACTTCTTCCAAAGTCTTCTTCAAGAGATGTCCAAAAATATCATCCCCCACTTTACCCATGTACGCCGCACTATGTCCCAGCTTATTCATCATGGCAAGCACGTTACATACTGCTCCGCCCGGGTTAGCCTCAAAAAGACCGTTGCCCTGACTGCTGACACCATTATGAGTAAAATCAATTAAGAGTTCACCTAGTGTTAAAATGTCAAATTTCTTTTCCATCATAGATACCTCATTTCTTATTTTGCCACCGGATATTCGTTACAAAGCAAACGATATGGTGCTTCATCTTCTTCTATCTCCGGGAATCTTCCAACCGGTGGATTGAAACGATTGTCTGTATTATCATCATTGCATTGACTAACTTCACCAAGCAACACCGGACCTGTACCTTCCTCTACTGCAAAATCATGATACAGAAATTGCTGTACATGAATACTCTCGCCTGGTGTCAGACGAATCTGAGTACCGGCAGGAACCGTATAGGTTCTTCCATCTGTATGTACTGTTACGTCTGATTCATAATCAATCTCTTCATTTTCCAAAGAGTTGTATACGCGAATCAGAACATTTCCGCCACCGCGGTTAATGATATCCTCCGTCTTATACCAGTGGAAATGATTTGGCGCATACTGCCCCTCTTTCAGATATAGAAGCTTTTCAGCATACACTTTCGGGTATTTGTCTTCCATTGCACGATTTCCATTACGAATGGTAATCAGTGAGAATCCAAACTTATCGAAGTCATTCATGCCGTAATCTGTAATATCCCAGCCAAGCATACAGTCACGCACCTCGTCATATTCATGACCAATGTTCTGCCATTCCTCAGGTGTAAAGTGGCAGAATGGTGGCAAATAGCAATGGTATTTCTCACAGGCTGCTTCTAATTCTTTTAATGCTTTGTTAATCTCTGAACGTTTCATATGTTACCTCCCTTTATTAAAACCGAAACGTTTCGGTTTTGTTCTAAAATAATTTTATAATACCTCTATTCAATTGTCAATTCCAAAATTAAATTGCATTCTATTCCTAGATTAAATTGCATTCTATTCCCTCAGTAATCGAATCGATTTGCCATCTAAGAAACCTGTTGGCAGACTGATTGTACGAACGGTCTCTTGTTTGCCATATTCCAATCTGTCAAGCATACAGCTTGCAGCCTCCATGGCAATCTCTTTGGTAGGCTGTGTAACAATACTTAGTCTTGGCACACATGCCTTTGCAAATTCCATGTTATCAAAGCCAATCAGTGACAATTGTTCCGGAATGCGAAGACCCAATTCATTAATCTCAATCATGGCTCCCACCATCATCTCATAGTTGCACACATACACGGCAGTCATATCCGCATTATTCTCCACTAATTCTTTAAGCGCAACTGCCCCACCTCTAATGGTAAATTGTCCGTTTGCAATCAGGCGGTCGTCCTGGGCTATGCCTGCCTCTTCCAGTGCATCATAATATCCCAATAAACGCTCTTTTGTAGTGTACACGTCATTTTTCCCCGTAATGATACCAATTCGCTTATGTCCCGCCTGGATAAATCGCTCCACAGCCAGCTTCGTCCCGCCACGGTTGTCTACAAGCACACAGTCGCAATCCAAATCCTTCAGCTTACGGTCGACTGTAACCACAGGAATCCCTGATTCTTGTAACTCCTGAAAACAAGTTCCATTTTTTGCAACCGGCATGGCGAACACTCCGTCCACACGGCGTTTCTTTAAGAATTCTATAGCCTCTGCTTCCCGTTTCTCATCTGTACGGCAATCACATATCATGGTTGCATACCCGTGGTTTCTCAGAATATCTTCCATCTCTGCAACAACCTCTGCAAAAAATGGATTGTTTAGCTCCGGTATAATAATCCCAATTAACCTTGTACGGTTGGTTTTTAAGCCACGTGCAATTTCATTTACTTCAAAATGCAATTCCTCGATGGCTTCTTCTATCAATATTCGATTCTTTTCCCTCACATTTCCGCCATTTAAATAAGACGAAATCGTCGCCAGGCCTAAGCCTGTCTTTCTTGCGATATCTTTAATTGTTGCTGCCACATTTAATCTCCAGTTTCTTATTTAATATTAAATCTATCAGTTTCCTACCATTCCTGTCAAATATTTTCAATATAATACCTACAAAATGTGGATTTTCAATGAACTAAGAATATGCAAGCTAATTATTAGACAACTATGTCTTCTGAAAGTTCATACATTTTTCTTCCAACCTTTTGTAATCTGAAATGCTACACAATCTCATCTCCCGCATATCTTAATCACTCCTAACTATTTTAGTAACACAAAAAGGAAGTGGATTAACCACTTCCTCAGAGTTTAAAATTTCCCACTTATATGACGGTGTTCCAACGAACCACCACCCTCTTATATCTTCCTATAAATCTTTTATATACCACACATCGCACCCGAAATGTACCGTTTCCAGGAACGGTTTATTAAGCTTTTGAAACTCATATTTGGTATAGAACTTGTTAGCTGCAACCATATTACTAAAGGTTTCTAAATAACATTTCTTGTAATACTGTTTCGCATACTCTAAGCACAGTTTCATCAGCTCATGCGCAACGCCCGTGCCTCTCGCCTCTTTCAGACAATACATTTTCTGAAGCTCACACACTTCCGGAGTGAGTCCTCCAATTCCTGCACCGCCTACAATCTGTCCTTCCACATTTTCGGCAACCCAATACTTATGCCCAGGTTTTTTGTAAATTTCGGAAAATCTTCCCAAGTCAGGGTCGCACCATGCAGTTCCTTCTCTGTCTCCGCCAAACTCGAGCAGGCAGGTTCGAATCAGACTTTCCACACCTGCATTATCCTTCTTTTCTATTTCACGTATATTATAGCCATGCATATGAACCACCGCCATTACATTTTCCTTATCCTACACTTCTCCCAGCGCAAACTTCTCATGAATTGCTCTTGTCGCGCGGTCCACATCTTTTTCGTCGATAAGCACCGTAATACGAATTTCTGAAGTAGAAATCATATTGATATTGATGCCAGAGTTAAACAACGCTTCAAACATCTGTGAAGCAACCCCCGGATTACTCATCATACCCGCACCCACAATTGCAACCTTCGCTACATTTGCATTATGCTTGATTTCTTTAATAGTAAGCGCCTCTTTATTTTCTTTCAATACCTTTATTGCATCTTCCAAATCATCTTGGGCAACGGTAAAGGAAATATCCTTGGAACCATCGCGGCCAACTGATTGCAAAATGATGTCAATATTAATATTATTCTTCGCTAATCTATGGAATATTTTGAACGCCACACCCGGCTTATCTTCTACTCCAAGTACTGAGATTCTTGCTGTATTCTTATCCGATGCTACACCGGTGATTAACATTTTTTCCATCTTTACTACCTCCTTGACAACTGTTCCCTCTGTTTCATTGAGACTAGAACGAACTACTAACTCTACACCATATTTCTTTGCCATTTCTACCGAACGATTGTGAAGCACCTTTGCACCTGATGTAGCAAGCTCTAACATCTCATCATATGTAATCTCGTCCAGTTTTCTTGCATCCGGCACCACACGTGGGTCTGCTGTGAATACGCCGTCTACATCGGTGTAAATCTCACATTTGTCCGCATGAAGTGCTGCTGCTAAGGCAACCGCCGTAGTATCAGAGCCACCGCGTCCTAAGGTTGCATAGTCTCCATGTTTATTTACTCCTTGGAAACCGGTTACAATTACCAGTTTTCTGGCATCCAGTTCATTCATAATACGTTCTGAATCAATACGTTTGAATCTTGCATTTCCATAACGTGAGGTACAGTTCATACTCACTTGGAATGCATTCAAAGAAACTGCAGAAACGTCCATTGCCTGCATAGCCATTGCCATTAAGGATACGGAAACCTGTTCTCCTGTTGTCAGAAGCATATCCAACTCTCTCTTGGAGGCATTTGGATTAATATCCCTTGCCATCGCCAAAAGTTCGTCCGTTGTATCACCCATTGCCGACAATACAACCACAACATCATGTCCTTTTTTATAATCCTCTACGCAGCGTCTTGCAACATTAAAAATGCGTTCCTTGTTTGCAACCGAGCTGCCACCAAATTTCTTTACAATTAACATCGCTTTCTCCTAATTGTTAAATAATACATCTATCAGTTGATAACCATCTTTTCTCACGATTCCGCTCTGCTCTCCCACAGTTTCATTATAAGCAGCAAAATCTCCTAACGGTTTTGTGCTGTCATACAGTAGATACGGAATTGGTCCATTGGAATGTGTACGAATCCGTATTGGTGTCGGATGGTCCGGTAAGATTAACATGCGGTAATCTTCTCCCGATGCATCCATCTGTTCTACCAATGGTTCTACTATAAATTTGTCAATATTTTCAATGGCTTGTACTTTTTCATCCACAAGCCCCTGGTGTCCCATTTCATCCGGCGCTTCCACATGGATATACACAAAATCATAGCCTTCTTTTAAAAGCGCATCTGCTGCCGCCTGCATTTTCCCCGTGTAGTTCGTATGTAAGCCGCCATTAGCACCTTCCACGATAATGTTATCCATGCCGCTTCCAACAGCAATGCCTTTTAGCAAATCTACTGCTGAAATCATGGCACCTCGTTTACCGGTCTTTTCTGTAAATGACTGAAGTGCCGGTCTGGTACCTGCTCCCCAGAACCAAGCTGAGTTTGCAGGATTAAGTCCCTCTTCTTTTCGCTTCACATTGATTGGATGACTTACCAGAATGTCATAGCTTTTCTTCATCATGTCACGAAGCACTGCATCCTGTGGCAGGTAATCGCCAATTCTTTGTGTCAGAATATCGTGTGGTGGTGTCAGTTCCACAACCTTTCCATTTTTCCACACCAGAAGATGACGATAGCTGGTTCCTACATAGAACTCGTATCCTTCCCTTTGAAGTCCTTCTTTTAATGCTTCCAAAAGTACTGCCGCGTCCTCTGTTGAGATTTCACTGGAGCTGTGGTCGATGACCTTCTTGTCCTCATAAGCTTCCTCTTCTTCTGATAATGTTACAATATTGCATCTCAGTGACACATCCGTCGGCTCCATATCCACGCCTATGCTGAGGGCTTCCAGCGGTGAGCGACCGGTATAATAAATCTTTGGGTCATATCCCATCACAGACAGGTTGGCTGTATCACTTCCTGGCGCCATGCCTTCCGGCACCATGCAGGTAAGACCAACCTCTCCCTGTTTTGCTAACTTATCCATCCCCGGTTTATTTGCCACCTCAAGCGGTGTTTTGTTGCCGAGAACCTCCAATGGCTCATCCGCCATTCCATCTCCTAATACGATGATATATTTCACGTCTTCACGTCCTTAAGCAATTATTTTACACGAATCATCTGGCAAATTTGTGGGAACTTCGCTGCTTCTCGCTCGTATGCGCCCTCGCTCATTTCCTCTGTCACAAAACCAAATTCATCGTTTTTATCTCCCAATGTTACAACCGTAATTGGGCCAAATGCTGCTTCCAACTGTGCCTTCAAATCAGCCACAGCCCCCTTGATACGTACAAAGTATTTCTTTATCGTATCTGCCTTGTCTTCCAACTCTAATTTTTCTTCATCCCATGTTGCCATCACGCTACGGTCTGAATTCTTTGCAGCATCCACGATATCCCCAACAACGGCACTTGCTGTCGGAAGTTTTCCTGCACCGCTTCCATAGAACATGGAATCACCCAACATATTTCCTTTGACAAAAATAGAGTTAAACACATCCTCAATATTGTAAAGCGGATGTTCCGGTGAAACCAAGTGTGGTGCAACAATTGCGCAAAGCTTGTCCCCGTCACGGGTACAAGAAGCCAAAAGTTTAATTTTCATTTCTAGCGCCTTCGCATATTGGATGTCTGTCTGCGAAATATTCGTAATACCTTCTGTGTAAATATCTTCAAAATCCACTAATTTCCCGGAAATAATAGAAGAAAGAATGGCAATCTTTCTACATGCATCATGACCTTCCACATCCGCACTTGGGTCGCGTTCTGCATATCCCATTGCCTGTGCTTCTTTTAAGACTGCGTCATAATCTGCATTTTCATGATACATCTTACTCATCATGTAGTTGGTTGTACCATTTAAAATACCTGTGATTTCCTCAATTACATCTCCTGTAAGGGATGTTGTAAGTGGACGAATAATTGGAATGCCGCCACCAACACTTGCTTCATATAGGAAGTTAATGTTACCTTCTTTTGCGATTGCAAGCAATTCTGCCCCATGTTTTGCAACAAGGGCTTTATTTGATGTTACAACACTCTTACCTGCAAGTAGGCTTTTCTTTACAAATGTGTAAGCCGGCTCGATACCACCCATCACTTCCACTACAATTTTCACTTCTTCATCATTCACGATTTGGTCAAAATCGTGCACGATTAAATGTTCTGCGGGTGTTCCCGGAAACTCTCTCAAGTCGAGAATATATTTGATTTCCAGTTCTTCACCTACACGTTTATTAATAAGCTCTTGGTTTGTCCAAATGACTTCTGCCACACCGGACCCTACTGTTCCGTATCCTAAAACTGCTATCTTTATCATATGGTTTCCTCCCTGTTTTGTTCCTTTAAATAAGCATTCATAAACAAATCGATGTTTCCGTCAAGCACGCTTCCTACGTTACCACTTTCCGCATTGGTTCGGTGGTCCTTTACTAGGGTGTACGGCTGCATTACATACGAACGTATCTGATTCCCAAATCCAATTTCTTTGATTTCTCCACGGATGTCAGAAACCTTGTCCGCCTGCTCCTGCTCTTTGAGCAAATATAATTTTGCTTTTAACATCTGCATTGCTTTATCTTTATTACTGTGCTGAGAACGCTCATTCTGACATTGCACCACAATTCCTGTCGGAAGGTGGGTAATACGAATGGCCGAAGATGTTTTGTTAATGTGCTGACCACCCGCACCGCTTGCACGGTAGGTATCTATGCGCAAATCATCATCATTGATTTCAATATCAATCTCATCCTCAATATCCGGTACAACATCACAAGACGCAAACGATGTCTGCCGTTTTCCTGCTGCATTAAATGGCGAAATTCGCACCAGACGATGAACGCCTTTTTCAGACTTCAAATAGCCGTAGGCATTTTCCCCATTCACCTGGAATGTAATGGCTTTAATACCTGCTACATCACCATCTAAGAAATCTAATACTTCTACGGAAAAGCCTTTGCGTTCTGCCCAGCGACTGTACATACGGTACAACATACTTGCCCAGTCACAAGACTCCGTACCGCCGGCACCTGCATGCAAGGTTACAATCGCATTGTCCTTGTCGTATTCACCGGAAAGCAAGGTCTGAATACGCATTTCCTCAAAGGTCGTTTCAAACGCCTTCAATTCTTCTGCAATTTCTTCTACCAGACTTTCATCATTTTCTTCATAGGCCATCTCTATCAATGTATAAATGTCCTCGTAGCTGCATGTTAAACCTTCGATTTTCTCTATAAAATCCTTGAGATTCTTTAAATTCTTCATCACCTGCTGCGAGTTCTCCGCATCATCCCAAAAACTTGGTTCTGCGATTTTCTGCTCCAGCTCTTCTACCAGTTTTTCTTTGCCTGGCAGGTCAAAGTGAATCCCTCAATTCCTTCAATGGTTCTTCGTATGAGTTTAAAACACTTTTAAACTGATCTAATTCAACCACGTTCTCACCTCTTTTACTTATTTTCTACCACAACATTGTTTGTATTTCTTTCCACTTCCGCATGGACATGGATCATTTGGATAAACCTTCTTATCCTCACGCTTCTTTGGCGCACGGGCAAGGCTTTCATCCTTATTCGTTCCGGTTACTTTCGCAACCTCTTCTCTTTCTACCTTCTGCTCCAGACGAACATGCATCAGCATACGTACTGTATCTGCGGAAATGCCTTCTGTCATTTCACCAAACATGTCGTATCCAAGCATCTTGTATTCCACAAGTGGATTCTTCTGTGCATAAGACTGAAGTCCGATACCTTGACGAAGCTGGTCCATATCATCGATGTGGTCCATCCATTTTCTATCAATGACTTTCAAGAGAACTACTCGTTCAATTTCACGGATTTGTTCTTCATCAAACTCTGCTTCTTTTAAAGCATAGCCGTCTTTTGCACGTTCCTGAAGCATTTCCTTCATGGCATGCTGTGACATTTTCTCTACTTCATTCAGGCTAATCGGCTGCATCTCAAGAGATGTAACCAACTCTTTATTCAAGCTTTCCAAATCCCATTCTTCTGCTTTTGCTTCAGGAGATGCACATCTGTCTACTGTAGCACCTACGAATTCTGAGAACATGTTGTAAACCACATCTCTCATGCTTTCGCCATCGAGAACGCGACGTCTTTCTTCATAGATAATCTCTCTCTGCTCATTCATTACCTGGTCGTATTCTAACAGGTTTTTACGAATTGCAAAGTTGTTGCTTTCAATCTTTTGCTGTGCTCTTTCAATCGCATTGGAAAGCATCTTGTGTTCAATCTGCTCGCCGTCTGCCACACCTAATGTGTTAAATACACTCATCAATCTCTCAGAGCCAAAGAGTCTCATTAAATCGTCTTCCAAGGAAATGTAGAATCTGGATTCACCAGGGTCTCCCTGACGTCCGGAACGGCCACGTAACTGGTTGTCGATACGTCTTGATTCGTGACGTTCTGTACCAATGATTTTAAGTCCGCCTGCTGCTTTCGCTTCCTCGTCAAGCTTAATATCCGTACCACGACCAGCCATGTTAGTTGCAATTGTAACTGCCCCGTGTACACCGGCCTGTGCTACAATTTCCGCTTCCTGCGCATGGAACTTGGCGTTCAATACGTTATGCGGGATGCCTCTCTTTTTCAAAAGCTTACTCAGTAATTCCGAAGTTTCAATGGTAATTGTACCAACCAATACTGGTTGACCTTTCGCGTGTGCGCGTTCTACTTCATCGGTAACTGCCAAGAATTTTTCTCGTTGTGTTTTGTACACCGCATCATCCAAATCCTGTCTTTGTACCGGAACATTTGTAGGAATCTCTACAACATCCATGCCGTAAATATCACGGAATTCCTGTTCTTCTGTAAGCGCTGTACCTGTCATACCACATTTCTTATCAAATTTATTAAATAAGTTCTGGAAGGTAATGGTTGCAAGTGTCTTGCTTTCACGTTTTACCTTTACATGCTCTTTCGCTTCAATGGCTTGATGAAGACCGTCGGAATAACGACGTCCCGGCATGATACGTCCGGTAAACTCATCGACAATCATAACTTGTCCATCTTCTGTCACTACATAGTTCTGGTCTCTGAACATCAAGTTGTGTGCACGAAGCGCCAGAATTACATGGTGCTGAATCTCCAAATGCTCTGCATCCGCAAGGTTATCAATATGGAAGAATTGCTCAATCTTAGCAACACCATCTGCTGTCAAACTTACTTGTTTATCTTTTTCATTTACAATGTAATCACCGGTTTCTTCGATTTCTTCACCCATGATTGCATTCATTTTTGAAAATTCGCCGCTAGCCTCACCGCGTTGCAATTGTCTTGCAAGGATATCGCAAGCCTCATATAACTTTGTTGACTTCCCACTTTGTCCAGAAATGATGAGCGGTGTTCTCGCTTCGTCAATAAGAACCGAGTCAACCTCATCAATGATGGCATATTTTAGTCCTCTTTGTACCAACTGCTCTTTGTAAATTACCATGTTATCTCTCAGGTAATCGAAACCAAGCTCGTTGTTGGTAACATAAGTAATATCACACTCGTAAGCCGCACGGCGCTCATCTTTGTCCATGTCATTTAAAACAACACCAACTGTCAGACCCAAAAATCTATGAACCTCACCCATCCAGTCAGCATCACGTTTAGCAAGGTAATCGTTAACCGTTACCACATGCACGCCTTCACCTGTCAGGGCATTCAAATAAGCCGGCAATGTAGAAACCAGGGTTTTACCTTCACCGGTTCTCATTTCTGCAATA
>JAZOMR010000221.1:0-3051 GCA_045654105.1 Faecalimonas sp. | reverse complement strand
GCAAAAATTTAGGCATAGATTAATTTTCTTACACTTCCCAACCAAAAGACGCAGAAAAACTGGTAGTATCTGCTTCAAAAATATACATATGCCTAATCCAAATTAATAAAGTTTCTTATAGCAAAACAGGCTATAGATTTGCTTGTTGAACAAATCTACAGCCTTGTTATCTACCAATATCTTCTAATAGAGAGGATATCCTTTTTCATATATACACTTGCTACTTTTACTACATCGCCTGTATGTGGCGCATGTATCATTTTCTCATTTCCTATGTAAATTCCCACATGCCCGGAGTAACAAATAATATCACCTGGACGCGCCAGCGAAACACCGTAAGACTCTGTTGTGCCCTCACCGATACTCCATACTTTTTTTCCGTTATCTCTCTGGTCATAAGATACACGTGGAATTGAAATGCCCACAACCTTATGGCAATACTGTGTAAGTCCCGAACAATCCAAACCTTTATATGGTTTGGTTCCACCCCATTCATAGTCCACGCCAAGCTGGGTTCTTGCCGCAGCCACAATCGCATCACCTACGCTTTGGTCACCGGTCGGCTTGTAATTATTGATAACAACCTTTTGTGCTTCCTCTTCCTTGCGTTTTCTTTCTGCATCTTCCGCCGCTTTTCGAATTAAATCATCAATCTGTGCCTGAATGTTGCCTACTTCCGCTTTTTTATCTTCAATCTTTTTGTCCAGCGCGCTCTGCTTCTGCGTCATGTTGGCTTGCAGTTTTTCTAAGGAAGCTTGTTCCTCTTCCAAAGAAACCTTCAACTGGGCAATCTCTTCTTTGACAGCAACATATTCATTAAGCGCCTTGCGGTCATATTCATGTACAGCCTGCACATTCTCCATGTTCTGCAACATTTCCGCAATGCTGCCGGATTCCATAATCATCTGCAACATGCTGCTATTGCCTTTCTCGTACATAGCAACGATACGTTTCATCATATCGTCATGCTGCTTCTGTTCTTTCACTTCCGCTTCTTCCAGACGTTCTGTAGCATCGATGATTGCTTCCCCCGTTGCAATCAATTTCCGCTCAGTCACATCGATTTCAGTCATAAGTTCTGTCAACTCTGCCTGAAGTGACTTCATCTCTTTTTCCGCCTGTTTCTTTTGTTGTTCTAACTGGCTTTGGGTTGGTGCAGCAAACACACTTGTTGCAAATACACTTGCCATCAAAACAAACAGAAACAGTGTTCTACGAATTTTTCTCATCGTATCTCCCCTTTATATAATTTTCTCTCCCCATAAGTAATTATATTTTACAGCATTTTACATCTTTTTTCAATATAATATGATAAATTGGATAAATTTTCCTGTTTATTCTACAACACCTTCGAATCCCAAATCATCCAATGCCTCTAATGCTGTTTTAACACAGTGTTGGCATCCATTGATTGTCACTGTCTTGTCTGCCAGACTAACGGCAAAATCAAGGCCTTCCTCTGTTAATAGATTTGTAATTCTTGCTACACATTTTTCACAGTGCATGTCTTCTACTTTAATTACTGTCATTTTATATGCCTCCTACTCTAATTCTTTCATTTTTTCAAATAATTCGTAATTGTTACTCTCATGGCATCTTCTACTTTAATTGCATGATTTACTTCAATTTACATCTGCGAAGTCGCAGCGCATTGCTTACCACGCAAACGGAACTGAAGGACATTGCAAATCCACCAATAATCGGGCTGAGCAGCATGCCATTGATTGGGTATAATACCCCTGCCGCCAGCGGAATTCCACATAGGTTGTAGAAGAATGCCCAGAACAGGTTCTGCTTAATGTTACGAATGGTAGCTTTGCTAAGCTTGATTGCTTTATATACATCATTCAAATCAGACTTCATCAGCACCACATCGCTGGAATCAAGAGCAATATCGCTTCCGCTTCCAATAGCAACCCCTACATCAGCCTGTACAAGCGCCGGCGCATCATTAATGCCATCTCCTACCATCATCACGCATTTTCCATCCTTTTGCAACTGTTCCACAACGGACGCCTTGTCATTTGGAAGCACTTCTGCAATCACGTGATCTACGCCAACCTTTTCCCCAATATAGTTGGCTGTAAGTTTGTTGTCTCCCGTCAGCATGTAAACTTCAATGCCTAGGTCTTTGATTTTTCGAATAGCATCCGGGCTGGTTGCCTTTAACGTATCTGCCACGCATATCATGCCAATTGTTTTTCCAGCGCTTGCCACAAACATCGGTGTCTGCCCTTTGTTTGCCGCTTCACGTGCTACCTGCTCGTATTCTTTATAATCAATTCCTTGCTCAGTGCAAAGCTTCTGATTTCCAATATAATAAATCTGTCCTTCCAAAGTTGCTTCAATCCCCTGGCCGGTGATGCTTTGGAACTCTGACACGCTTCCAAGTTCTATCCCTTTTCCCTTTGCATCATTGACAATCGCCTGGCCTAACGGATGCTCGGACACCTGCTCACATGAGGCGGCAATTTGTAGCAGCTCATTTTCAGAAAGCTCATGACTTACAATGCGTGTAACTGCCGGTTTCCCTTCGGTAATGGTTCCCGTTTTATCCAGCACGACTGCATTTACCTTGTGACTAATTTCCAAGGCCTCACCACTCTTAATCAAAATGCCATAATTGGCACCCAAACCTGTTCCCACCATAATGGCTGTCGGTGTTGCAAGGCCAAGTGCACACGGACATGCAATTACCAACACGGAAACAAAGATGGTAAGTATAAATGTGATGTCAAATTCCGGAAGCACCAACGCCCAGATAATAGCCGCGAGAATAGCTATTGCCATAACGGCCGGCACGAAATAACCTGCTACGGTGTCTGCCAGTTTGGAAATAGGTGCCTTCTTACCTTGCGCATCCTCCATCATTTTCACAATTTTCGCCAGAGTTGTATCTGAACCCACATGGGTAACTTTTACAGTCACCGCACCTTGGTAATTCACGCTTCCACCAATGACTTCATCATCTATCCCTTTTTCCACCGGAATGCTCTCGCCCGTCAGCATGGACTCGTCCACACTAGTACTGCCTTCTACCACAATTCCGTC
>JAZOMR010000220.1:0-17324 GCA_045654105.1 Faecalimonas sp. | reverse complement strand
AATTACCGGCAAAATCATAACTGTGATAAAGCTTATAATTAATCGTGTTTTTAATTTCATAATACACACCCTTATTTCATGATTAGATTCATTATATCATTTATACACGAACATTACACCAAAGCAAATGGAAATTTTTATAAACTTTTTCTAAAAGAAATAAGGCGGGAAAATCTCCCGCCTAAATTTTATTCCATCATACGAATCTTTACTTGATATATTTTCTTCTCACCTGGTTGTAGGAATTTCAACATACCCGTCTTTCTCATTACATCGCGTCCGTCAGGGTAACAGTTTCCGCATTCCAAACCAAGCACATAATCGCGAACTCCCATCATCTTCCATTCCACAAACGCATCCAACTCAGAAGCATCAAATTCCATGGAAAGTCCCACATTCAGTTTTGGCTGATAGATACTTGCTCTACCTTCCTTATCTGCAAACTTATGATAGTAGCAGCGTTCCTGATATCCTGCTGTTGGCTTCTGCATGTTCATCCAGTTCTCAATATCATTAGCCGCATGGTCATCCCTTGCAACCACCTCTGCTGCCGGAACTTTCACAATACTATCCTCGTCAAGAAGAGGATATCCCATATTGATATGATATAGAATCTCCATTGGTTCTACCTTGTCGCCTGTATTCTCTATGATATCACAGATTTCAAAGGTGTTTTCCTCTGTAGAAACAATAATCTCACGGCTTAGTCTCAGTTTGCGTCCGAAAATGGTTTCATCCTTCACAACACCGCGAACAATTAATTTTCCATCTTCTTCTACCCAATATGCATGTTCACATGGTGTATTCGCAATGGTTCCATGTAATGGTAGTTCTTCTCCTTCATCATTGCACGGAGAACCAACCGCATTTAAACCGCAGGTTGTAAGAAATCCGGCTGTAAATGAATTCAGCCAGTTTGAACCGATGCTGTCATAATATGCCGGTGCCACATAACCACATGGTGACATATAACTCATGTTAATGCCTTTGAAACGGAGTCTTGTAATATCGCACGCACGGTCTGGTGAAACCGTTAATTCCAGCCCTTTCCCATTATTGATTTGATACAGGCGCATGCCATCTCCTTTACCACCGACTAAACGATGCTCTTCTACCCCATAAAGCTGGGATTCATGTCCAATATACGGATTCATACAACTCCTCCTTTATAAATACGCTTTCAACGCATCCACTTTATCTAATTTTTCCCATGGTAAATCCAAATCATTACGTCCAAAGTGTCCGTAAGCTGCTGTTTGCTTGTAAATTGGACGACGTAAGTCTAACATCTTGATAATACCTGCCGGTCTTAAATCAAAGTTTTCTCTTACGATATCTACCAATTTTTCTTCAGATAATTTACCTGTTCCAAATGTGTCAATCATGATAGATGTTGGCTGAGCCACACCGATTGCATAAGATAATTGAATTTCACATTTGTCTGCAAGTCCTGCTGCAACAATATTCTTTGCTGCATAACGTGCTGCATAAGCTGCCGAACGGTCTACCTTTGTACAGTCCTTACCAGAGAATGCACCGCCACCGTGACGTGCCATTCCGCCGTATGTGTCAACGATAATCTTACGTCCTGTAAGACCACTGTCTCCGTGAGGTCCACCAATTACGAAACGTCCTGTAGGGTTGATAAAGAATTTGGTGTTATCATCAATCAATTCAGCAGGAAGTACGGCATCAAACACGTATTTCTTCACATCTTCGTGGATTTGTTCCTGTGTTACATCTGGATCATGTTGTGTAGATAAAACAACCGCATCCAGTCTTGCTGGTTTTCCATTTTCATCATATTCAACAGTAACCTGTGACTTACCATCTGGACGCAGATAATCCAAGGTACCATTCTTACGAACTTCTGTCAGCTTTCTTGTCAATTTATGTGCAAGTGAGATTGGATATGGCATCAACTCCTCTGTTTCGTTTGAAGCGTATCCAAACATCATACCTTGGTCTCCAGCACCGATTGCTTCAATCTCCTCTTCTGACATCTTATTCTCTTTTGCTTCCAATGCTTTATCAACACCCATAGCAATATCTGTTGATTGCTCATCAATAGCTGTGATAACACCACATGTATGGGCATCAAAACCATATTTTCCTCGATTGTAACCAATCTCGTCAACCGTATCTCTAACAATCTTTTGGATATCTACATAAGCACTTGTTGTAATTTCACCCATTACTAATACTAAGCCTGTTGTAATTGCTGTTTCACAAGCAACACGGCTCATTGGGTCTTGTTCCAATAGCGCATCTAACACTGCATCTGAAATTTGGTCACAGATTTTATCCGGATGACCTTCTGTTACTGATTCTGAAGTAAATAATAATCTTTCCATGTTTCTTTCCTTTCTTCGTTTGTTTCTCTTATAATCAGACTAAAAAAACAGCCCGTATAAGCGGACTGTTTTATATCACTCATAATACAATCCTCTTATTGTTCGATTACTCGCTCAGGTTGGCACCTTCCGTCTCAGGGGTTGCCGTGGCTTCACAGATCCTTTTACCTCCACCACTCTGAATAAGAGATTTTATTTTGTTCCGTTGATGATAATATCATTAAATTGTTTCTACGTCAAGGTGTATTTTCATCCAATACTATTTCCCGCGATATGGTTGGTCCGCCGGATAACCACCTGCTATTTTCTGCATAGCCCTCTGAACTGCATCTCGCGAATTTTTCCAGTCGTCATCTTTATAGCGATAGTCAAATTTCTTCTCCAGCCAATCAATTTCTTCCAAGATACGCTCCATATTCGCTTCCATTTGTGGAAATAATATACCTCGCAATTCCTTCTGTTCCTTTTCATTCAGATATAATGGCGCCGCATCCAGTATATCTGCCAAATGATGGAGACATAGGCCTTTCCCCTCTTTCACCAGGCTCATAAACTCCCTATCATTCTTTCTATATAAGTAGAAAAAAGTGGCTATGTATCGTTCATAATTACGCTTAATATGATTGCAAATATAGCAGGAATCTTCTTTTGTATGAACCCAACGGCTAACATTGTTGCTGCCTCCTACGCGCTCAGTGTCCTTGCGGAGTTTGTCCATCACTCCAAGTTTTAAGGAATTGGAATAATTCTTCATTTCCTTTTTCATCTCTTTTATAAGTGTCTGCAATCTGGTATCCAATATAAGCGCATTAGCCAACGTTTCACCGTACGTAAACATTTTTTGGTAATGCTCCCTACAGAATCCCATCTGGTCTGTCTCTGCTCGCACATGGTCCTGCATATAAGAAGCCTGCGGTCCCAATACGAAATCAAGCGCATTCTGCTCCACGTTTCTTTCAATATAACAGAACGGGCATTCATCCTCCGCACGGAAAGCGTCCATTAAAGGAATGGTGTATAGTTGTTCTTTCATATGTAAGTCCCCCGA
The DNA here is from genome assembly GCA_045654105.1 of Faecalimonas sp. Taxonomy (GTDB): domain Bacteria; phylum Bacillota; class Clostridia; order Lachnospirales; family Lachnospiraceae; genus Faecalimonas. The sequence goes on along the minus strand of JAZOMR010000220.1, from coordinate 13,922 downwards.
CAAATAATAATAAAGACTCCGAAAACAACTTTCGAAGTCTTTAAACAAGGCGCAGACCGGATTTGAACCGGTGGATACTGGTGTTGCAGACCATTGCCTTACCACTTGGCTACTGCGCCACATCACATTATCAATTTATTCTGATAATGTAATAATTATAACAAAATAAAGATTTTTGTCAATTTATTCTGGATAGATACACTCCACATTAAATTCGGCAAATTTCTTAAGCCATTTATCTTCTGGTTTTGTATCGGTGACAATCATTGTAATATCTCGCAAGTCACCAATTTTGGCAAAAGACACTCTGTCAAACTTAGAACTGTCAACAGCTAGAATTTTTACCCTTGCGGACTCCAACATAGACCGTTTGTTGTTAGCATGTCTTTCATCACTATCCGTGAAACCTTTCTCTAAGTCAAAACCTTTAGACGAGATAATTGCCTTATCTACATAATAGGAACGAATTGTCTTATCAGTTACATGGCCTACCAAACCGAAGGCTGTGCTGACAATCTCCCCACCTGTAGAAATCACTTTACAATCTGGTACATCTAATAATTCAATTGCTATTTCCAATGAATTCGTTATAATGGTAAGACCTTTTTTGCCCTTAATGTTTTTTGCAATTGCAACAGCTGTAGAACTTGCATCCAAAAAGATAAAGTCACCATCATGAATCGTCTGACTGATGATATCTGCAATCTTTTGTTTTCCTACTACATTCTTGTTTTTTCGGATATTGAATGGCAAATCTAAGTTGGCGTTTTCATTTACAACAGCGCCTCCATAACTCTTGATTACGTATCCTTCGTTCTCCAGTTTTTCCAAGTCACGACGAATGGTTTCTTCAGACACATCATATAAAATACTCAGTTCACTTACAACAACTCGTCGCTCCGCCTGCAGTTTTTCTAATATTGCATTACGTCTTTCAATTGCAAGCATATCTTACCCTCCAATTCTTCATTACAGAATTGCTTCACGAATTTTCTTGTCCGGACGTGCAATCACTGATGAATCAAGATACATTCCTTCTTTCGCTACAGTTTGCTTTGCACGTGCAATTGCCGCTTCTACAGCAGCCACCTCACCTGTCAGGAACATGTAGGATTTACCACACATACCTCTTGCAAGACGAAGTTCAATCAAGTCTACAATTGCTGTTTTTGCAGCCTCATCAGCCGCCACGATCATGGAAGCCGCATCGTAGGTTTCAAGAACACCGAGTGCTGCTACTTCCTCAATCTCCGTCGCTCCGTAGATTGCCGGGAAAATGGATTCATGTGGATTACCTAATACAAAGCTGCTGATTAAATGTTCTCCATGCTGTACTCTTGCTGTATTGACTGCTGCATCTACTGCACTAAGAACACCCGTAATAATTACAATGTATTTACCCGGACATACAGTCTGTGCTTCAATGACGCTTACATCCGATGTTTTTACCATTGCATCTGCTGCAACAACCCCTGCTGAAACAGTCTTATATTCTACTACTCCAATTGCCTTACTCATCTAAAAACAACCTTCCTATTTCTCAATTACTACATACTTTTCATTCACATCTGTTACAGTACCACTAATTGATGCGTGGATTGCAACACTTAAACCTTTGCCCGGCTCCGCAATCTTTTGACCGCGTTCCACCTTATCTCCCACCTTCACAACTGCCGTTGCAGGTGCACCAATGTGTTGGCTAAGCATGATTCTGACTTTCTTCATATCTACCACTTCGTCATTAAGCGGTGCTTCTTTATTATATTTTGTTAAATCCAGTCTAGCCATGAGTCGTTCCATTGGAACTTTTCTATATTCTCGTTCTTCTCCCACCGGTTTTGGAATCACTCCCTGAGGTGGTTTAATACCGGCTGCTCGAAGTCCTGATTTGTAATCTGCCATCAAAGATCTTGGCGACAAACTCTGCATACAAGAATACATTTCACACAAACCGCAAGAAGAACAGAACAATGTGTTCACAAATATATTCGTATCCTGCACATCTTTACAGGTTGCTGCTCTCATGAATTTATGTGGCTCGATTGGATGACCTAAACGATTTCTCGGGCACAAATCCGTACACATGGTACATTGACAACAAGATGCCGCTGCACGTTTCAAATCAATAGAAGCTTTTCGTTTCTTTTTCTGAATAATTAAATGGTCTTCCGGAAGCACCAAAACAGCATTTGTTGTTTTCGTTACAGGCTCTGCACCTGTTCCGATTCTTCCCATCATAGGACCACCTATAAAGTATACTGCATTCTTTATGCTCTGTCCGCCTGCCAATGCAACAACCTCATCAATCGTACATCCGATTGGCACGCGTACTGTCACCGGATTGTTAACCTCTGCAACAACAGATACTAACTTGTCAACCACCGGTGTGTTTTTCTTAAGCGCACGATATACATTGTACACCGTTTCTACGTTGAATACAGCAACACCACATTCTATTGGAATTCCGCCCGGTCTGACAACCTTTCCTGTCACTTCGTAGATTAAAACCACTTCATCCCCAGCCGGATATACCTCATCTAATAAGCCCAATCGTACGCCTTTGTATTCACCGATTACGGCATTTAAGGCTTCAATTGCTTTCTTATATGCTTTTTTAATGCCAATAACAATATCCTTGCTACCCATTGTCTGACCCATCATATAAAAGGTCTCAACAATCTCTCTGGCATTTTTCTCTAATAACTGTCTATGTAATCTTAATAGCGGTTCACATTCAGCACAATTTAAAATAATTGTTTCAGCATTTTCGTTTAATTTAGCATAAGTTGGAAAACCGGCACCACCTGCACCGACAATTCCGTTTTGCTGCAATATACTGCTGAGTTCCTTTAATTCCATAGTATCACTACTCCAGTCCTGTTCCATCATCAATGATTCCAACAATTGCCGCATCTACAGGCGCATCTGACATGTTGCATCCAACACGAGCCGCACTGCCTTGCGCTACAAGAACATACTCCCCAATTCCTGCACCGATATTATCAATTGCAATCACTTGCTTCGCATCTCCGCTCATTTTGCCGACTAATTCAACAATCATGAACTTATTTCCTACTAATTTATCATTTTTTCTTGTGGCTACAACACTTCCCACTACTTTTCCTGCGATCATAACTACCTCCAAATTAACTACTTCATAATTGTCACTGTTTGACCTGTAGCAATCTTTGCCGCATTTGCTTCATCTGTATCAATATGCATCTCCAATGTGAAACTATCGTCCACACGAATCTGAACATGATTAAATACAGTTCCTCTTTCATTATCTGCTTTTACAGATACGATATCTCCATCCTTCACACCTGCTGCCTGTGCATCCTTCGGTGCCATATGGATATGTCTTTTCGCAATGATACATCCCTCATTCAAATAAACAACACCTTTTGGTCCAACCACTGCAATTGGAGCAGAGTCTTTGATATCTCCTGAAGGTCTGATAGGTGCTTTTACACCAAGTTTAATTGCATCTGTCGCTGAAATTTCTACTTGTGATTTACTTCTAACCGGACCAAGTACTCTTACATTCTCAATTGCACGAAGCTTTAAACCTACGATTGTAACCAATTCATTGGATGCGAATTGTCCACCCATAAGTTCCTTCTTTTTTGTCAATTGGTACCCTTTACCAAATAAAATTTCAACATGCTCTTGTGTCAAATGAATATGTCTGGCTGATACGCCAATTGGCACCATATACCCATTGCCTGCGTTTTCTTTTTTGTCAATTGCTTCCAAAACCAATCTGGTAATTAATTCAACGTTATTGTTTTCCATTTCTATTCCCGCCTTTGTCAACTATGTGTTAGAAGATTTGCTTTTTACTTTTTATTTCATTCCGTTTCATCACGTCGTGCCGAGATGAAACGCATATTATTTATTTTTTTGGGTGGCATGTAAGTACTACCCTGTCATTTTGGGGTGATTTTTAAATTTTCTTCTATAAACTAACCAAATTTTCATTAAAAATTGCGTAATTTACTGTTTTTTGTTCGTATATAGGAAAATACATGTTTTTCTAACCGAGATTTGTCATATTTCGGTTAGTTTTTATGTGATTTCTTTCTTATACGAACAATTACCACACAAAGCCATCTGAAAAGTTGTTTGAAGATACACCTGCTACGCAGGTGTATCTATTTCAACATCTTACTTCAATGCTGGAAGAATTTTTTCTACATCGCCGTGTGGTCTTGGGATTACGTGTGTAGCTACTAATTCACCAAGTCTAGATGCGTTAGAAGCACCAGCTTCTACAGCTGCTTTAACAGCTCCAACATCTCCACGAACCATAACAGATACTAATCCAGAACCGATTTTTTCTGTTCCTACTAATGTAACGTTTGCAGCTTTTAACATTGCATCTGCTGCCTCTACTGCTGCTACTAAACCTCTTGTTTCTACCATTCCTAATGCTTGTTGTACCATCTTAATTTCCTCCTTTTTTTGTGGTGCTTGTGGCATTTGTTCTTGTTTTTCTTGTTGAGTTTTTACTCTTTGAACTGCTTTTGTAGGCGCCTTAGCTGTCGTCTTTGAAGCAGTTGCTTTTGTTGTTGTTTTTGCTGCTGTTGTCTTTGTTTCAGACTTTGCAGCTGCTTGTTTCTTTTCTTCCGCCATGTTATCTTCCTCCTATTGTAAACGGCTTGCACTTTGGTTTACAATTCTTACGATTTCTTCATGGGGATTTGCTATCACCGCTTTTGCAACCGGCTCCTTTATAGCATGTGAACATGCTGCTTCTACAGCTTCTGTCACTGCTGAAATTGTTCCTCGTACAATAATGGTAACGAGTCTGCCACCTAGTTTTTTCTCCCAGGTTACAAATTCTACATCCGCTGTCTTGCACATAATATCAAGAACATCGATTGCCGCTGTTGTACTTGGAATCTCAATTAGTCCATATGATGTTCCCATGAAACTTCTCCTTTATCTTTAAACAATTAGATAGTTGGAAGAATTTTTTCTACATCAGCGTGTGGTCTTGGAATTACGTGTGTAGCTACTAATTCACCAAGTCTTGCTGCTGCTTCTGAACCAGATTCAACTGCTGCTTTAACAGCTCCAACATCTCCGCGTACCATAACAGTTACTAAACCAGAACCGATTTTTTCTGTTCCTACTAATGTAACTTCTGCTGCTTTTGTCATTGCATCTGCTGCTTCAATTGCAGCTGTAAGTCCTCTTGTTTCTACCATTCCTAATGCTTGTTGTACCATTTTTTAATCCTCCTAGATTATAAATATTATTTATTTGTTATTTTTAATTGTTACCTTGTTGTGTCCATACCGCTGATTTTCAGCATCTTTTCTGTATCCGCTTCCGGTCTCGGAATTATGTAGCTTGTGATCACACCTGAGACTTCATTAGCTCTTATTGTTGCAGCTTCAACTGCCGCCTTTACATCGGATACGCTTCCTCTAAATTTGATTGCTACGACCAGTGGTACAGGTAATGCGTCTGCATTTGCAGGTTTGTTCTTATCAAACGCTTCTAATGTTACGTTCGCTGCCTTGCATCCTGCGTCTGCCGCTGCAAATGCTGCAACCAAACCGTACAATTCTACAATACCAACTGCTTCTCCCATAAGTCACCTCACTGATGATTACTCATTGATAATTGCAATCTTCAAACCTTCCATTTTGAGGTTTGTCACATGAGCTTCATTAATCTGAGATAATGGGTATCTGTGTGTAATCAGTTTTTCCATTGGAAGACCGATTCCTTTTGCTCTCTTTAAGAAATCAAATGTAGTTGCGTAATCACGAAGTGTGTATACCCATGAACCTACTGTTGTGATTTCTTTTGAACAAATATCAAAGTGTGGGTTGATTGTTGCATCTCCACCATTGATAAAGAAACCTAATTCACAAAGTCCGCCACCTTTTCTGATGAACTTGTAAATGTTTGCGTGAGCTACAGGTGAACCTGTACATTGGAAAGCAAAGTCTGCATAGTATCCACCGAATGCATCTTTTACTGCATCTGATAATGCTTCAATTCCTTTGTGGTCTTTGAAGTTTACAGATTTTGTTGCTCCCATTTCTTTCGCGAAATCAAGTCTCTTTTGTTCTCCGTCAACAGCTACAATATTTTCAATACCCATTGTACGAAGAATTGCAATACAGATGAGACCGATTGGTCCACAACCTTGAACAACAACTCTGCTGTTGAATCTTAAGATTCCGGTTGTTTTTGCTCTCTCTACTGCATGAATAAGTACTGCACATGGTTCAATCAAAATACGTGAATCCAAATCAAGGTCACTTACGTTAAATACTGTTGAACCACCACGGATTACGATGTAATCTGCGAACCATCCATTTAAGTGAATGTCGTCATCCGGAAGTAATCCGTATACATCTGCACCATCACCAACGTTTTGCTTATTCAAGTCATACATTGTGATATTCGGGTCATCCTTGAAAATCATACAAGTAACAACTTTATCACCAATGTTTAATGGCTTTCCTGCGCTATCTTTCTTTACGTTTTTACCCATTTTTACAATTTCACCAGTTCCTTCATGTCCGAGAACTACTGGAATCAAACCAAATGGGTCTCTCTTAAATTCATGAGCGTCTGTTCCACAAACACCACAGCCTTCTACTTTTACTAAGATATCGTCATCGCCAAGTTCTGGAATTGGGAATTCTTTAATATCATAGTGTTCCAACGCTGTAAGCATCGCTACTTTTGATGTTTTTGGAATTGCTCCATTTGCTTTTGTTGTTGTTGCAGGAGCTGATTGTTTTTCCATCATACCTTCTAGTACTTGTTTCACAATTGCTTCTACATTTGCTTGAGTCATATCCATCTTTTCTTTGCCTCCTTTAACGAATACATAAGCTGTCTGACATTACGCAACGTCTTTGTTTTGTAAATGATTTTGCACTTGTAAGCCCTTCACCTGTACGGCTCGCGATGGTAAATGTACAATATCCTTCGCCACCAAAACCAAGTGCTGCATAGGACGGTGCATTCTTTACTAAGATTGCGGTGTCAATTGCTTTTGCATAAGTTGTAATGTGATCCACGTTTTTAGAGTGGATGTGAGCCGAATGACGATTGCCATGCTCAAGCCATACTGCCTGTTCTACTGCATCTTCGAAATCTTTTGCTCTTACAATTCCTAAGATTGGCATCATCAATTCTTCTGCAATCAGTTTATCTTCTTTTTTACCTTCAAAGATGATACATCTGATATTGTCTGGTACCGTTACCCCTATCATGCCAAGTAAAGTCTTTGCGTCACGACCTACACATTTTCTGTTCAGTCCCTTTGGAGTAAGTACAGTTTCTTCTAGTTTCTTCACTTCTTCTGCTGATGCATGATAGCAACCTTGTTCAGAAACCATATAATGCATTAATTCTGATACTACAGAATCAACTGCTACAACTTCTTTTTCAGCGATACATGGTAAATTGTTGTCAAATGTACAACCGTTTACGATGTCTTCTGCTGCTTTTCTGATATCGGCTGTCTCATCAACCAATGCCGGTGGATTACCAGCACCTGCTCCGATACCTCTTCTTCCCGATGACAATACTGCTGTTACTACGCCAGGACCACCGGTAGCCGCAATCAATTGGATGTCAGGATGAGACATCATAACGGCACTACTGTCCATAGTTGGCTTGATAACCGTACACGCAATATTATCTGGTCCACCTGCTTCTAACGAAGCTTCATTTAACATGTTAATTGCAAATTGGGATGTTTTTACTGCTTGTGGATGTGGGTTAAATACAACTGTATTTCCGCCTGCAAGCATTCCCATTGTATTACAGATAACAGTTTCACTTGGATTGGTACATGGAGTGATTGCTCCGATTACACCAAATGGTCCCATTTCAATTAATGTAAGACCTCTGTCACCTGACCATGCTGTCGTTGTAATATCCTCCGTACCTGGAGTCTTTTCTGCAACGAGAATGTGTTTCAAAATTTTGTGTGGAACGTTACCCATTCCTGTTTCTTCAACACCCATACGTGCCAAAAGTTCTGCATTTTCTTTTGTCTTCTTACGAATGTTAGAAATGATTTGTTCTCTTTGGTCCATTGACATTCTATGTATAATTTTCTGCGCTTTTTTTGCCGCAGCAATGGCCTCGTTCATATCAGCAAATACGCCTCTTTGTGTAGTGGTTTCTCCATTTAGCTGAAGCTTTGCCATTACTTCCTTCACGATGTCTTGAACCATTTGTTCACTAACAGCCACGAATTACCTCCTTAAACACCTCTTTACCATAAGTAGCAAGGGTAATGTCCTGCTCTGCAGTTCCACCGCTTACTCCTAAAGCTCCGATGATTTTTCCTTCCACTTCCAGTGGTTCGCCTCCGCCGAAGATAACGATTTTTCCTTTATTGGTATGTTGAATACCGTATAAAGGCTGTCCCGGCTGAGCTAACTTTGCAAGTTCTGCTGTGGACATTTTAAATCCCGCTGCAGTAAATGTTTTATTTACCGCAATGTCATAACTTGCCATGTATGCATCATCCATACTATGGACTGCTACAATTCTTCCTGCTTGGTCGGATACTGCAATCACTACATTTATACCGACCTCTTTGGCTTTCTGCTCTACCTTTTCAATCAAAGCTTTTGCTATGGATAACGACATCTTGTGTTTCTTACATTTACACTCATGAGATGCGCCATGTCCAGAGTTCATCTCGCGCAGCACTTGCTCTACCGCTTTTGAAATCATCTGTTCGTTCATAGCATGTCCTTTCTTAGAGTCCTAATTGCTCCATAACCTTCTTTGTAATAGAAGAAACTAAATCAGCATCTGCTTTTCCTTCTCCGCCGCATGTGCATGAACCGCCACAGCTATGACAGCTTGGTTTGCCAGCTTTTGCATTTGGACAAAGATTTGCAGGATGTTTTCCTGGGATACCCATTTGTCTTCTGATTTCATATAATCTTTCTACTTGATCTGGAGTGAATTCCTTTGGTCCGCCAAGTTGTCTTGATTTGTATAATAACTCAGCATAGAATTCCAAAGATTCCATTTTGTAGTATGCATTCAAGAGGTCTGGTCCCCATGTTAAAGCACCATGGCTCTCTAACAATACTTGGTCAAAGTATGGTAAGTATTCTTCTACTGCATCTGGAATTTCCATTGTAGAAGGTGTACCATATTTTGCTATCGGAACACATCCAAGTGCAATAACTGCTTCAGGCATAATTGGTTGTGTAAGTGGAATACCTGCAATTGCAAATGATGTAGCATAGCTTGGATGAGCATGAACTACAGCACCTACGTCAGGTCTTTTTTCGTATACACGCATATGCATCTTGATTTCTGAAGATGGTCTAAATTTACCGTTTGCTTGAATTACGTTACCTTTAGCATCTACTTTACAGATATATTCTGGTGTCATAAATCCTTTACTAACACCTGTAGGTGTACATAAGAATTCATTGTCATTCAGTTTCACTGAGAAATTTCCATCGTTCGCAGCTACCATTCCTCTATCGTATACTCTACGACCGATGTCACACATCAATTTTTTGATTTCGAACTCGTTCATTGCCATTTTCGAATTCCTCCTTAAGTTTTTGTTGTTTTTTGTTGTTTTTTTGCTTGTTCTATTGAAATATTAACACATAAAACCACATGAGTCAATATTTATAGATGTTGTTTTTATTGGTTTTTCTCCTCCCAAGGCATAATATCGCCTTCTTCTCTGAGATATTCCAATATTTCAGACACTCCCTCATTATTTTTTGAGTTTACAAAGAAAATTTCCTTGCAACCTGCAAGCCTAAGCCATCGTTCTGCCTGCTTTGGGTCTCCACCTTCCACATCGATTTTTGTTACAATTCCAATTACTTCTCGATTCGCCATTACCGTGCAGCACGGCGGATAGAGCGAATACGGTTCAGTAGCTGATAATAGTAAACCAACGACATCTGCTTCATATGTATATAATGCAAGTGCGTATCCAAGATTTTTCGTCTGAGCATATTCACCGGGTGTGTCAATAATCACATCAAAGTTGTTCACATACTGTGTTTTGTGATACTCGATTTTCTCACCCTTCATTGCCTGCGTCAGCGTGGTTTTCCCCGCCTCGCTTCTTCCCATAAGTACAATCTTTTTCATGGTCTTAAGTCCTTGTGATGTCACATACCTTAAAGCCCATCTTTGACTCTACATATGCTAAAACTGCTCTTATCGCCGCCTCTGTCTCAGATATGGTTCCGGTTACAATCAAGGTTCCGCTAAAACGATCCACAAATCCCACTGTGATTCCGGCTGCCTTCATAGCAATGTCAGCTGCAATAATTGCAGTTTCTGCCGGCGTGATTGTCATAATACCAATCGCTGATTTGGAATAATCAATCTGAGGATTCAGCCCAAGCTTCACATAAAGTTCTTCATCCGGATTAGCAATCAGGTGAGCAATTGAAATTTCCTTGCCAGGAACGTGTTCCTGTACAATTCTCTGTATCTCATTCATCTCACTTACCTCCCAACCGATAATCTGCATATCTTGCTTCTATATAAAGATAATCTGACAGACGATTCACATACTGTAATGCCTTCGCATCCGTATTGTAAGCCTTGCTCACTTTAAAGAAACGTCTTTCAGCGCGACGCGCTATGGTTCTTGCCACATCCAGGCGAGCCGAAAGTTCACAGCCGCCATATAGCACAAATTCTTTTCTTCTCGGAAATGCCTGTTCTAACTTGTCAATTGCACGTTCCAAGTAACAAATCTGTTCCTCCGAAAAGGAATAATCTGAGTTATGCGGGTCTGCAATCCTTGCCATCATCTGTATCAGTTCCCCTTGAATCTTGGAAAGTCTGTCTTTGATTTCAGGCTCTGCAATGACCTTTGCCAGTCCGATATGACTGCTCAGTTCATCGATAGTTCCCAACAGTTCCATACGGTCATCATGCTTGGCTACCTTTATTCCATTCATGAGTGACGTCATACCACTGTCGCCTTGTTTTGTATAAAGCTTCATACGGACCTCCTTTTTTACATAAGTTTAAATGCTTGCTTCTTTATTGCTCTGGCACTATTCATGCCTAATATTCTGCTTTCTTCGTTAGAAGGATACGCATAGTAGGAAAGATTTTTCCCCATTGTCAATCCTCGAATGATAAATGCAGCACTGTTTCCTTTCATTCCAATTCCGGAACCTAGCATGGAATCGTTTGCCGCCATCCATGTTAGCGTATTCAAGTCCTGTTCTTCACGCTCAATAATCTCGTAAAAAACTCCTTCTTCTTCAATTCCGGAGCAAATTTCCCGAAGGACATTTTCATTTGGATTGTTTACATATATGTATATAGAAGGTTTATTAACTACCATATTTCCCTCCTAATCCAAAGACAACAGAACCAGTCCTGTTGCAACCGCATTTCTCGGTCCTTCTTTGCCACGTATGTTACCGCGTCCGCAGACAATCATATATTTTGCAAATTCCTCCATTAACATTTCCGGAATCTCAAAGTCTTCTGCGGAACCACCGACTAAAACAACGTTCGGTATCTTTTTCAAATCATGGTCCGGTGCGACTTTCTGAAGGGCACGAATTGCGTTGGTCACAAATACCTTCTGTTTCGCTTCCCGTCTCACCTGCACGATTTTCTCCATCGGAATGTCTTCCTCAATGCGAATCAGTCCACTCTCCGACAGCATAACAACCCTGCCGTAAAATCTTGGGTCTATGGAATCCTCTACAAATGTAATCTGCCCGTTTTCCATACGCATATGGAAGAGACTTTCTACCTTTGCAAGGGGATATTTCTTAATCTGTTCCGCTACATGGCGGTCGGACAAACCGAGTTCTGTTTGAATCAACATGGATACCAGTTCTCCAGCTCCGGCCTGATGCGTAATCGCCACTCGTCCGTCTTTGGAAATAAGTGCTGCATCTGTTGAACCACCACCCATATCCAGAATCGCAAGTGGAACAGCTACACCTGGAGTTGTCAGTGCTCCAAGGCTTGCCATCACAGCTTCTACACCAGCTACAACTACGTTGACACCCAAATCTGCTTTCAGGCGCTCTGCAATCTTCTGCATCGGAAGCTGCTGGGTGCGAACCATTGCCGCAATACCAACTGCCTTTTCCAAACAAGTTTCTCCTGCCAATGCTCCTGATATTAACACCGGCGCCATAGTATCTACAGCCAGAATGTCCGTAATATGAACCTCTTCTGTAGTCTCATTCACGGTTTTCATGCCGGTTCTAATCTTAGCAAACATATTTCCCACATTCGTATCCGGCTGGCCAATGACATCATAGATTGTTCCTGCTTCTGAAACCGCTTCCATGATTTTTACTGCGCCTTCATCAATATTTATGTTAGCTTCCCTCTCTGCTTTCAAATAAATCTCACCGGCAGGTAGTACATTTTCTTTTACATTTCCGCCCGGTGTTTTTAAGACAACCGCACTTCTCTTTCCAATTAAGCTCTTGGCAATTGGAGTAATCATGCGAGTTTCTTCTGAATTCAAATTTAATAAAGTAGCAATTCCATACGGATTGGAAAGCATACGAATGGTTTGTCCCGGTGATGCAACTTCAATAGCCGCAAGCACGCCTCCAGGAAGCTTATCAATTCTTGCCACTTCGTCCACAATTGGAATCTTCTTGTCTAGTCGATTTTCAACCAGTACCGCCTCATCAGCCTGCAGAATCATTCCCACAACATCCACTTTTTCAGCAATGCGATTCGTAATCTCTGCAACAGCCTCATAAGGATATTCCTTTGGAACAGCAATGATGTACGCTTTGCCGGCTTCCGCTTTCTTTTGTTCATCCAATCTCAAAATCTCGCCAACAGCCTGACCAACACCTGCCGGCGTGGACGGGTTGTGTCCGATCATGGAAGAATCCGTAATAATTGTCTCTGTTAATGTTTCCATTGCGGTGTCACCGATAACCGGTGCCGCTTCATTTAATCGAATCAGTGAAAGGTCGCTGATTTCTTTTCCTATCTTGCTCATTGCGGCCTTTAAAGCCGATTTAATTGCATGGGTATTAGCAACCGTTCCTTTTGTACCGGTTGTAGGGCATGAAGTGCTTGACACAAATGTAAGCTTCTGTGTTTCATCGATTTGACCGATACACACTTCCGTTGTGGAATTCCCTATATCTACTCCTGCAATCAATTTCAAAGCAAAATACCTCTCTTTTCATACACCTCTGCTGCTTCCATTACAAGTCTTGCGCAGTTTTTTGCATTGTATTTTTCAATCAGTTCCTGTGCCATCTGAACCAATTCTAATTTCGTAGAACGATTCGGGCGAAGCTTGTCATACATTTTAAGAATGACATCATCCGGTACATCTACCAATTCAGCAGCACGTTCGAAATTCTTTTCCATCGGGTCATTGCCTGTTTCTTTGGCCACTTGACCTTGAGCTTTTAACATCTCTTTGGAAATCTTAATATCATCAGAAGAAATGTGACCTTTCATCACTTCATCCAATGTAATCTCTGTTAATTTTTTTCCTGTTTTTGAGCGAATCTGCTCTTTTTCTAATTCACCTAACGGATATCTCATTTATCTGCCCTCCCATTCGATTGCTCCAACTGCCGGGTCAAGCTGCTCTGTTTCCGCGATATGCATAAGCGCTGCTTTTACCTGGTATCTTGGTCTGGACATCGGGTCGTTAGTACATGGAACCGGTACAACCTGTTCTCCTTTTACATACTTCGCAGCATTCTTACCAATCTGACGATAAGTTTCCAATGTCATAAGCGGTGCTTGTGGGAATAACTCCAGGTTAGAAAGAGGATATAAATCCTTCTGATGAATCACGGTAGTTCCTTTTGACTGAATACCAACCCCGATTCCTGAACCGGATAATTTTGCTGCCTCCAATGCCATAAAGCACACATCGGATGTATCCAGAATCTTTACCACTCTTGCAT
>JAZOMR010000219.1:0-4442 GCA_045654105.1 Faecalimonas sp. | reverse complement strand
AATCAATATGCACACTATACTCCTAATTTTGCATAAAATCAAGAGAAAAATGAAAATTTATGCATAAAAATTTACATTTATATAAAAAAGTAATATAAAATGGGTTGCATTATAAATAAAAACTGTGTAAAATTAACTATTGAATATTATGCATAACGTGTGTATAATTATGCAATATAAAAATAAAAGGTAGGTTTATTATGATTAAAGCAGGTATCATTGGTGCAACCGGATATGCCGGCGGCGAATTAGTACGAATATTAATGGGACATAAGGAAGTAGAGATTAAATGGTATGGTTCCCGTAGTTACATAGATAAGAAATATTATGAAGTGTACCAAAATATGTTTCAGATTGTAGACGATGTTTGTTTGGATGATAATATAGAAGCGTTGGCAGAACAGGTGGATGTCATCTTCACAGCTACACCACAAGGGTTCCTTGCTTCTATATTAAATGAAGACATACTATCCAAAGTGAAAATCGTAGACTTGAGTGCGGACTATCGAATCAAGGATGTTGCTACTTATGAAAAATGGTATAAGATAGAGCATAAGAGTCCTGAGTTTATAGAGGAAGCCGTTTACGGTCTGTGTGAAGTGAATCGTGAGGATGTAAAGAAGGCAAGATTGGTTGCTAATCCTGGTTGTTATACAACATGTTCTATATTAACCATTTATCCGTTGGCAAAGGAAGGTCTCATTGACATGAACAGCATTGTTATCGATGCGAAGTCAGGAACCTCCGGAGCAGGACGCGGTGCCAAGGTAGACAATCTGTATTGTGAAGTCAACGAGAACATCAAAGCATACGGTGTGGCATCTCACAGACATACTCCGGAGATAGAGGAGCAGTTAGGATATGCATCCGGTGAAAATGTGGTACTTAATTTCACACCGCACCTTGTTCCAATGAATCGAGGAATTTTGGCAACTGCATATGCAAATCTAAAACCTGGTGTAACGGAAGAAATGGTTCGGGCTGCGTATGATAAATATTATAAAGAAGAGAAATTTGTCCGTGTATTAGACAAAGGTCTTTGCCCACAGACAAAATGGGTGGAAGGCAGCAACTATGTGGATGTAAATTTTGTGATTGACAATCGTACCAACCGTGTTATTATGATGGGAGCGATTGATAACCTTGTAAAAGGCGCAGCAGGTCAGGCAGTTCAAAATATGAACCTTATGTTTGGCTTGCCGGAGACAGAAGGATTAAATTTAGTACCAATGTTTCCATAAAATAGGAATGATAAATTTGGAGGAATGGATATGAAGAAGATAGATGGAGGCGTTACTGCGGCAAAGGGTTTCGAAGCGGCAGGCGTGGCGTCAGGTATTCGTAAGAAGGGACGCTTAGATATGGCTATTGTATACAGTCAGAAGCCATGTCATGTGGCAGGTGCATTTACAACCAATGTGGTAAAAGCAGCGCCTGTAAAATGGGACCAAAAGATTGTGAAGGAAAGTGCATATGCGCAGGCAGTTGTGGTAAACTCAGGGATTGCGAATGCATGTACCGGAGCAGAAGGTTATGGATATTGTCAGCAAACAGCAGAAAAAATGAGTGAGGTACTGGGAATTCCAACAGAAGCAGTGCTTGTTGGCTCTACAGGAGTTATCGGTATGCAACTTCCGATGGATAAAATCACAGCAGGAGTGGAACAGTTAGTGGAAGTGAAAAATACTTCTATTGAGGCTGGTACAGCGGCGGCACAGGCGATTATGACAACGGATACTTGCAAGAAAGAGATTGCCTTGCAGGTAGAAATTGACGGAGTGACAGTTACCATCGGTGGTATGGCAAAGGGCTCCGGTATGATTCATCCAAATATGTGTACCATGCTTAGTTTTATCACAACGGACGCGGCTATTTCCAAGTCAGCACTTCAGAAAGCCTTAAGCGCTGACGTAGAAGATACCTACAATATGATTTCTGTAGATGGAGACACCTCTACAAATGATACGGTTTTAGTACTTGCAAATGGAATGGCAGGAAATCAAGAGATCGTGGAAGATACGGAAAGCTATGAAATCTTTGCCAAAGGTCTTCGTGAAGTCAATGAATATCTGGCAAAACAGATGGCAGGTGACGGCGAGGGTGCAACCGCACTTTTTGAAGTCAATGTGATTGGTGCTGAGACAAAAGAGCAGGCGAAGATTTTAAGTAAATCCATCGCATGTTCCAATCTTGTAAAAACCGCAATTGCAGGTCATGATGCGAACTGGGGAAGAATTATCTGTGCTATGGGATATTCAGGCACGCAGTTTGATCCGGAAAAGGTTGACTTGTTCTTTGAGAGCAAGGCAGGTAAGATTCAGATAACAGAGAATGGTGTTGCATTGAACTACAGTGAAGAAAAGGCAACAGAAATTTTGTCGCAGGAAGTAGTGGTTGCAACAGCAGACATCAAAATGGGAAATGAAAAAGCAACGGCATGGGGATGCGATTTGACACACGGATATATTAGCATCAATGCAGATTATAGGAGCTAGTTATGGATCAGAAATTAGAAAAATATTTAAGTAAGGCGGAGGTTTTAATTGAAGCCCTTCCTTATATCCAAAGATTTAATCGAAAAGTAATTGTAGTAAAATACGGCGGCAGTGCCATGGTGGATGAAGAACTAAAGCGCAGAGTTATCCAGGATGTGACACTACTGAAGTTGGTTGGATTTAAGCCAATTATCGTACATGGTGGCGGAAAAGAAATCAGCAGCATGGTTTCTCGTTTGGGAATGGAGCCGAAATTTGTGAACGGACTCCGTGTGACAGATGAGCCGACCATGGAGATTGCAGAGATGGTGCTTGGCAAGGTAAATAAAAGCCTGGTACAACTAGTGGAATCCTTAGGCGTGCGCGCCATTGGTATCAGTGGTAAGGACGGTGCACTTCTCAAGGTGAACAAGAAATATTCCAATGGAGAAGATATTGGATTTGTTGGAGATGTGAAAGAAGTAAACGCACAGATTTTGTGGGACTTATTGGAAAAAGATTTTCTTCCAATCGTTTGTCCGATAGGAATGGATGACGATTACAACACATATAACATTAATGCGGATGACGCGGCATGTGCCATTGCACAGGCAATGCAGGCTGAAAAACTGGCATTCCTTACAGATATTGAAGGTGTTTATAAAGATCCGAAGGACCCGGAAACATTGATTCCGGTATTGCCTATCTCAGAAGCAGAACAGCTCATGTCTGAAGGTTATATTGGCGGCGGTATGCTTCCGAAGATTCAGAATTGTATTGATGCGGTAAATAGTGGGGTTTCCAAAGTGCATATTTTAGATGGACGTATTCCACATTGTCTGTTGTTGGAAATCTTTACGAATAAAGGTATCGGTACAGCGATTTTAAAGGATGAATGAAAGTAGGTTTTCGTATGAATCATTATATCAATCAGGCTGAGGAAGCCTTGCTACATACCTACAATCGATATCAGATTGTATTAGAGACGGGCGAAGGCGTGTATCTGTATGATACAGAAGGAAAACAGTATTTGGACTTCGCGGCAGGAATTGCAGTTTGTTCTTTAGGCTATGGACATCCGAAATTTACAGAATGCTTAAAGAGTCAGATAGAGATGCTGACACATACTTCCAATCTTTTCTACAGTAAACCGGTGGCGAAGGCATCGCAGAGTTTGAAAAAAGCAAGCCAGATGGATCGTGTGTTTTTTACCAACAGCGGTACTGAGGCAATTGAGGGTGCATTAAAGGCAGCCAGAAAATATGCATATACAAAAGGCAACGGCAAATATGAGTTTGTTGCCATGAACCATTCCTTCCACGGAAGAAGCATGGGTGCGGTTTCTGTGACGGGAAACGAACATTACCGCACACCATTTGAACCTTTGATTAGCGGTGTAAAATTTGCAGATTTTAATAATATTGAAAGTGTGAAAGCGCAGATTACAGATAAGACCTGTGCCATTATTATGGAGCCTGTGCAGGGTGAAGGTGGTATTTATCCGGCAGATGCAGACTTTTTAAAGCAAGTGCGTGCGCTTTGTGATGAAAATGATATCCTGCTTATTTTTGATGAAATACAGTGTGGCATGGGACGTACCGGGAGTATGTTTGCATGGCAAGGGTATGGTGTGAAGCCGGACATTATGGCTATGGCGAAGGCTATTGGAAATGGTGTGCCAGTGGGAGCATTTGCAATGACACAACAAGTTGCAGAGTATTCACTTGTTCCGGGCGACCATGGAACCACCTATGGTGGAAACCCTTTGGTATGTGCGGCTGTTGATATGGTGCTTCAAATCTTTGAGGAGGAGCATATTATAGACCATGTAAAAGAAGTGGGCGCGTATTTGGAGGAAAAATTAAATGAGCTTGTAAAGACCAATGAATCGGTGTTAGAACGTCGAGGCATGGGCTTGATGCAAGGCTTAGTTTTGAACAAACCAGTTGGTGATGTGATTAAAAAAGC
>JAZOMR010000218.1:0-9892 GCA_045654105.1 Faecalimonas sp. | reverse complement strand
ATAATAAGATTCTCCTGATTCGTCATCACGAATCTCGATTTGTACTGTATGTGGATTAAAAGTCAGCGCTTCATCCATCACATCATGCCATGCATAGTAGTATGTGTGATATCCATTGATATTTGGAATAATAGATGACATCGTATATGGCACTGTTTGACCAATTTCATAGTCAGCAATATCATTCCAGCCATCATTTCCGATTTCAGTTTTGTTATCATCTTCCTGAATCTTTTTTACGATACCGGTATAGTCTGATTTAACAACTACACTTGCGTCCGGATTTGCCGTATTTACAATACACAATGATGCGGCTGAATGCGTATCTCCCACTGCAGATGTTTCGTCTACTAAGTAATAGCCGTATTCCAGTCCCTGAATAACAATCTCATTATCTGCTGAAGGGCTTGTGACAGATACAACATCCCCTGTGATCCCCTGTGATACAATAATGTCTCTTAATTCCTCTACGAAATAACGAAAATCACTGTAAGAACCTTCTGGCGTTTGGGTTGCATATGCGCCTTCTACTTGATTTTTGTTCAATGATTGAATGTAATCAATAACTTGGTATTCTGTAACTTCTGCTGTCGCAATACTCAATTTCTTTCCAACAATTGTCTGCAAAGCCAGTTTGTATTCTGGATTAAAGGTATAATTGATAGACTCATTACCTACTGAATTTTCAGCACCGAACAATCTGTAAATATGGAATTCTTTTCCGGTTAGGCTTTGCCCACCATTTCCTTGGATTGTAATCTGTGCATTTCCGCGATTGAAATTCACGATTCCGTTTGTCGCACTTGCCATTGCGGCGTCAACTTTCAAAACGCCGCCAACGTTTGATGCTACCATCATCACTGACAACGACATTAATAAGATTGATTTCACTAATTTATTTTTCATAAGTTTCCTCCTGTATTTCTTCATATGGCGTCGATAATGCAATTAAAAACATCAATGCAACTAGCAGAAGACCATATAAAAGCGTATATATTTTATAACTCACATAAAGTAT
The DNA here is from genome assembly GCA_045654105.1 of Faecalimonas sp. GTDB lineage: Bacteria > Bacillota > Clostridia > Lachnospirales > Lachnospiraceae > Faecalimonas. Next base: position 8,874 of record JAZOMR010000218.1, on the reverse strand, counting down.
CGTTACTATTCCGCACACATCAAATGTCGCTACTGCCCTTGTTGCAATATCTAACAAAACCCGTTGTTTTCGTGCAAGTATACTTAAACCAAGCCATGCACATATTGCGAATAGCACGAATATTGTTAGGTGTTTCATTTCTAATTGCTCGACCTACTTTCTCTTTTTTGGAATATTCCATATAATACTAATGCCAACCCCAAGCCCATAAGCACCAATGTCATGGTAGAGCCAGTTTCTGGCAGACGATATGTAATTTCATTGATTACTGTTACGTTAACTTCCCTGTTCTGAGTAGTTCCTGTAAGTGTATAATCCCCCGTAGCTTCCGAATTGAATTTATCTCCATTTATATAAAAGAAAAATTCGTTGATTGTCGGATTGCTTGACGTGTAGATTTCTGTCACATAAGGAGCGCCGTTTTCATCAACAGGGATTCGATATCCCGTAGGGGCTTTTGTTTCTTTTAAATAATATTTTGTTCCTACTACTAAACCGTCGAAGGTAAGATTACCGTTTGCATCAGTAACGCCTATTGATACGACATTGATACATTCTTTTTCACTATATAAGGTAAACTCTGCACCTTCTAAGACAGTTCCTTTGTTGTTTTGCTTATGCACCACTAGGTTATATGGTGCTAATTTATTTTCGACTACTATGGAAATGTTCCCTGCCGCCGTAACAGTAAAGTCGATATTGCCCTTAGACTTGTCCGCTGTTGATAACAGTTTAATGCTATTATTTGAAGACACTTCAAATGTAATAACATTACTATTTACGATGTAACCGTCTATGGCGCTTACCTCACGCAAGGTATGTGTTCCATGCTCTAATCCTTTGATTGTGAGTGTTCCTGCATTGTCTGTTGTGTATGTTGACACTACTCCATTTGGAGTTGTATGTTCAAAAACAACACCCGGAATTACAATTTCTGTACCTTCTTGTTTTTTTACTAAATCCAATTTTAATGAGTTTTCCTTAATGATTGGATAATTATAAGTATCAACATTTTCAGCATTTCCATTAGCCGAAATTTGTCTTACATATACTTCAGGATTTAACAAGTACCCTTCAGGAGCCTTTGTCTCTTGAATTGTCACGGTCCCTAATGGTAAAGATGGGATTCCGCTTGAATTCGTATAGAATGCGTCTCCTGATACAAGATAAGCACTACTGAAATAACAGAATCCGTCTGCATCTGTTGAAAACACCCACTTGCGTGTCGGTGCAACCCCTTGTGCAGCAGGATCCGAACTATAAGTGCCTGCATAGTATTTTACTGTGAACTGTGCGCCTTGCAATGTTCCAGCACCTTCAGCCACGTTCTGATTGGTATCTGCGTCTACCTTACTTACCAGCACACCAATCGGGTCTAATTGAGGTCTGTTGGTGACGCTAGCAGTAGTTGTGTTCCCGGCTGTTACAGTCGCCGAGGTAACTGCCGAACTAAGAGAGTATCCTGCCGGAGCTTTTGTCTCTTTTAAATAATAGGTTCCTGCTTGCAATGTTAAAGTATTTGCTTTCCCTGATGCATTGAATGTTAATGTCCCAACTTTTGAAGTACATGCTGAGTTGCTGTACACTCCGTACTCGGCACCATTCAATGTATAACAACTGTTACCGTTTGTAACTGCCGGCTGTGCCGAAGTCTTGGTAGCAGTTAGATATCCGTTTACTACCGGTGTATACACAAAGTATGTAAGTTTTTGCTTGCCATTGGCAGGTGTTGCAATGTATGCTTTGAACCCTGAAGGTGGGGCTGGTTTAGTGATTACCGAATTGTACCAAGCTTCATAACGACTATGCACGCGTCCATTTCCGAGTGCCATTGATGCGGCTTGACCGGTCTGCATCCAGCCATCGTTATTGTTTTCTAATATTGCTCCAGGTCCAAGACATCCATACCACAAAACTTTCAAGAGATTTACGTTAGTTGACTCAACAATGCTTGCAATACGATCTCCTCTGGCCGGGGTTGTGTTGTGTGCGTCACAGCACCAAGCCCATATACCATTAACTTGGAACTTACTAGTTTTGTTGCCATAAGAATTCGTGATTGTTTGATTGTATGTGACCTGATCCGCAAAAGGTATTGGCAACATATTTCTTCCAATCTCGATTTTGTCATAAATAACCAGTAGCTCAGCATCTTCAGATGGCATGGTATAAAAGGCGTTTACATCGTTGATGTCAACACATTCGCCGTTTAATTCTGCATATACAATATAGTAGGATTCGTCCGGTTCCAAAAGTGTTGGAACTTCCACTCCTTCTTGTACGATATATGTATTTTCTTTTTTACCAGCGACAATCTTCTCTGAGTCAGTAGTGATTATAACTTCTCCAATTCCTTCAATTGTGACAGTTAGAAGATAGGAATTTGGTGTAGAAGTGTCTCCTTTCTTTTCATCAGTAGGAGTTTCTGAAGTCTGCCCTGACTGAGTTTTTTCTGCAGGTTCAGAGTCGTTTTGTTTCAACTCTTGCTCTGTTAACATTTCAGACGTATTACTTGTCTGTGCATCAATACTTCCTGCTACAAGATTTTCAGCTGTAGTATCTGTTATTTCTGATGCGTTTACCTGAACTGTCGAAATAAGCATGACAAAGACAAATAACAGTGAAAGTATTCTTTTTCGTAACTTCATTTTCGTTCTTTCCTCCTCTCATACAATCCCACAAAAAAACAGAGGGGTAATCCCTCTGTTTCTCGGACTGTATTTTTATCCTATTTTGTAGCACCACAAGCACAACTGTATGTTGTTACTGTTTCTTCTTTTGCTTTCTCATCAACCACCCATTTTTCAGTGTATTCCGCTGCATGTGAAACTTGTTCTACGCCAACTTGAATTTGGCGATATTCCGTACGGCATCCTTTTGTGCCTGTTCCGTTTAACATATGCTCTTTGATATGCTCTGAAGGATCAGTCGTAAATTCTGCCCCGCAGTTGCCACATACTTCTACTGCGATTTCTTCATACTTTGGAACTTCTTCCACCCAGGCTTCTTTTACACACTCTTTCTCATAATGCCCTTTCTCCGGATGCTTCACAACAGTCTTTTTGGCTACCCATTTATGAGTATGATTTGTAGTCTTTTCTTCTGTCTTGTTGCTTCCTTCATCCGGCGTTTTTGTGTTATCTGATGATGCATCAGATTCTAGAACTGATGTTGTGGAATCATTGTTGATGTTTTCGTTATCTGAGTGTTGTTCATCCAAAAAGTCATCAACGGTTTCTTCTTTAACTATGGTGTCTTTCCCGGTATCTTTTGATTTAGATTGTGAACCGAAGAACCATATCCCAACACATAAAACAAGTACAAAAAGTATGATTGATGTAATAATAATTAGTAATTTTTTCCTACGCATAAAATTCTACCTCCTTATAATATAATCATAGACGATAAAAACAATTATTCGCAAGAACGTATTTCTCCTTGTATGACTACCCATTTATAATAGGAAGAAACTCATTATAATTTTTCATATAAGGAATTTACAAGAAACATAGCTCCGTAATAACGTGGAGCCGCAACTAGTGCTTACCATTAGGATTCTCCATCGATTTACTGCACTTTTGATAACGGTGTGTCTGCAACACCGGTCTGCGTTCTCACGCAGATTATCATTATGAAGTTTCTGTGTGAGATGTCTCATATAAATTCCCCCTTTCCACACATAATAAGAGCCATAGACAGACTAATCTCCCACAATACCTATCGCTAGGAATTTTAAAAAATTAAGTCCACCTATGGCTTCCTTTAAAAAGTTCGTGCAATGACATTATATTCTATATAAATCAATCTTTCAAATTCAAAAAGCACCCCAACGCTTCTTATTTGTTACCTGTATGATAAATTGCTACAGATAATTCAAAAATAGGAAAACAAATTGGCAATTGCCCCGTTGAGATTACTCTTTTTCTTTGCTAGTTTAAGGTCAGAAAGAGTTTGAAGGAGAGTCTTGTTATGAAAAAACAATTATATATTCCTGCTTGTAGGAAGTTTTTAGAAGATGAAAATGGTGTTATGGACGTCCAAAGATTATTTAGTTTGTCACGACAAGCATATAATTTGAAATATCCAGGTGAGTTTCCAGACAGTAAAGAATTGATATCATTCTTACAGGCAAACGGGCTGGTGCCACCCTCATATCGAGTTGAAGAGTTAAATACAGAACATGTGGAGTTGTGCTTCAGTATTATTACAAAACATAATTGTAATTCATTATGTCAGTTATGTGGTTATTCCCCTCTATATAAAAACCAGTTAGAAGAACAAGAATCTGTGCTATTAGGTTATGCGCTTTCCTCTTGGAATAATTTACAAGCCCTTATACAATCGGGCATTACTTCAAGACATTTCCGTGCAATGATTTCAGTATCTGAAAAATCCAAAGTGGCCGTTGTTCCGCTGAATAGATTGGCGTTTGAATATATGGAAAAGATACCAAAATCACAGAATGATATGAGAACTCTACCGGAACAAATCATAACTGCGATCAAAACGAATAATAAAAATAAACTGTCCGCTTCAGATATAAAAGTAGCCCAGCGCTATCTCGAAAACTTACAGAATAGTAAATATCAATTCTTGGACGCTAAAATTATTCAGAATATCCTGACAGAGTGCTATAGGTTGGATTATAAAGAGTATGTAGAGGAAAAGGAAGAACCAACGAATGCTCCAGTTTATATTGACGGTTTTTTGGGCGGTAACATTCCCGAAAAACCAAGCGTCAGAAATAGTCCGCAAGAACAGACTGACAAGAAACAAGACCTTCAGGAGCCAATAGCGGAAACTTCCTCGATTAGTGAAGAACAGCAGATTGTGCCAGTCATGGAAGAAAGGAAAGAAGTTATTATTGATACAAAAGACGAAAAACCGATAGAAGCACCCCCGAAAACATCTCCAAAAAAAGCGCGTAAAATTATCGAATGGTCCTTATCTAAAGCGGAACTTCATAATTGTATAGTTGTTGATCTTGAACAGGCTTCAAAATCACAATTTCAAAGATTCCTTGACAACCTACTCATGACACCCTTTTTACCTTTAGAGATAGGAACGCTAGAGAAACAATCTGTTGTTTTTATCTATATGGCAGAAAAATTGTATTATTTTTCGACGAGTAATTCAATGATAATGGACGATATGCTTCCTTATATTTCGCAAAGCAAGTTCCGCAAAATTGTTTGTTTTGAACCGTATCGTATTTATTCATATTTGTATGAACAACAAATCACATCCGTCAATTTGTTCAGCCTAAAGATATGTACAGACTGTATTGAGGAACTGAAGAAAAATAACAAAAAACCCACAGCGCTTATTAAAAAGTTGCTAAATAAAGACAATAAAACCAGTTTGCATGAGCTTTGCTTTGCAATGAGTAATTACCAGAAATTATATGAGATTCTTGGGGCAAAACATGAAGTTATAGATGCATACCATAAAAAAATGCTGCTATGCCAATTATTAGGTTTTTCGTACGTGAGAAATCACATTAGCAACTCTTCTCTTCCGCTTTTTCTGGAAGAAACAACTGATGGATATATATTCACTTATAGAACAGAAGAACAATTGATGGAACCTTTTACCCCTGTGCAAATAAAGATTTCATGGAATGATACATCTGATTTTCCTGTAGAGGAACTTCTCATACAATTGGCCGCAATTAATTTTTATTACAAACATCAAGTCGTGTTGCTTTCATATTCACGAAACACAATTGCTTTTGCTATTGATAAAAATAAGATTGTTTCCGTCTGTGAGATTATAAACAATGCAACTTGTACGCTTGCTGAAGAAAAAAAGAAAACACCAATTAATGTTGCTGTATCCAAGTTGATTCAGTAAAATAGAACGCTGCCTTCGTCTTGTTTGTTATTCTGCCGGAGGCAGAAATCCCCTGCCGGATTGTTATTAGTATATTCATACTATAACATTTATTTTTGCTTTTTGTTTCTTGCGATGATGTTCTTGCAGAGATGTATTGTCGCAAGAAATAGAAAAAGGGCTAAAAAGCCCTTAAATCCAATGTTTTTCCAACTGAAAAAGTTTATACATAACTACTATTCTTACCCCTAAAACTACCCTTATAAATCACGTTGGTATCAAGGATTGTTGTGTTCGTCGCAAGAACATTATACCAATACTTCATCTAAACCTGTATATCTAATAATCTTTTCTTTACAGCGCCAATTATAATAATTTCCATATCAAGTAATGCAGCGGGTACTTGTTCAAATGCACCTCTGTACAACTCATTGTACTCCGGTTCTCCATTACCTGTATATATACATACATTATCTACCGTTTTTAAGTCTTTTATTTTCATATGTACTACTTTTCCTCTTATGATAATTATGTTATTTCAATTTTCGCCCTTGCATTGTTCCCATTAACCTCAAGTTGCGTGCTGCATGACTGTATTCAGCGTTAATACCACCTGCCACACGATTTAATAGATAATCGCATGGGAATGAGTCCACGAGTTTTTCTTCGATTTCATCTGCATTTTGGAACCACTTTAATTCCTTATAATAGATTCTGGTAGTATCTAATGCGCCAAAGGAATCAATAGACAAGATAGAACTTTCTATCTTTCCATTCAATAATCTGCCAAATTCTTTCCGTTTGCTCCAATGATTTAGGATTCGCTGTTTCATACCGCCTGCTGCTTCTGATTTGCCTATGTACGCTTGCTTGTATTCATCCAAAACCAAAATGTAAATGCCTTGTTTTCCAGAAAGTTCATTTAAGTCATCCGTTTGAGTAAACTTATTTTTCTTGATAAATCTCTGCAAATACTTATCGAATGCGTCATAGTCGATTTTCGAAAAAAATGCCATGTTTAAATCAAAATTCTCCATGCAGGCTTTGTAGTGTTCTTCTACCCATTCATCCGTATAATGTTCTTCATCAGCAAATACACGATTAGGAATGTTATAGTAAAACTCAGGGATAAGTGTTGGCTCGCCCTTCCTTCTTTCGTGAATTTCTTTTGCCACTCGGATATTCTTCTTTTCTTTGTAATCAAGTTGATTGGTTGGAATACAGTAATTCTCCCTGGTAAGCTTGTTTCTGTCAGTTCTTTTTATCTTGACATGAAAATGCAAAAGGTACTTGAATTGCTGCTCTTCCTCTCCAACATTCTTTTCTGTTGCCATACTTTTACTCGTCTATTGCTTCTAAATCATCCGCATTGATGTTTAGCGTATTGATTGTGCGTCGTTTCATTCTCTGCTCGTCAGATGCCTGCAGTAAAAACTCTTTAATGGCACTTCCGTTCTTAATATGTGTAAGTTCAATTACAGGATCTGTTGTGTCCCCTGTGTGGCATATAACCGTACTGAGTTTAAATAAACGCTCAATCAGAGTTCTTGTCATAGAAACATCCTGAATCTTATAAAGATAGCAGTCATTCTCTGTAATTTTGAAAAAGCCCTTTTTGATATTCAGCATTTCTTCTGTAAGTGTGTATGTCGTGAAATATAATGGCATCGCAAACCAAGCCGTTCTTTTCTTTTCTACAAATTTAATCATGGTATATTCCTCCCTGTATGCTTATGTGCTTTACTATTTTAAATTTTAGCACAAGGCGACACGCAAGGCAATAAGACACATTCGTATCATGTCGGTTCGAATGGTGCAACCCTTTTTACTATTTGTAGAAGGAATAGATTTACGCCTTGAAATTGATAATTTATATAATCTTGGATTTCTAATAAGAAAATGCTAAAATACAAATAGAAGTCCCGATTATCGGACATATGATTTTGTAAAATTAGAATGGTATAAATATAAACAGTCATTCATGGAGGTATGACAATGAAAATAGCTTTGGATATGAACAATAATAGAATTTCTGCCGAAAACGCTACAAAAGCCGACGAATATAGGTGTCCTATCTGTGGCAGTAAAGTAATATTAAGACAAGGAAAAATTAATGTCAGTCACTTTGCCCATCTATCTGCAGAATGTGAAGACAAATGGAATTACGATATGAGCGAATGGCTTTACTCCATGCAAGAATACTTTGACGTTACTCAGCGTGAAGTGATTGTAAGGCACAATGGGCAAGTTCATCGGGCAGATGTCTTATTAGGAAACAAAATCATAGAATTTCAACATTCACCGATTTCATATGATGAGATAGCCGAAAGAAATAACTTTTATCGTTCCGCTGGTTATCAGATAGCATGGGTGTTTGATGTACAGGACCAATACGATTCTGGAGCTATCTCCTGCTGTGACAGAGATGATGTGTTGATGTATCGTTGGAAGAACCCGAAAAGATGTTTACAATGCTTCCCTGCCCCAAAAGAGTATAGCAAGGATATTGTACTTTTCTTGTATTGGGAAGATGAATTTGGCTGTAAAAACTTCAATCGGATCATTTGGACATCTCCTAACTGCGATGGGCCTGATTTTAGTCATTTTATTGTCTCCAAACACTGTGTCGTTCTGGAAGATGACATGCAAGAACTGGAAGTTTCCGAATTCTTTGAAACTAAAGATGATTTTCTTAAAAAGCGTCTGCGTGAAGTAGGCTGCAGTTATGTGGTAAAACAATCCGGTGTCAGAAAACTACCACAGCATAATTACATATGTCCGAAGACCAAAAAATTTGGTTTGTCGCGCTTTGGAGAAGACGGATGTAAATATTGTAAACACTGTGCCGCATTAGAAATGAAACAGGAAGGGCGTTTTAATGTGTATTGCTGCTATCCAAAACAAGTGAATAGTACAGAGGGCGCGCATCCTGGTTTTGAATGTGCCGGTGCACCTGAATTTTAAATGCAATCTTCTAGATAAATTGGAACACGAGGAAATATGTGGAACTTTTGACGGGTTGGTAAATTCCAAGGAAAAAAG
>JAZOMR010000217.1:0-28866 GCA_045654105.1 Faecalimonas sp. | reverse complement strand
AGGGAAAGAAGAGGGATGGAGAAGGCGGAGCGGAGTGGCTATTGACCGAAGGTCCTATAGGCAACAGAGCGGAGCATCCTCAGGATAAAAAACTTTGTCCCAAATGGAGAAAACAAGGGTAATAACGATTGTCTTTTAACATAATGAAATTTATTTTTCATTTTTGGGAAAATCGAAAAAGCCCATATTTAAGCCATTTCTTCTTTTCCTAAAAACTCACTTTTGGGAAAATCTTCACATTTTTGGGAAAAATCTTGTGTTTTTGGGAAAAATTTCGCGTTTTTGGGGAAATTCACTATTTTGGGGAAAGGAGGGATAGGATGAGACGAAGAAATTATAAAGGGCGATGTATGAAACGAAAATTAACAAAATGTAAGGATGTCTGTAAAACATATGATGAGATTCAGTATGCGTTTGTGGATTTGTTAATGGATTCTGATGACATAATTTCATTTTCTTGCAATTATCCGTTAGAAGGGCTAGATGGAGATTATGTGTCAGATATTGTCGCAACAAAGAGCGATGGCACCATAATGGTTCGAGAGTGTGTTTTCCGGCATCAATTGTTGAAACCATTGACAGTAAAATTACTAGAGGAATCGAGAAAGTATTGGGAGACAATAACGAAAGATTGGGGAATAGTAACGAATGCGGAAAAATGATTTGTTAAAACGGGATAATACAATTGTAAGAGTTTTACACATTGATGGGGAACGAGTGCTAGTTATTGATTGTGTAAAAAAGACAATGCCACAGTGGGTAAGAAAGGAAATATTAGAAGATTATGATGCCTGTAATGAAGTTGAACTTTTGGGTGATTCTTGTTTGATGGATATTGATGAACTTGATGCGAAAAGTAGAAAAATTGCGCGAGAACGATACACTATGATTGCTGGTGTACTTACTTTCTATAAAGATAAGATAATGCGTACGCAAGCCATAGAAGAGGCATCGAAAGAATATGAAATTAGTAAACAGACTATACGGGATTATTTATGTAAATATTTAGTTTATCAAAACATTACAGCATTGGTCCCAAAGCCACGCGCAAGAGAAAATATACCTCTCACGGAAGAACAGAAAATTATGCGAAATGCATTGAACCGTTATTTTTACACTACAAACAAAAATTCGTTACGCACGGCATATAACATGATGCTAAAAGAACATTTTTGTGATGAAAACGGGAAACTGAAAGAGGATTATATAAAATTCCATCAGTTTAAGTATTTTTATAGGAAGACACGCCAGATGACTAATTTTTACATTTCAAGGGATGGCAAAAAACACTATCAGAGAAATAACAGACCATGTTTAGGCGACGGGGTTAGAGGAAGTTTTGCACCAGCACCAGGTGTTATGATGTTTGACGCAACTGTGGCGGACTGTTATCTAACAAACGATAACAACGAGGTAGTGGGCCGTCCGATAATTAGTGTGGCCATAGATGCGTATTCCTCAATGGTGTACGGTATCTATGTAGGATGGAAAAATGATGTCATTGCACTTTTGAAAAATATTGTCTGTGACAAGGTTCAATATGCGGCACGATACGGCATTACGATTACTGAAGAGCAGTGGCCGGTAAAAAATGTAATGGGAGGAAAAATTTTAACAGATAGGGGTACGGAATATACTAGCGAACAATTTTCGCAGTTATGTAGTTTGGGTGTTACAGTAGAAAATCTGGACGCTTATAGACCCGATGAAAAATCGTTGGTCGAAAAGTGGTTTGATGGCTTGAAAAAGATAAAACCTTATTTGCTTCATAAAGGTTATGTCGATACTGATTTTGGGCTTAGGGGATGTCGGGACTATCGCAAAGATAGTTGCCTAACTTTGGAACAGTTCACACGCATATTGCTGCATTATGTAATATACCATAACACGGAACGGGTGCAAAAAGGCTTCCCTTTTACGGAGGAGATGTTAGATAAAGGAATTCAACCTTATAGTAATTGCCTCTGGGAATATGGGAGAACGCTTGACGGTGCTAATTTGATACCGGTTTCAGAGGAACAATTAGCACTAACTCTTTTACCAAGGACAAAAGGCGTTTTTACTAGGTTTGGTCTAAAAGTAAATAAAATGAGATATCGGCATGATGGTTTTACTCAACAATTTTTGCAGGGAGGAGATGCTACCGTTGCGTACGACCCTAAAAATAGTTCCTATGTGTGGCTTGTAACTGAGAACGGGGAGTACATACGCTTTGAGTTAATTGAAAAGAGATTTGCAGACAGGTCGCTAGAAGATGTAGATTCCTTGCAGAAACGTCAAAAGGAACTTATAAAATCTGCGGAGACTAGACAATTGCAAGCAGATGTTGATTTTGCCACCCATATTGAGGCTATTGCAAAAACAGGGATAAAACCGGAAAAAGTAAATGTAAAAAACATTAGGAAAGCAAGAGAAAGAGAAATGATGAAATGCGATATTGAGGGGGAGGTTTACGATGAATAGTAATAGTTCTATTTTAGAAAAAATTCCGCTGATGAAGGCTGGTGATGAGTTGCGAAAAGCATTAACCGTGTTACCTGATTATGACGATAGTATTCGTTCTGAAAGTGAGGCGACGCGATTGCAACAACTTTCAAAATTATATGACATTTATGTAGCAACGGACATGTCTGTCGAAATTTACACAAAACTTTATGTAGCAATGTTCGAATCATTAAAGAAAAAAGTTGGACGAATGGCTACGATACAAAGGAATCATAATCATCAAGGAAACATACAAGAAAGTTACTCTATATACACACCAATGTATGAGGGAATAAACGGAAATGTCTTTTCGATTATTGGGAACTCGGGCATCGGAAAAAGTTCCGCAATATCTAGAGCATTAGATGTAATGACAGATGGTCAGTTGATTGAAGTTGAATATCCGCATACAACTATTGTTCCATGCCTTGTGTGTCAAGCACCATTTGATAATTCACCCAAAAATCTTCTGTGGAGTATATTACAACGGCTTGATTTACATTTAAAATCGGATTTTTTTATGCGGGCCCAGAAATTGCGAATGAGCACGGATACATTGCAGGGCTATGTTTCGAATTTACTTATGAACCATGTTGGAATACTCATTATAGATGAGTGCCAAAATTTGTGTAACAACAATTCTGGAAATCGATTGATTTCACTGCTAATAAGCCTCTTAAATAACGCATCAATATCTATTTCTCTTGTTGGGACCCAAGAGTCGGAATTGTTTTTTAGACAGAATTTCGCACTGGCCAGGCGGATGCTAGGACTGTCATATGGTAGCCAAATATATGATTTGTCATTTAAGCAATTTTGCAAGACGGTTTTCGATTATCAGTATGTGAAGCATAGAAATGAAATCACGGACACAATAACAGAATGGCTGTACGAGCATACAAATGGTGTGCCGGCATTAATTGTGCATCTGCTCCACGAGGCTCAGACTGTAGCAATTCTCGATGGAACAGAAGTATTAGACCTGAGAGCCTTGAATAAAGCATATCAGCAAAATATGGGATTACTATCTGATTTTGTGAGACCATCCGTACCTGTAAAACCGAAACCAATAAAAAGTAAGAAAAATAATAATGTAAAATTTCCAGTTGAGTCTATTGATAAACAGGAGGAGGTACCAACTATTACGGATATTGCCAACCAAGCAAAAAAAGAAAAATTGGATGTCATACCATTGCTACGGCAGTTTTGGATGGTGACGGAGGTGGAAATATGATTTGCTATTTCCCAGAAGTGATTGATGGTGAAACGGTGTATTCGTGGTTTTGTCGCTATTATGTACACTCGGGAAGTGTGGCTCACGCGACGGCAATGCAAGATTTGTATTGCAAACGCTCGGATACGCCTAGTAAGGAATTTGTAGGCAATCTGAATGGAAAAGCGAAGAGCATAATTCAAAGTATGTATTCAATGGAAGATATAATCCTACACCACACCATGTTTCCGCAATATGCCCGATTTTTATCGTTGGAACAGAAGCAAAGAGCATTATATAAGTTACAGCACGAATTCTGTGATGCGCACCACCTGTTTTGTATCTTGCCGAGGAGAGATGGTGAACAGTATCTGAAATTTTGTCCTTTGTGTGTGAAAGAAAGTAGGAGGCAATATGGAGAGGCTATATGGAATAGAGTCCACCAAATGCGCGATATGTATATATGTACGAAACATAATTGCAAATTGATTGAATCGGATGTAATTGCTAGAAGCGACCATACATTTGTGTTCTGTCCAGCGGAAAATCATGTGAGAGAGGAACCTATAATTTACATAGACAATGAAGAATTAATGCGATATTCACGGTTCATAGAAGATGTGTTTTTATCTCCTATTGATTTCGAGAACAATGTTCCAATTAGCGCTATTTTGTATCACGGCATGCGAGATACGACGTATTTAAAGTCGACAGGAAGAAGCAGATATACGAAACAATTGGTGAGTGATGTGCAAGAGTTTTATTCCAAGATGGGATTAAATAATATTACCAGTCTTGCGCAGGTGCAGAGGACTTTGCTCGGAGCCCATTGCGAATTTTCAGTTGTTTGCCAATTGGCTTTTTTTCTGGGAATGTCTGTTGAAGATTTGGTTGCATCACAATTGACATCAGAAGAAATTGAGAAAGAACGCAAAAGCCATTATATGCGAGGCTCTGTTCCGGTAGATTGGAAATGTCTGGATAATGAGATGGAACCATTGTTGAAGCAACTAGCCAAAGATATTTATACAGGTGTAGCCAGCGCGAATGGTAGACCGGAAAGAGTATCAGAGAAATTGGTGACGAGAGAATTAGGGTTATTACAGCATCAGTTGGAGAATCTACCGAAGTGTCGAGCAATAATGAGGGAATACCAGGAATCATATCAAGAATGCTGGGCAAGACGAATAATTTGGGCGTATAAAAAGTTACAAGACGAGGGTAAGAAATTTTATTGGTCGGATGTTAGGAAAATCGCTGGAGTTAAGAAACACAATTTTAAAGAAATTAAACCATACTTATCAAAACATGCGGATACAAAAATGGTTGAGGCTATAATCGCTATGGTCGGTGAGTTTGAATAATTGGTTTTAAGAAATGTATCAAATCTAATGTATACGCAAAATGTATTAAAAGTCAATGCTAGGACGCAGATAATGGTTCTCAATTAGCGTATCAATATTGACGAACGATAAAATTGATATGGGAAGGAGGAGAAGATGGAATACATAGATTATGGATATTGTAGAATTTCAACCAATAAGCAAAGCCTGCTCCGCCAGGAGAACAAAATACGAAAACAGTACCCGTCAGCCTACATTGTCTCTGACACATTCACAGGAACGACGATTGCTGGACGCAAAGAGTGGAACAAACTTTACAGAAGAATCGTTGAACAGGCAAGCACAAAAAATTTTCGTGTAATTTTTGATTCGGTTTCTAGATTTTCACGAAATGCGGATGAGGGATGTGAATTGTATGAGGATTTGTTCCGAAGAGGGGTTACTCTTATATTCTTGCAAGAAGGACATATCAATACAGATGTTTATCGGGAGGCGCTTCAACGTCAAATAGACGTTTTTGTTAATACTGGAAATAAAGCCACAGATAGATTATTGAATACAATTATTGATGCGTTAAATCAGTTTGTAATTGACCTTGCAAAAGAGCAAATTCGTATTGCATTTGAACAGGCACAAAAAGAAGTTGATGATTTGCATCAAAGAACAAGGGAAGGTATTGAGACTGCAAGAATGAAAGGAAAACAGATAGGGCAGAAAAAAGGTGCTAAATTAACGACCAAAAAATCTGTGGAAATGAAAGGGAAAATTCAAAAAATGTCAAAATTTTTTGAGGGTAATATGAGTGACAGTGAGGTGATTTCCATTTTGGGACTGGCTAGAAATACTTTCTATAAATATAAGAGGGAATTGCTAGAAGAAGAGAGAAACTTAACAGAACAACATTAGAAAAAGAAAGGTAAAATCAGATATGAATAAAAAATATGAAGAAGAATTGTATGAGAGTGCAATCAATAATACTCTCAATCCGTTACAGGATAATGACACATTTGTTGTTGGATGCAAACAATGTGGAAAATGTTGCAGGAACCGCAACGATATTATATTGAATGCAATTGATTTGTTTCATATTGCCCAAGCAACAGGAAAAACTTTATCAGAGGTGGTAGATAAATATGGAGAAGCGTATATTGGAGAATCTTCCGGTATGCCATTGGTTCTCTTGAAATACAGAAAGGATTCTTTTGGCACGGGGACCACTTGTTACTTTCTTGGGAAGACGAATAATAAATACTATTGCCGGATTAATGACAAAAAGCCGTTTGTGTGCAAAACCTATCCTTTAGAGCGATTGACAGTCTTTGGAAAAACGAAAGATGTAGATGCTTTTGAACCTTTATATCATACACAGATTCACTACCGAGAGTATGACTGTATTGGAATTGAAGAGGCAATTCGAACTAATGAAAATCATACAGTTGTGGAATGGGTAGGAGGAAAAGAGAAAAAAGTATTAGCCGATACGTTCTGGAGAATCTACACAAAATTTCTATATGACTTGGATAAGATAATTGATTTATCGGCTTTTGTGGAACACAAGGACCAGACATTGGTAGAGAGCGTTATGGATTATTTTTTTAAGATGCTTTATTTGGATTATGACCCAAATGGGACGGAAGAGGAATTTTTACAACAGTATAAAAGAAACACTGAAAATATTTTGCATATGTTTCGAGAGTTGGTGCAAATGTTACCACAATATGCAAAAGCAAGAAAATAAAACAGGAGGAAGATGAACAGTTATGAATATTAGTAGAAAAAAATCTAAGACTGAGGATTTAATGATTCTGTGGGGGCATTTAGAGTGCCTGAAACAGAAAACGCGGGATGTGTTGGCATTTATTTACGAGGATAAAGTCTATGTATGCAATGCAAGACGAAAAGAGATGCCGTTTGTAATAGATGACAAACCAGTCACTATGGGAGATTTTTTGAAATTACAGACAGAAATAGGAGAAGAATTGGAGCGACGAGGAGTGGTAATTACAGTGCGGAATAAGGACGCAAATAGAAAATAAAGGGAGGAAGATGTATCATGGAAAACAAAAAACTTGAAGAAATGACGGCAAAAGAACTATGTAGGTTGTTTTCAGAATTGGAAGATGTGCGACAAAACTGTAAAGATGTATTCACCATGGTGGTTGATGGAAAGGAATATGATGTCAACAATCAGCGTGCAGAAACGCAGTATATGATTAATGGTGAGACAGTAGACGCTAAGCGTTTCTTCTATTTACAAGACTTGGCAAAAATAGAACTTGCATGCCGGTACGGTTTGTCTATACAAGCACGACCAAGAAGCAGACGAAAACCGAAACAGATGGAACCGGATGGAGTTATCACTATACCGGAAAGCCTACTGGGCGAAGAGGAGTAAAACGACTACATAAACTGAATAATGTGATGTAAAGGCGCCAGTTTAGAGGGAAATAACCTCCAAATTGGTGCTTTTCGACAAAAAATGAAAAAAATATTCAATTTCTAAAATTTTTTGCTATTTTCAATCATAATGTATATATCAGGAGAAATTTCTGAACGAAAAATAATTTTTAAGGAGGGTTTTACTATGGGAGTAAAACAATACGAGGGCATGGAAGCCCATTATCAAGAAATCGCAAAACAGATAGAGGAGCAATTGGTGCGAAGCATTGCGTATGGAGAACGCCTTAGTTGGGTGGACTACGAAGGAGAGCCGCGTTTATACATAGGTAAACATGCGGCATGTATTACCATAAAGCCGGGGTATGTATTATATGCCAATCCAGAACCGATTCCGGCTGTGTCGTCTGTCTGCTGTAAAGTGGATGAAAACGGTTTGGTGGCATTTGCTGTTTCTGGAACTGGTTTAAAACAGAGAAAAATGATTCCTATTTTTAAAATTGTGGGAGATTTTAGTGTTGTAGAACACCACACGAATTTTTGGCTCTTTTCGGCTTATCATAGTGAGCCCGGCAGGTTAGAGGTGACAAAGCAGAGGAGGGATGAACGGAGAAATAGAACGCTCCCTTTGATTTGATGAGTAGTTCTGTTATAAACAGAATTACTTAAAACATAGCCCATCTGTCATACTATTAATAGGTAGATATATATCACATTCTACCTACCAAGAACAGTAAAACGGTTGATAATCAACTGCTCTTTCTAAAATTATTCACAAACAATCGTTTTAATGCTCTTAATTATTCTCTTTATTTAATCTACCTTGATGAGGCGGGCCGGTTAGGCTCGCTTTATTAAGATTGTTCAGAACAAGCAAAGGAGTGTATAGTATGCAGCGAAAGGATTTAGAAAGAATATATAAAATAGGAAAACGGATTAGAGAACTGGAACAAGTTTCAGAGGCTAACATCCAAATTAGTGGCACAGAATTGAGAAAGTTAAAAGAGGAGTATCAGGAACTCAAAACTCAATTTGATATTTTTGCAGATAATTTACCATGCGAAATATGTATGCTGTTAGAATTACGGTATATATATGCGTGGCCGTATTATATGATACGAAAACATTTGTATTGGGTTAAAGAATGGAACACAAATCCTCGTGAGATGATTGACGAGTACTTTGCGGAAATAGAAAAGAAAAGAAAAAGGAAGGGATTGTTGCTTTAATGCAGCAGTCCCCTTTTTATGTAAAAACGGAGTGGGTGGGAAATTGGGGCAGGAGATATTTCAATAAAAGTGTTTGGATTAATTTAGATATAACCTGAAATCCTTTAATGTTAGATTGTACATAAAATGCTTTTTGTATTCCTTATAAGAGACACCAAAACAAAAGGTGTGCCATTATTTACATATTTATATATAAATGATAATTTTGGCACAGTCATTTGCTGACATAGAGTGTTCTAACTGTTGGTATATAGTTGCTAGTGATATGTGGATGGATATTACATTGTCGTAATGCAAAAAAAATCATCTCTTGCAAAAATTTTTTGCAAAAAAATTTCAAACTATATATGGGAGATAGTAACAATCTCCCTATCATATAGAAGGGATAGATGTAAATTATGAACATACCAACAATTTACCAAAAGAAACTAAAAATAACGGATACACTCTTAAAGCAATGGTACGAGTCAAAGGCACCTGTGCTGATTGATGCACCGCCGGAGAGTGGGAAGACCTATAACATGCGTAAGGTAAATGAGTTTGCTGAAAAGAACGGGTTTAGGATTCTGGCTACCGCACCACGTAAAGAGGCAGTTGAGAATATCAAAAAAGAGTGTTCTGAATGTGAGCGTATACGAGCAACAACGATACAGGCATTACAGAGTATGGACCCTGAGGCTATGATTCATTACATAAACGGACACCAGATTATAATACTGGATGAAATTCACTCTATGGTATCCGACAATTTTATGGAAGACAATCATATTTTTATGCAAGCGATTATGGAAGAATATACAGGTTTGGTTATAGGTATGACGGGGACAAACTATTTTGAATTGGAAAATCTGTTTACTTGCAATTACGGGAGACTTTGGAACCTGCTTAAGGTCGAGGAGGATTTTGGTTTCTTGCAGGATAATACAGTGACATTTTTTATGTCTAATGAAACTGCGTTACATATTATTCGAAAGGCATTGGCTAACGGAGAAAAGGTTTTCGTAGGTTGCGATTCCATAGAGCAATTAGAAGTTTATCGTAAAGGAAACGAGGCTAATTCTTTTACTATTGTGTCGGAAGGTAATCGCAAGAAAAACAAGTTATGTAAAAAAGAAGAGAAAAAACATCTCTTAGAAACAGGATTATATCCAGAAGGGAAAGACATATTGTTTTGCTCACGCGCATACGAACTGGGAAATAACATCAAAACGGATGCCACAACAATTTTGATAGATGCCGACGATTTGGTATCAATAATGCAATTTTGCAGACGCGTACGAACCAAGTCGGGAGGAAAGCATGTGAAACGGGTCAAAATCTATGTGCGTGCATATAATGCGGCTGAACTCAAGGCTAAACATGACGAGGCAGAGCAGATGCTGGCTACAAGCAAATTGTTTCAGGAGAATGAAGAATTATTTCGGGAAAAATATAAGCGTAGAATAAAAGACCCATCAGACATTCTGTATACAGCCCCAGCACAAAACGGTGACTATGAATTACGTGTGAATCCCTTAAAAGAAGCATATTGGAAAAAACGGCAAGAGGTTTTTTGTTTGCAAACAATGGATTATTGGATACATATGGTGTGTAGCATTTTCGGAGACTGTGGATTCAAAGTGCTGTCTAAACCACAAGTGGCAGAATTTATGGCACGTCATGAGGACCAGGAACTTACTGCGGAGCAAAGAAAAGAATTGCAGAACATATCGGGAAAGACGAAGATAGAAGATGTTAATAGGGTTTGTGAGGAGGAAAAAATAAATCAGAGAATTGTAAAAAAACGAGGTAATTACTATGTAAACGGGATAAGAAGTCAGCCTTGGGTATGGAAAGTTGTGAGGATATAGAAATAATAAAAAAACTTTTTTAAAAAAAACCAAAAATCAAAAAATCTTTCATACTATTAATAGGAAAGTTGAAAATTTTTATAATGCTACAATGATTCTTTCCAACAGGAGCAACGGAATGGATGCTGACGAGTGAAAAGTCACATATGCTTTTTATATAATTATATATTAAATCTATTCTGTTGCTTGGTCTTATTTTTTCTCTTTATAGATGGTTTACTTAATTAAAGGGGTTAAGCAACCCCTTTAATTAAACAAACCTGATAGGGAGGAAAAGAGGAAATATTAAAATCATTATAAGGAGGTATAAATTATGGTGTGGCATAGGGTAACAACAGAAGAGCAGGACCGGGCGAGAACCGTCAATTTAGAGGCATTTCTTATGGATTATGACTTTGAGCGATTTGATATATTAGAAAGAGGTTATTTGGTGGATAAAAAAACGGGTATAGTCATTAATTGTAAAAAAAGTTGGTGGTACGACAATTCTCCCGGTTCTTTACATAAAAATGGAAATGCTATCGATTTTCTTGTGTATGTTGAAGGTTATAATTTTACAGATGCGGTAATGAAATTATTGGCATTTGAGGATATGTGTGACAAAAAAGAGCAGAAAACAAGATTGACAATAGAAGAAATTGAGCCGGAAGCAATAGAATACACAATGGGGACAGCGATTACTGAACTAAAAAACATCATAGCAATGCATAATGATTCGCGGGAGAAATTAACGGAAATACGACACCAAGCGGCAGGTACATTTCTAGAGTGGTGTGATGTCTGGCATGCGGCTAACAAGTATGCTGAAGTTTTGGAAGAAGTACTTAAAAAGGTTGAAGAGAAGGAAGAGAGGTGTTATGGGCTATGAATAAAGAAGAATATCAAGAAATGTTAGACATTCGAAAAAGAATTAACTTGTATGAAACATCGATGGCGGCAGGGTATGATGTTGATACAGAGGAATATCGTAAATTGTTGAATGAGTTCAAGGGTTATGTGTCGGAATACGAAGAAGATGCTCTCTTAATGACATCAGAAGAGGCAGAAATATTTCGTCTGCGTTATGTGTTGGGTCTCAACTTCCACACCATCATGTGCACGATGTATAAAAACGCACGGTCTGAATCTACGGCACGCAAAAAAATTGAGAGATTTTTCAAAAAAGGCCTTGTATAATATTTCAAAGCGCGCTACTATGTAAGCACATTCCTCCCTGCCTCAGTGATTTTACACTGTAGCAGGACATGACTACATAAGATTTCAACTATATAATGTTGGTGATTGACCACAAGAGTTAACATGTAATACACATGTTGATTTTTGGGGTCTTTTTTATTTTTTAAGAGAATGGAGGTGATACGTCTAAAAAAATAAAAAGGGGGAGTATCAAAAATATAAAAATATAGAAGAGAGGATGGAGACGATGAAAGAAAGAAAAGAAATTGAGCCAATGTTGACAGAAGAGGAGAGGCTAGAAAGGCAGAGGCAGGAGTTTAAGTATCAGCAAAATCTTTTGGAATTATGTCGCACATTTATGCTCATGGGATACTCACAGAACGATACCTTTGAGGCTGTTAGGGCTTTACATTATGAAGTTTCGGAAACCCAGATTGCGTTTTATTGCGACTACATCAACGATAGAAAAGGCAAATTGACCATTCGGGAAATCAATGAAGAACTTTGGAAATTTTTATGGGAAATCGAACCGCCACCAATGCCCCAAGAACCAGAGCCAAAACAGGAGAAAACATACCCGAAAGAGGCTGTGTCTTCATATATGTGCCAGATTGTGGTTTTGAATCTGCTTATCGACCGTATAGACTACTTGCGTAGCGTATTAAATGCCGAATGTTTCAAGATGACGCACTTCATCGACGCCGGCTATGATACGAAATACGTTGAAACAATGAAAAGAGTTATCGAAGAAAATCCAGAAATGCACACTCGGGACATCGCGCGACGGGTTTATCATGAATTGTACATAGACGCAAAACATATGTGTGGATTTTTTTATAGTATAGACAAACGCGATTTCTGGAGTTTGCGTGACACCTGTAGGCGCGAGTGGAAAAACAGAACGGCATTGATAAAAGGGGGACAAGAATAATGACTGGAAAAGAAAGATATACAGAGCACTTATATCAGATGGAAAAGTCGAGTTTTTTATTGGATATCATTCGTGCACATATCAGCGTCATAATGACAACAGACGCACATTCGGGCAGTATGTTAGATGCTTGCGTCATAATGGGTGGAGTTTCCCCGCAATACTGTGATTTTATCCTGAAAATGAGGGGAAAATACCCGGACCACGATTTGGAAATGTTGTCGCAAGAGATTTACGACCGAATTTTCAGCCGTGATTATAAATCAACAGCGCGTTTTCAGGCGTTTTTTGAGGATTACTTGACCCGTTGGAATATTGTGAAAGCCAAAGAAAGGCAGTTGCGGAATGGACTACTGGATAAAGATGAATACGTTGCGGATTTCAAACACGCATACTATGTCAATTTTGGGGAAGATGTGGATGTTATTGAGAAGATAGAGCGAACAACAGAACAAGGAGAGCCAAAGGTGGAACTAGAGGAAGAAGACGGGGAAACAATCGAAGAGGTCAACAGTCGATTGGCCAAAGAAGAACTTCTTTGTCAGATGTTTAAAGATGGGGCGATAGATGAGATGACCGCAATAAAATACATTGGTGACCCACATATGTGTCACGGACTTTTTCTGAAATTGGTTGAAATTCATGCCAACAAAGAAGGAGGTGAGGAATAATGCCGACATTGACACACACAGAGCGAATCATTTCTAGATGCAGAGATATATTTTCCGGACGCAATGTGACTTTTGAATTCGCGGCAGAAACCTGCGGAATTACCACAGAGGAATTCATGGTCCATTATGACGCTTACATTAGACGGTTGACGCGAGCGATAGAAAACAAGCAAGAATGGTTTTTTCTGGCTGAACTTGAATATTTGCTCCGCGCTGGCTATATGCGACCAAGAGATGCCTCAAAGCGTTTTAAAGCACCAGAAGAAAACATTAAAACTTGGCTAAAAGAAAAGGAAGAAACAGATGGAAAACCAAACTGGTGCGATACGAGGCTGATGCGGGCAAGACGAGGAGAAGATGATGAAAAAAATACTGACTAAAATTGGGCTGACGGTACAGATTACCATTGTTGTTCTGGGTTTCGCTTTTATTATTCTCTGGTTGACTGGTTTTGTGACGGTTGTCAAGGGGCACGGTAGCAGTATGGAACCGACTTTATCAGACGGGGAAGTGTATTTGCAAGTGAAAACAAAGCCGGAAAACATCAAAAGAGGCGATATCGTTGGGGCAGTTTTGGAAGACGGGACCCGAGTGACGAAGCGGGTGATAGGATTACCGGGTGAAGAAATTTGCATCGGCTTTAGCACTATTTGGGTCGATGGAGATTGGATTGAAGAAAATTATCTAGAACATCCCGGTTGGAACGATTTTGGCGAATTTGATACGATTTTCACTTTGGGAGAAAATGAATACTATTTGATGGGGGATAATCGGAAAGAAACCTGGTGCGGGACGGTTTCGGGCGATAACATTATTGGAAAGGTGTTGAAAAAATGACAGATGAAGAAAGAGAGCAACAAGAAATGATGGAGATGATTGCGGAATTCATGCTAAAATTTCGTGAACGTTTTGGAGAGGGTCTAAGAATTACCGTGAAACCTATTAATAGAAAACGCAGATGGATTAAATAGAGAATGTATCAAAATACAAGGGGCAGGACAAGATTTCTGCCCCCGAAAAACAAAAGAAGAATAGGAGGATATGAATGAAGAAAATATTAGCGATTATTTTAATATTAGTTTTTATGGTTACAGGGTGTGGGACGGTTGAAAAAAATTCTGAAGTAAAAACAACTGAGAAAAATGAAGAAATAGCAGTTGCAGAGGAACAGAAAGAAGATAATTCAGAGGATGGTGGAGAGGAAATCGTGACAGAAGAAGAAACGACTGAGGAAACTTTTACAGAGAGCGTTCCTACTGAACCAACACAAGAGACAGAAAAGAATACGACACAGAAAACGACGAAGAAAACTGAAACACAAAAGGTAGCACAAACAACAGCACCAGCAGTTAGTGAACCGGTTGCGATACCCGAGACAACGGGAACAACATGTGCGCATCAGTGGGGAAAAGAAGAATTTTATTACGATGTTTTCAAGAAAATGACATTTGGTTGCAACGGATGTGGACTGGCGCTTTTTGAGTGGGCGGACGATAAATCCAGCGTAGAACACATTGAAAATCTGTATTTCCACGAACCTTGTCCGACTGATAGATTCGAGGAACCATGTTGTGGGGGCGGGTACCACAGCGAATCCGTTACAATCGGTTTTTGTGCGCTTTGTACGGAATCAGTGGACGATTTGGAAGGCAGAGTCGCATACAGACAGTGCATGTGGACGGAAAATGGGAAACGATGCAGCAAAAATGAGGTGACGGGTGCATACGAAAAAGTAGAATTCGACCAGAATTATTTTATGTACTACGACTCTTGTAAGTGTGGAAAAAACATGATTATTGTTAATGGAAACAATGATGAAAATTCAGGGAGAGGCATTATTTACGGAACTAAAGAGGTTTGCATCTTTTGCGGAATTGATAAAGGCAATTAAAAACAGAATTTTTGTTATGTATGTAGTTCTTACATACTATAAACGTAAGGTATGTTGAAAGAAATTTGGAAGATTTGAAAAATTTTTTTCAACCATATAGATTTTCTCCTTTGTACAACAAGTTGGTAGCGTTAACTACCAACGCAAAAAGGGCCACATTCTCCAATCTGTGGTCCTTTTTTGTTGCACAAATGCAAGAAAAGTGCAGGAAAGGAAAATGGGACAATCTGTCGATATAGCACTCTCTTTAGAAAAGAAAAAGTTGGCATAAAAGAATATAGTTCTTTCTAAATTAAAAATTATCCTATTGAAATAAAATATTTATCTTTTTGCTTTGCATTGCGTGGAATCGCATTTTTTTGAAGCAAGACGCTATTATCCTTTTGATTTTCTTTTAATCATCTAAAATTATTTTTTGTATAGAAAAGGAACTGAAAAGTGTTTGTAGTGATAGGTTTTTTCTAATATGTGGCGAGGATTTTCAAGTATTTTTATTTGTTACCGGAAAAGTCATACTATTAATGTATCTTTTGTAAAGGCTATCTGGATGAGTACAAAATTAATGTACTGGCTTGGTGGCCACATTACTTTTCCTTTATTTTTATATAGTACCGGTGTGAGATAAGATGTATCTAGTACACCAAAAGAAATCGACTGCAGAGAATTATCCTGTGGTCTTTTTCTTTGTCAAAATCAGTCTGTTTTAGAATCATGTTTGACAACTGGAATACCATTCGTTTTTGTTTGATGCTATGAAAAGTCATACTATTTATAGAATTGAGGAAAGAAGGTGAGAGGAAAATTATTGTGGTCATCTAATGTTGTGTTAGATGAAATCTAAGTAGTCATGAAAAAAGCCGGTGTTAAGTGCTGGCTTTTTCACATTAATCTACGCTCAGAGGTGTGTGTTGGATTGCTCGGTGGGAACCGTTTAATAAGGATAAATGTCATACTAGAAGCAGAAGAACTTCAATTAGTGATGGTTTTGTCTTATGGAGATGTAAGAAAGTGATTTTTTTTACAATCAAAAATTAAGGCTTAAAGATATTTGTTTCCAATCTAGCATTTAGGTAGTAGGAGAGTAGGCGTAACATTTGGCTCTATATACAATTAGAAATATATTAAATATTACTCACACAGTAGATGTTAAGTTTTTCAATTCAAGGCTGTGAGTAGTATATACGTTTGGTGCAATAAACTAAATGCTTTCTATATTCCCTAAACTGGTTTTTCAGTCTTCAGAGAATATGAAACTATTTGTTGATAGAGAAGTATCTAACACACCTATCATAGAATATATTATGTTGTACGCCTATTGAAAATATGGTATTATATTATTATAGTAACGAGAAAGCAGGAGGATTCAATATGGGTATAGCAACAGTTCTTTTGGTGTATTTGGTATTTTTTGTAGTTCTCATCGCACAAGGTTGTGTTTGGGGATGGGCTGTAAACAAAGTAGTAAAAAACAGAGGATATGATGAAAATTGGTTCTGGTGGGGATTCTTTTTCGGACTGATTGCACTGATTGTGGCTCTTACTAAACCGCAAAATACATATGGCCAATATAAGTCTACTGTTATAAATGAAGACAGTGCTAATGATGATAAGTTCGCAGAAGTGAAAAAATATAAAGAATTGATGGATACAGGGATTATTACGGAGGAAGAGTTCAACAAAAAGAAATCTGAAATCTTAGGTCTCTAGTTTCACAGAATATGATAAATATAAATAATGATGAAGGATAGCCTAGAATTAAGTTTCGGGCTATTTTCTATTTAAGAATTCATCAGCATAATAAAAAGGCCGGCAACAAACCGACCTTCCTGATATCATAATTTTTTCAGCATTCCTTTCATATACGCCATCGCTAATTTCTGCTCCTCAACACTCAATAAATTGAAAAGCGATAAGCACTTATTCTGCGAATCTGTCAGAGAAACAGACTCATTTTCAACATTAAAGAAATGGCTTAACGTTATGCCTAATCCATCACAGATTTTTCGCAGAGTTATCAGTGACGGCTGGTTAGACTTATGCAGCATTGTACTTAGCGTCGAATACGGGATATCCGACCGTTTTGCTAACTCATAATAAGATATACTTCTTTCTTCGCACAATTGCTTAATGCGTGCGTTCACATCAAATTCACAGTTCATAACTTTCATTCCTATATCGCTATTTTTTGTTTATATCTTGATTATATTCGTAGAATTCTAAAAATCATAGATAAGGAAAAACGATATATAAGCAACGGAAAACCGTCACAAATTCGTTGACTTTATATGTTTAAAAGAATAAAATTATAACGTAGAAACGTATTTTATATGACGAATTTTAAGTTGTAAAAAAGTTTTTAAAAAATATTTCAAAAAATATATACCTTTTCAAAAAAAGTACCCACTATATATTATCTAAAGAAAAAAGAGAGGATTTTACAGATGAAAAAATTAACGAAAAAACACATTGCTTTTATAGTTATCGTCGCGGTCCTTGCATTGACTATCACCGGAGTAGCGATAGGAATGAAAGGTAACCAGAAAAACAACGACAAGAAGGTTGAAACTGTCGAAAAGGAAAAAGAGGAAAAGAAGGAAGAAAAGGAAGAAGTGGAAGAACCTGAGGTGGAGGTACCAGAACAGACTGAAGAGGTCGTAGAGGAGACCGCGACTACTGCACAAAAAAACGAAACGCCTAATCAAAATACCACGACAAATAAGACCACTACCACAAATAAGACGGCAACTACAAAGCCAAGCCAGTCAGTGACACAACCAACACCAAGTCACGTGCATAATTGGACTGAGGTTAAGGAAACAGTAACGGTTCCTGAAACGGGGCATTATGAAACAATCTTTGAACAGAAATCAGTGTGTGATGTTTGTCAAACGGATATTACAGGATTCTCATGGGATGAGAGGTCTGCGCATTTCAAAAAAGAACCGTGCAAGGGTGGTACATATACTACCTCGAGAGTTGAGGCGGGGCAAAATTGGATAGTCGATACACCGGCCACAACAGAAGCAAGAGTCACGGGCTATAAATGCAGTTGTGGTGCTACACGAGAGAAAACACAGTATGCCGGAATGTATACGCTCCGTGACCAAGCATCTTGGGATAGGTTGAATGAATGCCTTAAGTTTTTCAAACAAGGTCTCGCAGGTGATGCCAGTGAGTTGGATGGAAATTGGGTTACCTATGGAAACTGGGAGAGTGTTCTCGTATGTAACGGAAGCAGTGATGGTGCGTGGATGTGGATTTTTATTCGAGACTGGAAACTGGACGATTATAGTTACTTACAGGACAGTGTGAAAGAGGGCATTATTGACCAGGAAGAAGCAAAAATGGTAGAAGCACTGTACGAGGAAATACCAAGTATTTTCAAAGGGGCTATCGAACGAGTGGCTCCGCAAGGTGGAACAGAACTTTACAATTATACACTAAACTTAATTAACCAGGCCGGTGGAAACCCAGATGCGGTACCATCCTTGTCTGGCGCACAAGGACTAATCCCAGAGAATATCCCGGGATTATATGTAACCATAGATGAACTTCGTGGTGGATTTGCATTGACGTTCTGGGCTGAATAGGAGAAGAAAATGAAAAAGATAATATATATACTGTTGCTTGCGCTGGTGTTAACTGGTTGCGGTAATCAAGAAACGGATAAAAAGACAAATGAGGTTGTGCAAAATGAACTTCAAGGTAATGAAGAGGCCCCAGAAGCAGGCGAGGAGTCAGGCGAAGAAATAGAAACTACTGAAGAAACGCCTGAAAATAGTACACAGACACCTGAGACTACACAACCTACGGTAACAAAGACCACAATGTATGCAAAATCCAGCGTAAATGTTCGTAGCGGTGCCGGTACGTCTAATACTCAAATTGGGAGTCTCGCAAAGGGTCAAGAGGTCACGAAAGTTGGCGAGGAAAATGGCTGGAGTAAAATTGAGTTTAATGGAACTACGGGATATGTGAATTCTAATTATTTGTCGACGGAGAAGGTTGCAATGAATAGTTCCAACGCCGGGAACAAGACGGATAATAACACGACCTCAAATCCTAACAACGGCAGTTCAAATATAGAAACCAAGCCATCGGAACCAGTTCACGAGCATTCATGGGAAGAAATAACGGAAGAGAAAAAGGTTTATTATGCGTGGAGAACCTTATGCGGAAAGTGTGGATTGGATATGACGGACCTGACGGATGATGATGCTGCATATCATAGTGCAATTATTTGCAGAAGTCGTTATTCAACAAAATACATTGAGGTAGACTTCGTAACGACAGATTATAAAATAATCGTAACAAATGTAGGATACAAATGTTCCTGCGGTCAAACGAAAGATGGCACTGGAGCGAGTTGGGTAACAGATTCTCATATAACAATATATACAGAATAGTTCAGGGAGTAACTAGAAATGATTAAGAAAAATATGTGGTTAGTATTAACGTGTATTCTTGCTCTAACCTTAATGGGATGCGGTAGTAAAGACAAGGTAAAAGAAATCAATAATAATGTGGAGACGGTTGAAGAGAAAAGCGATAATCAGGTTAATGAAGAGGGAGAGGATTCGGACACTGTGGTAGAGAATACGGACAATGATGAAACTAAAACCACCACAGAGGAGAAGACCACTAATAATACAGAAGAAACGATACAAACCCCAAGCACAGAAACTACGACCGGAAAAAATGAAAGCACGACGACTACACAAAAGCCGGCTGCAAACAACAATACCACATCAAACAACACGAGCAATAACGCTAATAATACAACACCTAATACGAACGATAATACTAACAATAATAATTCGACTACACCAAAACCAACACAGCCCGTACATGAACATACTTGGGTAGAAGTGACAGAAGAAGTGAAACATTATTATGCGTGGAGAACAATATGTAATGTTTGCGGAACAGACTTAACAGATATGGAGGTTCCTGATAAAACATATCATGTGGGTAAAATATGTGGGGGTAGTTATGCCGCATATTACAAAGAAGTAGACTTTGTAACAGAAAATGTTCAAACAGAAACCATAGTTACTGGTTATAAATGTTCATGTGGCGAAGTGAAGGAGAATTAAAGATGCTTAAGAAAAATGTATGGATAGTGTTAATGTGTATTTTTGCTTTAACCTTAGTGGGATGCGGAAATAAACCAGTGGAAATGTCAACGAAGGTAGAATCTTCGGAGAAAGACGAAGTTGAGTCTAATAAGGAAGATGATACAGAGCAGGAAAATAGCGATACTTCTGATGATACGACAGAGCAGGAGAATGAAAGTACAAGCAGTACACAGGAGCCTGACACTAGCAATGACTCAAACACTACGACTGGTTCGAATAACACTACGACAATGAAACCAAGCACCGGTAATTCGGGTAACACCAATAACGCCGGAAACAACAATAATTCCGGTTCATCAAACAACTCAAGTTCAAACAATACGGGTTCAAACTCTGGAAGCACAACAACACAGCCATCTAGTCCAGTACACGAACACAAGTGGACAGAGGTAGTAGAAGAAGAAATTCATTATTATGCATGGAGAACAATTTGTGGAAAATGCAAAGGAGATTTAACAGATATGACTACCGATGATATAACATATCATATGGCTATAGTATGCAACAGTGGATATAGTGTTCAATTTGTAGAAGTAGACTTCGTTACAGAAAATATTATGAAAACACCCGTGGTTACAGGATACAAGTGTGAATGCGGAGCGGAGAAAAAAATATTATAAGGAATAACAAAGGAGAAAATAAAAATGGCAAAGATTATAAAGAAAAATGATGATTTATCGAAGGAATACAAACGATATAAGAAAAATGTTGTATTGTGTATAGCGGCATTTATTAGTATGGCATTTATTAGTACGGCGCTTATGCAGTCAATATCCGAACCTATAGAGTTCGTGGTAACCCTTGTCAGTATAATATTGTTGATTATGAATGTTAAAAAAATGCAGGTTGTCAAAGCGGGATTAGATGGCGAAGAAATGACTGCTGAAATCATATCCTCACTTCCGGAGTCGTTTTATGGATTCCAGAATGTTAAGGTAACACACGAAGGCAAAACGAGCGAATTAGATATGGTCGTTGTGGGTCCGTCAGGGGTATTTGTTATAGAAACAAAGAATATGACCGGTACAATTCTAGCCAATTATGATAATGAACAATGGGTACAAAAGAAAAAAGGAGAAAACGGTGGAACTACGTCTAAGAAGTTCTACAGCCCAGTTAAACAGGTTGGCACACATGTTTATCGCTTGGCTCATTGTTTAAGAAACAATGGTTGTTCTGTTCACGTAGATAGCATTGTATTCTTTGCAAATGCGGATGCAAGTGTTCAGTTACTAGGTACACCAACACAAACATTGGTTTTATCAATGAACGTATTAGGTGGAACCGCACTATATACTTGTCTTATGGAGAAAGAGCCAGTACTCTCTGATGAGATGATTCATCAAATATGTAACTTGATTAACAATTTGCATTGATTTTGGAGATGATTTCATGGATAATATTCTGTATTGGGTTGCGTACTATATCGTACACGAAACGGTCGTGCCAGAGTCAGTAGATGAGGCGTGTCTGAATGCGATTCAAGAAATTATAGAGCAAAAGAGGAAATAGTTGTGAAGGATTTTCAAGCAGAGGACCAGATATTATTTGAGGCCATTGAAGCATACAAAAACGGAAACGGAGATAAAGCCACCATTATATATGAAAGTACGAAAAAATACACATTTAAAATCTTACATAAAGGGGTGGAAAGATATAAAAATCAGGGTGCGTTAACAGGTGACGTAGTTTCTATTGCGGAAGACATAATGCAGGAACTGTATATAGAATTCTTTAATAAGATTGCGAACTTTCGAAACGAGGACCCTAAGAGTATCTTTAAGTGGATATCCGTCGTGGCGCAGAGAAGGCTTAGTACCTACGTAAAGGAAAACGGAACGGAAGTTCTTCAATTTGAGAAAAACGAAGATTACCGCGAAGAGAGTGATATTTGGGATTCTTCGGAGATAAACGATTCCGATATGGAAGGTCATCACGAGTTATTGCCTGAGGCGGCCTTAGAGGATAAGGAGTTTAGGGAATTGATTATGGGCTTTGTTCAATCGCTTCCAGAGGCTCAGGCTCAGACCGTTCTTCTGCATTTCCGTGGTGGAATGAAGTACCAGGAAATCGCGGATGAAATGGGTGTGTCGTTGATTACGGTCAAAACGCGAATGAAAAAGGCGAAGGATTCGTTAGAGGAAATCATTACCAAATACGAGAAGAAAACAGGTACCAAGTTACACAGTGTATCCATACTTCCATTACTTTGGCTTTTATATCGTATGTCTTCGGAAAGTACGACGGTTCCGGTTGCTGTCGATACGGCAGTTACAGGTTCGTTAGCAGGAGCATCTGGTACCGCAGTGGGAAGTGTTGCAACGGCTGGGGTTACCAAGGCGATTAGTACCAAGGTGTTGATAGGAATCATATCAGCAACGGTGGTTATTGGTGGTGTTGCCGTGGGTAGTCAAATTGTTGACAAGAAACAGGAAACTGCGGTAGAGCAGAGTGAATCAGAAGATGAAGAATTGGATAATAAGCAGGATAACGAGGGTGATACACCTTCTAAAGAAGACACAGATACATCTAACACAAATGGCGAACCGACAGATTCTTCAACCAATCAACAAAACCAAGATGGTGGAAATAACGGAGATAATACTAACGAAGATAATAATGTCACTCAAGAAGGTAATGGAGTCGGCAACAACACAAGCGGTAATGTTTCTTCCAGCAATGACAGCAACAGTGGAGGCGGAAATACTTCTAGTAATGAAGGTGACGGTGGAAACGGAGATACTTCTGGTAATGACAGTACTGGTGGAAGCGAAGATAATTCCGGAAACGAAGATACAGGCGAAACAACTAAGGCAAATGGGTCTCAGGAAAATCCTTATAGGATAGGGGATAAGATTACCATTTCGAATGTTACTAATGTTAACTCAAGGGATACATCTACATATGACATAGAACTTACGATTATGGAATACACAGTTCCGAAGTTAGAAAATGCAGTGCATGTATCTTTTAGTAACTCGGAAATGATACTCAATATCATAAAATCTAAGATAAAGGTTACACGAGATAGTTCAGAGGCGTATGGAGAGGTTCCGCTCATTTTTGATTTACTTTCCGAAGATGGAAAAGTTTATGGTCAAAGTGGCTATTTGCATAAGCAAGATGGGAATATTATAACGAGCATTAGCAACAATGCGGAATATGATATAGGATTTCACATGACGGCAAGTTCATTTAATGGAGAGTCAACATATACTTATTTCCGAATAACATATTTGAATGAAAATCGTACATATTCTTACATTTATTTCAAGTTATAGTAAAATATTTTTTAAAATCGTATACCTTTTTCGTTAAATACCCCACTATACATTATCTAAAGAGAAAAGGAAGGATACTTAACGTGAGGAAGAAAATACTATATATAGTTTTACTAACAATGATGGTATTAACAGCCTGTGGTAAGACAGAAGAAAAGAAGGAACTGGCGAAAACGGAGCAAACAGACAATCAGGGGGATTCGACCGAATCTTCTGAGGCGAAGGATGAGGATTCTCAAAGTACGGCTGATACTCCTGTTGTACAAGAGCCGAGCAACCAGACGGAATCGAATGAGAATCAGTCTAACAAGAATGAAACAACCGGAAACAACAATACTACTACAAAACCAAGTACTGGTTCCACTGGGAACACTGGGTCAACAAATAGTGGTTCCACAAATAATTCTGGAAATACAGGTAGCACAACAAACAACAATGGCGGAACAACTACACAGCCATCTACTCCAGTACACGAACATAATTGGGTTGAAGTAACGGAAGATGAAATTCATTATTACGCTTGGAGAACAATTTGCGGGAAGTGCGGAGAAGATTTAACAGATATGTCAGAGGACGATAGACTTCTTCATGTTACAATAATTTGTCGAAGTCGTTACGGCACGGTGTACAAAGAAGTAGATTTTGTGACAGAAAATGTTGTAAAAACACCAGTGATTACAGGATACAAATGTGAATGCGGAGCGGAAAAAAATAAGTGAGACACTTATTTTTTCGACGAGAAATAAGTGAGGAAGATTATTATGCGTTTGAAAAACATTATATATATACTACTGCTTGCGTTGGTATTAATGGCTTGCGGTAAGGCAGAGGATGTTAAGCAAGAAGAAAGCAAAATAGAAAAAGAGGATTTGCAGGGTGAGAAGGAAGCGTTAGAGGAATCGGAAACGGGGGATAAGGAAGAGAAGGAAGAATTATCTCCGAGTGCGGAGCAAGAGACTGAGACCTCAACTAATGACTTAAATCAAAAGCCGGCGGAGACCTCAAGCCAGAAAAAGAAAGAAGCGGGTCAAAACGCAAAGGAAGAATCAGGGCAGAAGACGGAAAACTCGAATAATAATTCAAGTCAGAACTCAAGCCAAAAGCCGTCTAATACTACGACTCAGAAACCTTCTAAAAATACGACACAGAACTCGAACCAAGGTACAACGCAAACACCGGCGAAAAAGCCGGTTAAGCGTGTGAGCGAAGAGGTGAAATCGGATGAGGTCGCACATAAATACGGTGTGACCAAGTATGATGTAACAACGAATTATTATACTTTGTACAGTGACGATTCGAAGGAACTGATAGATAGTTCATCCTATACCGTTTATAATTCGAGCAATTATAGTGCTACGGATAATGAATTGAAGGCTGAGGCGGATTCTAATGCTTCAAAGTATATGAGTTATTACCAAGAAGTGTTAAGACTGGTAAACGAAATTCGTGCGAGCGTAGGTGTTGCTCCATTAACTTTAGATACGACGCTTTGTCAGGCGGCGAGTATGAGAGCAGTAGAGATGGATTATAGCAATCAAATGTCGCATACAAGACCAAGCGGAAAAGATTGCTTTTCTGTATTAGATTTCTATGGTGCCTCTTTTGGAACTTGTGGTGAAAACATTGCAGCAGGACAGACGAGTGCTTCATCTGTAGTTAATGGATGGAAGAACTCACCGGGGCATTATCAGAATATGATAAACGCGTCATTTACAAAATTGGGAGTTGGATACAGTGCTACGGGCGTAGGTGACTATGGTCACTATTGGTGCCAGTTATTTACGAACTAGGGAGAACTACTTATGAAAAAGAAGAGAATATTAATAATATTATTCGCAATGATTTTAGCGTTTGCAATCGCAGGATGTAACGGCAAAAACAAGGTTGATAAAAAAGACACGGAAGTATCTGGTGATGTATCGGAAAACGAATCCGTTCTAGAAAATGAAACTGTTACGGAAAACAAGGTTACGGAAGAAACACAAAAAACCGATAACAAAAAAGATAATACAACCATAAACACAGAAACAAACAAAAACAATACTACTAGCAATAAGAACGAATCAACATCAAACAAAAACGAAACGACAACAAAACCGAGCACCGGAAATGCGGATTCTAACAAGAAACCAAGCACTGGGTCAACTACGAAGCCAAGTACAGGTTCTACCGGTTCAACCAATAATTCCGGGAATACTGGTAACACACAAAACAACAATGGTGGAACAACAACACAACCATCTACACCAGTTCATGAACACAAATGGACAGAAGTGGTCGAGGAAGAAATTCATTATTATGCTTGGAGAACGATTTGTAATGTATGTAATGCAGATATTACTGATTTAGGCAGTGAAGGTATTATAAATCACACATTTGAATGCGGAGGCGCTAGTTACGCAAATTATTACAAAGAGGTTGATTTCGTAACCGAAAATGTTGTAAAAACACCCGTGGTTACAGGATACAAGTGTGAATGCGGAGCAGAGAAATAAATAATGGTTCCCATTATTTTTTCGACGAGAAAAAAATAAGGAGCAAGTCCTCATTTTTTCGAAGGGAAATAAAATATGGAGTTTTTGTAGGAGACTGTACTCATTAGCGAGTATGGTCTTTTTTTTGATGTTTTTGAAAGATTTTGAAATATTTTCGGAAAAGTATATACCTTTTGTGTGAAGGATGCCACTATATATTATCCAAAGTTGTTGATAGCGCAAATATATCATAATACTTTTGATAAATAAAAAAGCAGGACGGAGGGTTTCTGTTAAGGAGGAAATGAAAATGGGAAAAGCACTTTATGAAACAAGGGATGAGTATTTACGGGCGGTAGCGTCTGCAATTGACACTTGGTACTGGAAACTGGTGGAGATTATTGATGAGTTAAGAGGTGAGTTTGGTATCGAGAAGGAATTGTGCGATATTACGAAGCGAACTCCACTGGAAGAAAAACTATATCGAGAGTTGGATTTACCGGCGTTTACATTGTACGATACTTTCGCTACGGGTCGTGATGAGTGGTTAAAACTCGTAAAACAATATGACAAGGAACATGAATAGGAGGAAATAGGCATGGGTGATGCTTACGAAAACAGAACAGAGTATTTTAATGCGAAGGCGGGCGAAGTCGAAGCGATTTGCGCCGGATTATCTGAAATCCTGGATGAACTTAAGGATGAGTTTGGTGTAGAGGGTGAACTGGCTGATATGACGAAGCGGACACCGCTGGAAGAAAAATTGTATCAGGATTTCGATTTGCCGTTGTATAAAATCAGCGACCTGTTCGAAACCGGTCTTAGTGATTTGATTGAATTAGCAGAAGCATATGACGAAGAGCATTAAACAGAGCCACCCTGCGGGGTGGTTTTGTTTGCTAAAAGAGAACCGGAATAATTAAAATAGAGTAAAGATTTTGTCAGTTGAATAAGAAAAATAAAAAATGAGAGTAATCTAAAATCCTTTGATATAATGATTTTTGACAGAAAACAAAAAACAAAGGAGGATTACTCTCATGGACATTGTAACACTACTAGAAAAATTAGTGAATGGGTTAATTGCAGCGGAGGATAAATTTTTACAAAACCCGAAAGATTTTTATGCGTTGGAAAAGTCAGTTAAGTCAACCACAGAAAGTTTTTCTGCCGCTTTCTTGGGGAATGTCTTAACCAGCATTAACAAGCAAATCTATGATGACGGCTGGCGACAAGGAAAATATAAGGTGCAGAGGACGGATTCCAGAACACTCATCTCATCTGTAGGAGATGTGACTTTTGAAAGCACTTATTACAGGCGTTATAGCGATGGAACACACCATTACCTGATAGAAGAAATATTAGGATTAGATCCACATGAAAGATTTACGGAAGAAGCAGAGGTCGTGATTCTGACAGAGGCATTAAAAACCAGTTATGCTGAGGCGGCTAGGACACTGCCTTCCAAACAGGAAATTTCAAAAACAACCGTGATGAACAAGGTGCACGGAATTGCGGAGGACATTCCAATGCTTGTGCAAAACACACCAAAGAAGCAATGCGAGTATCTGTTCATCGAAGCAGACGAGGACCATGTCGCAGAACAACACGGAAGATGGAGCAAGGCGGAGGATAATGACGGTTTCATCAGTAAACTTGCATATGTATACGAGTACAAAAGGGAAAGTCCAAAATGCAAGGCGAGAAAAGAACTGGTTGACACTTTTTACTTTGGTGGCATCTATGCCGGAAGTAAGGAAAATGAACGCTTTTGGAACAATGTGGCAGACTATATATATGCGAATTATGATGAAGACAGTTTAAAAAGAATCTATCTTCTGGGCGATGGTGGCGGTTGGATTAAAAGTGGAGCAAAGCACTTGCACAAAGCCGTGTTCTGCGTAGATAAATACCATATGACGAAATATATTAACAAAGCTGCAAAACAAATGTTGGACGAAGCAGATGAGGCCAAGTCAAGCATCTATCGTCTGATATATAAAAAAGACCAAAAAGAATTGATTAAATATATAAACAGCATGCTTGCTTCTGCAAACAATCAAGATCCGATAAAAGACTT
The DNA here is from genome assembly GCA_045654105.1 of Faecalimonas sp. Taxonomy (GTDB): domain Bacteria; phylum Bacillota; class Clostridia; order Lachnospirales; family Lachnospiraceae; genus Faecalimonas. The sequence goes on along the minus strand of JAZOMR010000217.1, from coordinate 711 downwards.
AAAAACCTTTGTAACAGGAAATTGGTCAGCCATTATGCGTACGTATCACAACAAGATAATTACCGGTTGCAGTGCGGAAGGACATGTCAGTCACGTACTTTCGGACCGCCTCAGTTCAAGACCAATGGCATGGAGCGAAACAGGCGCTGACAGAATGAGCAAACTCAGATGTTACGAAAGGAACTATGGTAGGGAAAAAATCATTGACCTAGTGCAATATAGCAGAGAAAGGCGGAAGCTAGCAAAAACAGGAACTGATGACAGAGAAGAAGTCCACATACCATTAAGGAATGTTGTATTCGAGCACTATAATCAATCAAGAAGTTATATAGACCGAATGCAAGCAACGATACCATATGGAACTGTAAGGAAGATGGCAGCCATACGAGAACAAATCAAACTGATATAGACAGAAAAGGTGCTGGTGCCTAGCACAAAAGCATCCATTCCTGCTTGATTACAGAATATCTGCCCGGACTATGGTGTCAAGGATGCGAAGCACCAAATTTGGCTAAAGTCCTTGACGCCATAGTCGGAGCAGATACAATACAGACAAGCAGAAATGGATTATTTTGCATACATTCAAATATGCAGAAGAAAGATTTTGACAAAGTGATAAATTTAAAGTAAACTGTGGGAAATAAATCTGTGAAGATAATTATATCTAGGATATCTCCGTTTTTTCCCAACTGACAATAAGTTTACTCTATC
>JAZOMR010000216.1:0-3699 GCA_045654105.1 Faecalimonas sp. | reverse complement strand
TATTTCCGATGACCAGTATTATTTTCCAAATTCCACACCGAAGGAATTTGGTTCTTTCTATAAGACCTACTATCCTGCTTTTGATGAGGAACGTTTTCATCAGTTGTTAGAAAAAATAGATTTGCCTGCTGACAGGAAAATTCGCACCTTTTCAAAAGGCATGAAAAAACAGCTTTCTATTTTAATTGGAATCTGTGCTGGAACAGACTATCTATTCTGTGATGAAACATTTGATGGTCTTGACCCGGTGATGCGTCAAGCAATCAAAGCTATCTTTATTCAGGAAATGGAAAGGCGCTCCTTTACTCCGGTGATCGCCTCTCACAATTTAAGAGAATTGGAAGACATTAGTGACCACATCGGTCTTCTACACAAGGGCGGTGTACTGCTCTCTCAAGATTTGGAAGATTTAAGATGTAACTTAACGAAAATCCAATGTGTCTTACCGGAAGAACTGGATGAGAAGATTCAAAATGCTCTTTTAGTTCTGAAAATGCAACGACATGGCAAGCTTCTCACAATGACCGTACGAGGCGAAACGGATAAAGTGGTTTCATGGCTAAACACCTTAAACCCAATCTATTGTGAAGCGGTACCACTTACATTGGAAGAAATCTTTATTAGCGAAACGGAGGTGGCTGGATATGACATCAAGAGTCTCATTTCCTAAATTAATAATAGAAACATTACGTAGACACACGGCAGCTGTATTAATCACCGTGCTTGGATTTTTTATTCATATTGTTACGTTTTTTATGAACGTGCAAAATACGTTGATTTCCACATATATTGAGGATTATTCTGTTGAGGAATTGGTTGGTGGGCAAAATCCTGCTATATCGCGTATTACGGAAAACCTATTTGAACTCTGCTCTCCTAAATTTGCTTACGGCGTGTTTGCTTTGGGATTTGGTGCTTATCTTGCCTTTGACTTTTTTAGATATATGCACTCAAAACGTGAAACCGACTTTTATGATTCCATGCCGATTCGCAGACAGACATGGTTCAAAGCCTTATTTACAAGCTGTTTCTTATTGTTTTTTGTGTTAAGTGCATTAACCACAGCCATTGAAGTGGGAATTATCTTCAGCACAGGATACGGTTCTCTTGCCATCTTACAGACAATTTTGTGGAATTACATTTGTATGCTTGGTGCCTTTTTAGTAGCATGGTTTACAACGGCACTTGCCATGATTATGACCGGACATTCCATTATTGCATTTCTGGGTGTTGGTGTGTTTGCATGCTATGTTCCATTAATTTTAGCGAACCTATTTCCAACATACTGCGCAAGATTTTTTGATACTTATGTGTATAGAGAACCAAATCCTAATATATACTATTTCTCGCCTGTTACCGTCGTTTATAAAATGACAGATTCTTGGCAAGGATGGAATATCAAGGAGCATTGGACCTATATCATTGGCTGTTTTATCTTGGCAATCCTTGTTGCCACTATTGCTTATGTGTTATTCCTACGTCGTCCTTCTGAAACTGCCGGACGTGCTATGGCATTTGAAAAGGCAAATGATGTAATCCGTTTTATGATTGTGATTCCATTGACTATGTATGCAGGAATATTCCTAGAAGAAATGGCTACCATGACTTCTATGGCATGGCTCATTTTTGGAATCTTGTTTGGTGGATTTTTACTTCACGGTATCATGGAATGTATTTTCCAATTTGACATCAAAGCCCTACTTACTAAGAAAAAACAATTATTAGCAACATTCATTATATGTATCGCTTTTGTATTTGTATTCTGGATTGATTTATTTAAGTATGATGATTATATCCCTGATGTATCGGATGTAACGGTCGTAAAAATTGATTCTGATTTATTTGGGCACATGAATATAGAATGGGATTCAGAACGAGACTGGATTCAAGGTGATTTTGTGAAAGATGCTATTGCTGTTGTCAGAGAAATGAAAGATGGTATGATTTCATCCGATGATGAAAGTTATTATAAAGAAAATAATTTTTATAATATCAAGATTACTTATATCATGAAAAGCGGGCGCGAAGTGAAACGAGATTATTCTTTTGATGTTAGCAAAGCCTCTGAAAACTTAAACAAACTATATGCAAACGAAGATGTAAAAGATGATTATTGTGTGTTATATAACATTGACAAAGAAGATGTTCAAGGTGTTTCCGTCAATAATGGCATAAACGGTATGGATTTAGAGCTTCCAAAAGAAGAATTAAATCAATTCATTGATATTTATTTGGAGGAATATTCAAGGTTACAACTAAAGGATGCACTATCTGACATAAAACAATACGAAATTAATGTTTCCTTCCAGTTAGAAAATATGAAGCATCCATCTGCTGAAAGGTATTATGTTTATTCTTCCTTTACAAAATCAATTGCATTTTTGAAGGAAAAAGGTGCGAAAAGTTTTCAAGAATCAGAAGACGTCCGTATTACTAACATGGAAATCTTCGGAAATAAATATGAAGATACACATATGTATGTAAGTGATTTAAAGCAATTAAAAGAATTGAAGCCATATCTCATTCTGGATAGTTTTTTAAATTATGATATTTCAGAAGAATATCTGTATGGTGAGATCCAAATTGAAACAAATAGAGGAATCAGTTATTCTGGTTTCTTTATCAAAAAATCCGACTTAGATAAGGTCATTAATAAATAGGTCATTTTTTTCAAAACGAAAGCACGGGGAGTTTAATTCCTCGTGCTTTTATAAATACTATCCTCTATTCTGTGCAGCCACAAGACTTTCGCCGCAATACATTTTACGAAGCTTTGGTTTTTCGATTTTACCAGTTGGGTTACGCGGAATGTCCGCAAAAATGATTTCCTTCGGACGTTTGTATCTTGGCAACTTCAGGCAGAATTTTTCAATGTCTTCAATTGTACATTCAAAACCTTCCTTAAGTTCAATAATTGCTGCTGCTTTTTCACCCAGACGTTTATCAGGAAGTCCAATAACAGCAACGTCTTTAACAGCGTTATATTCGCGAATAAAGTCTTCAATCTGTACAGGGTATAGATTTTCACCACCACTGATAATGACGTCTTTTTTACGGTCTACAAGGAAAATAAAGCCATCTTCATCCTCCTGTGCCATATCACCTGTATATAGCCATCCTTCTTCATCCATTACATCCGCAGTTGCCTTAGGATCACGATAATAGCAGGTCATAACACCTGGACCAAATACGGCCAACTCTCCCACTTCACCTTTAGCTACTTCGTTTCTGCGTTCATCAACAATCTTTGTTTTCCAACCATAACCAGCCTTGCCAATTGCACCAACCTTATGTACATTTTCTACACCGAGATGTACACAACCTGGTCCAATAGATTCGCTAAGACCATAGTTTGTATCATATTGATGATTTGGGAAATAAGCCATCCAACGTTTAATGAGACTTGGCGGAACAGGCTGTGCACCGATATGCATCAGTCTCCATTGGTCTAATTCGTAGTTTTCCAGCTTCACATCCCCGCGGTCAAGCGCATCCAAAATATCCTGGGCCCACGGTACAAGCAGCCAAACAATAGAACAATGTTCTTCCGAAGCGGTACGTAAGATTACTTCAGGACTTGTCCCTTTTAAGAGTACTGCTTTTCCACCTTCCAAGAAGCTACCAAACCAGTGCATTTTCGCACCTGTGTGATATAACGGCGGAATACACAAGAACACGTCTTCTTTTCTTGTGCTATGA
>JAZOMR010000215.1:0-5319 GCA_045654105.1 Faecalimonas sp. | reverse complement strand
ATTAGCCTTGTCTTTGTTTGTGTTTCGGATTCTCACAGATTACTCTGATGCTTCCTTTTCTTTTAATGATTTTGCATTTTTCGCAAATTGGTTTTACTGATGATCTAACCTTCACGTCAAATCCTCCTTTCATCCATTGCTTTAACTACGTTTACGACACGTTTTCCTAAAAAACTTGCAACTCTTATATTTTTACACACAAAAATACGCGGAAACGTGCTAATATAGTATACATCCACACGTTTCCAAAGTCAACACATATTTTCAAAACTTATTAAAAAATTTATTTATCTCTCCAAGTGATTCTTCCTTTTGAAAGATCGTATGGAGAAAGTTCTAATGTAACTTTATCTCCTGGTAAGATTTTGATAAAGTTTGTACGCAATTTTCCACTGATGTGAGCCAATACCTGATGTCCATTTTCTAATTCTACTTTAAACATTGCGTTTGGTAGTTTTTCTACTACCGTTCCTTCGATTTCAATTACGTCAGCCTTTGACATGTTTTAAATCCTCCCTGTTTCCTTATCAAATAATTTGAGTATTCGTTTTACCGCTACGTCGTCTTTCCCTTCGATTTCATGCTTCTCACAGATAATCTGTACATGTTTTCGTTTTTTCTTTTTTGGCTTATCAATGGTTCTTATTTGACCATCCACCAAATATACATATGTTTCATCCACATCGTATATGACATATAAATGACCTTTATCATGGCCAGCCTTCGACTTAGCAAGCATTCCTTTTTCTACTATATTAATACGCATATGTTTTCCTCTTTACTTTGATAAGGTCAAAAGTACCGGTCCGTTTTCTGTAATGAGCACCGTATTCTCGTAATGTGCCGACAACGAACCATCTCTTGTTACAACTGTCCAATCATCATCCAGCCAATCCACTTCCCAAGTTCCGACATTAATCATCGGCTCAATTGCAAGTGTCATGCCTGCCCTAAGCTTTGGACCTCTTCTGTTCATTTCATAATTTGGTATCTCCGGCGCCTCGTGTAAATGAGAACCAATCCCATGTCCGCACAAGTCGCGCACCACACCATATCCGCGTTCCTCGGCATATCTGCCAATCGCTGAGGAAATCTCAAAAAGATAATTTCCTTCTTTTGCATATTTTATGCCTTCAAAGAAACATTCTTCTGTTACTTTTATTAAATCTGCAGCGGTTTTGCTAATTTCGCCTACCGCATGTGTTCTTGCTGCATCGGAATGATATCCCTTATAGATAACACCTGCATCCAAGCTTACAATATCACCTTCTTTAATGATGCGTTTGTGGCTTGGAATTCCGTGAACAACCTCATCATTCACAGAAACGCAGATAGATGCCGGATAACCGTTATAGTTTAGGAATGATGGCACGCACCCGTAACTGCGTATCACTTCTTCCCCTAATTTATCAATCTCTTTTGTCGTCATTCCCGGACGCAACGCTTTTTCTAAATCATCATGTACGATAGCAAGGATTCTCCCTGCTTCTGTCATTAGTTCGATTTCCCTCGCGGACTTAATACTAATAGGCATTTGATTACTCTCCTAAAACCTTGACAATTGCGGCAAATACATCATCAATATCTACTGTACCGTCAACTTCTACAAGAATGTTTTTCTTTGTATAATAATCAATTAAAGGTTGTGTTTGTTCATGGTAAACGTTCAAACGTTTTTGAACTGTTTCCGGCTTGTCATCATCTCTGAGAATTAATTCACCCTGACATGTGTCACAAACATTTTCTACCTTTGTTGGCGCGTATACGATATGATATGTAGCGCCACAGTTTACACAGGCTCTTCGGCCCGACATACGTTTCACAATGTTTTCGTCCGGCACTTCTACATTGATTGCATAATCAACTGCCTGCCCAGCTTTAGTCAACGCAGCATCCAACGCTTCAGCTTGTGGAATCGTTCTTGGAAATCCATCCAAAACACAGCCATATGCACAATCATCCTGTCCCAGACGGTCCACAACCAAATCTACTACCAATTCATCCGGAACCAACAATCCTTGATCCATGTATGTTTTTGCTTTCATGCCTAGTTCCGTTCCGTTTTTAATATTTGCTCTAAAAATATCACCTGTTGAAATATGAGGAATTGAATATTTTTCTGCAATCTTTTTCGCTTGTGTTCCTTTTCCTGCACCCGGTGCTCCTAACATGATAATTTTCATAAACATTTCCTCCACATAGCATTTTAACCCGTTAAATTTCTTACTATCTCAAGTGTGAAATTTACGGGTTAATTGCTTAGATTATTTATTTTCCACTATTTAAAAATCCTTTGTAGTTACGTACAAGCATTTGTGACTCAATTTGTTGGAGTGTCTCTAATACAACACCAATAATGATGATGAGTGATGTTCCACCAAATGATACCGCCGCTCCAAACCATCCGTTAAAGAAGAATGGAATAACTTGTACAATTACAAGACCAACTGCACCAATGAAAATGATGTATTTTAAGATTTTTGCTAAATAGTCTGATGTTGGCTTACCTGGACGAATACCTGGGATAAAACCGCCATTCTTTTTCATGTTGTTGGCAATTTCCAACGGGTTAAATGTAATTGATGTATAGAAATATGCAAATGCAATTGTCAATACGATATAAACAATTAAGCCCCATGAATCAACTAAACTTCCTGGCAATTTATCTGCATTGAACCAGTTGTTTGAGTTTAAACCATCTAAAATTCTATATCCAAAGCCTTTACCTTCTGTCTTTCCTAAGAATGTACAGATAAGGATTGGGAACTGCATCAATGAAGATGCAAAGATTACTGGGATTACACCAGCTGTATTCACTTTCAACGGAATGTGTGATGATTGACCACCAACTGTCTTTCTTCCCTGTACTTTCTGTGAATACTGTACAGCAATTTTTCTTTGACCATCTTGTAAGAAGATAACAAATACAACTACAAAGAGGATAATTGCTAAGATGATAACAGCTGCTAATACAGCCATATACCATTTGCCACCTTTGATGTTTTCCTTCATAAACAAGTTGTATAGATTAACAAAATCTCTTGGGATGCTTGAAAGAATGTTAATCAATAAGATAACAGAAATACCATTTCCAATACCTTTTTCTGTAATTCTTTCACCTGCCCACATTAAGAATGCAGAACCTGCTGTTAATGTTAATACAACAATTACTACGTTTACAAAGTTATAATCAACAAGTAATCCTTGACGTCCAAATCCTACTGCCATAGCTGTAGCTTGGATAATTGCAAGAGCTACTGTTACGAAACGTGTGATTTTGTTAATCTTCTTTCTTCCATCTTCGCCATCTTTTTGCATTTCTTCCAATTTTGGAATTGCAATTGTCAAAAGCTGCACGATGATTGAAGATGTAATGTATGGGCTAATGCTCAATGCGAAAATTGACATTTGCTCAAACGAACCACCTGTGAATGCGTTAAAGAAGTTGAACGCATCACCTGTCTGATATGCAAAGAATTCTTTAATGTAGTCTGGATTCACACCTGGTGTTGGCAGTTGTGATCCAAATCTGATAACAATAAGCATTAAGAATGTATACCAGAGTTTCTTACGAATCTCCGGTACACGTAATGCATCACGAAATGTCTTGAGCATTAGATCACCTCAGCTTTTCCACCATTTGCTTCAATCTTAGCTACTGCACTTGCACTGAATGCGTTAGCCTTAACTGTAAGTTTCTTTGTTAATTCACCGTTTCCAAGGATTTTAACGCCATCTCTTGGATTCTTAACGATACCAGCTTCAATAAGAGTTTCAACTGATACAACTGCATCATTTTCAAATACTTCTAAAGCATTTAAGTTGATAGCAACGATTTCTTTTGTATTTCTGTTAGTGAAACCTCTCTTTGGTATTCTTCTATATAATGGCATCTGTCCACCTTCGAAACCTGGTCTTGGTGCTCCTGAACGAGCTTTTTGACCTTTGTGTCCCTTACCGGCAGTCTTACCATTTCCAGAACCGTGTCCACGGCCTCTTCTGAAATTATCACTATGTTTTGAACCTTCAGCAGGTCTTAAGTTTGATAAGTTCATTGTGCCACCTCCTTATTTTAATTATGCTTCTTCTACTTTTACTAAGTGTCTAACTTGTTGTACCATACCTCTTGTTGCAGCATTGTCTGGCAAAACAACTGTTTTGTTAAGTTTTTTAAGACCTAAAGCTTCAACTGTCTTTTTGTGCTTTGGTACAGCACCGATTGTAGATTTTACTAATGTTACTTTTAATTCTGCCATTTTAGTATCCTCCTTAGCCTAAGATTTCTTCCACAGATTTACCGCGAAGCTTAGCTACTTCTTCTGGAGTTTTAATTTGACTTAATCCATTAATTGTAGCAAGTACTACGTTTTGTTTGTTGTTAGAACCTAATGATTTTGTACGGATGTTCTTGATACCTGCAAGTTCAATTACCGCACGCGCTGGACCACCAGCGATAACACCAGTACCTTCTGGAGCTTTCTTCAATAATACGGAAGCGCTTCCGAATTTACCGATTAAATCATGTGTAACACTTTCATTTTCATCTAATGAAACTGTAATAAGTTTTTTCATTGCATCTTCTTTTCCTTTGCGGATTGCTTCTGGAATTTCAGCTGCTTTTCCTAAACCTGCACCAACGTGACCTTTTCCATCACCTACAACTACTAAAGCTGTGAATCTGAAGTTACGACCACCTTTAACAACTTTGGTTACACGTTTGATGGATACTACTTTTTCTGTCAATTCTAATTGACTAGCATCAATACGATTTTGTCTCATGTGTGTGTTCCTCCTATTAAAATTCTAATCCAGCTTCTCTAGCTGCATCTGCTAATGCTTTGATTTTTCCTTGGTAAATGAATCCACCACGGTCAAATACTACAGTGTTAATACCTTGTTCAATTGCTTTTTTAGCAATTACAGTTCCTAAATATGCTGCTGCATCAACGTTGTTAGTTTTTTCCAATTCAGCCTTTACTTCTTTTTGAACAGTAGATGCTGATACAAGAGTTTTTCCAACTGTATCGTCAATAATTTGAGCATACATATGATTGTTACTTCTGAACACAGCTAAACGTGGTCTTTCAGCTGTACCGCTGAAACGGTTACGTAATTTTCTGTGTTTGTTTACACGAACTTCGCTTCTTGATTTTTTACTAACCATCTTCACACTCTCCTTACTTATTTCTTACCAGTCTTACCAACTTTACGTCTGATAACTTCATCAGCATATTTAATACCTTTACCTTTGTATGGTTCAGGTCTTCTCTTATCTCTGATTTCTGCTGCGTATTGGCCTACTTTTTCTTTATCGATACC
>JAZOMR010000214.1:0-4375 GCA_045654105.1 Faecalimonas sp. | reverse complement strand
ATGGCAGTAAATAGAACTCCGGTTCTTAAAAGATGTAGATCACTTGGTATGGATCCAATCTACTTAGGAATCGATAAAAAATCTAACAGACAATCAAAAAGAGCTAATAGAAAAATGAGCGAATATGGTCTTCAGTTACGTGAAAAACAAAAAGCTAAATTTATCTATGGCGTATTAGAAAAACCTTTCAGAAACTACTTTGCAAAAGCTTCTAAAATGAACGGTATGACAGGTGATAACCTTATGATTCTTCTTGAGTCAAGATTAGACAACGTTGTATTCCGTATGGGTCTTGCTAGAACAAGAAAAGAAGCTAGACAAATCGTTGACCACAAACACGTATTAGTAAATGGAAAGCAAGTAAACATTCCATCATACTTAGTAAGTGCTGGTGATGTAATCGAAATCAAAGAAGCAAAGAAATCATCTCCAAGATACAGAGAAATTCTCGAAGTAACAGGTGGAAGATTAGTTCCAGAATGGTTAGATGTAGATGCTGAAAGCTTGAAAGGAACTGTAAAAGAACTTCCTTCAAGAGATGTAATTGACGTACCAGTAGACGAAATGTTAATCGTCGAATTATATTCTAAATAATCCTTAGGGGTTATTTAGAATGTTACCCAATAAGGAGGGCTTGTAATGTTTGATTTTAACAAACCAAATATTGAAATTACTGAGATTTCAGAAGATAAAAAATATGGGAGATTTGTTGTAGAGCCTTTAGAAAGAGGGTACGGTACAACATTAGGTAACTCTTTGAGAAGAATTATGCTTTCTTCATTACCAGGTGCAGCTGTAAGCCACGTAAAAATCGATGGAGTTTTACATGAATTCAGCTCAATCCCAGGTGTAAAAGAAGATGTTACTGAAATCGTGATGAATTTAAAATCACTCGCTATTAAAAACTCTTCAGAAACAGATGAACCAAAAACAGCGTACATCGATTTTGAAGGTGAAGGTGTTGTAACAGCAGCTGATATCCAAGTAGATTCAGATATTGAAATCTTGAATCCTGAAACTGTTATCGCAACTCTTAACGGAGGAGCAGACAGTAAATTGTACATGGAACTTACAATCTCTAAAGGTAGAGGATATGTAAGCGCAGACAAGAATAAAAATGATGAATTGCCAATCGGTGTTATTCCAATTGATTCTATATTTACACCAGTTGAACGTGTAAACCTGACAGTTGAAAACACACGTGTTGGTCAAATTACAGATTTTGACAAGTTAACTCTTGATGTATATACAAATGGAACTTTGGTTCCGGATGAAGCAGTTAGCTTGGCTGCAAAGGTTCTTAACGAACACTTAAAATTATTCATCGACTTATCAGAAGTGGCTCAAGTAGCTGAAGTTATGATCGACAAAGAAGACGACATTACTCAGGCAGTATTAGAAATGAGCATTGATGAATTAGAACTTTCTGTTCGTTCATACAACTGCTTGAAGAGAGCTGGCATCAATACAGTTGAAGAATTAACAAACAGAACTTCAGAAGATATGATGAAGGTTCGCAATCTTGGACGTAAATCATTAGAAGAAGTTTTAGGTAAATTAAAGGAACTTGGCTTGGAATTAAGTCAAGGAGAGGAATAAACCCAAGCATCTTGTCGGTAAAACCGATGTGTACGGCAGGAGCACATGGCTAGTAAGCCCGAAGAAGCATAACCACGTGTAAATGGAGGAAAAGAAAAATGGCAAAATATAGAAAACTTGGCAGAACATCAAGCCAAAGAAAAGCATTAATCAGAAATCAAGTAACAGCATTACTTGCTAATGGTAAAATTGTTACAACAGAAGCTAAAGCAAAAGAAATTCGCAAAGTAGCTGAAGGTCTTATTGCAATGGCTGTAAAAGAAAAAGACAACTTTGAAGAAGTTACAGTAACTGCTAAAGTTGCTCGTAAAGACAAAGATGGCAAGAGAGTAAAAGAAGTTGTAGACGGAAAGAAAGTAACTGTTTACGATGAAGTTGAAAAAACAATCAAAAAAGATAAGCCATCAAGATTACATGCAAGAAGAGAAATGCTTAAAGTTCTCTACCCAGTAGTTGAAGGTGAAAAGAGAAAAGCAAAAGAAGTTGATTTAGTTGAAAAGATTTTCACAGAAATCGCTCCTAAATATGAAAACCGTAACGGTGGTTACACAAGAATCGTAAAAATTGGTTTACGTAAAGGTGACGCTGCTATGGAAGTTCTTCTTGAACTTGTATAAGAGTACAAATATAAGGGTTTCGCGTAAGCGAAGCCCTTTTTGTATGCCACAGACGTGGAGTGCTACAACCTAATAGACACCAGCAACTTTTAATGCCAACAATAATAAAACAAATATAATACTTGGTTTTACAATTTTTGCACCATTCTTCATCACAAGTCCGGCGCCAATATATCCGCCCAGCATATTGCAGGCTGCGGCTACAATTCCAACCGAAAAGAGTACTTCCCCATTTATAAGAAAAATAATAAGCGATGTAATATTAGAAGTAAGATTTATTACCTTTGCCTGTGCATTTGCAGTTTTCATGCTGATTTTTGCAAAAACCGTAAATGCTATAATAAGGAATGTTCCGGTTCCTGGTCCATAAAAACCATCATACATGCCGATTATAAGTGCGGCAATGGTTGCGGTAATATAGGTTCGTCTGTCTAAAGTTATTTCGTTCTCGCCACCGTCGTGAAACAGTTTTTTGTTCAAAACTAAAAATGCACAAATCGGTAAAATGGCTACCATAATATAAAGCATGATTTCTTCCTTTATTAATAAAGAAAGATTTGCTCCAAAGGATGAACCGATAATTGCGGCAATAACAGATGGAACTGCAAGTTTCAGATTTACAAGTCCATTTTTAATAAAACGGAGTGTTGCAGTTGTTGTTCCGCAAGTGGATGACAGCTTATTGGTAGCAATGGCTGCGTGCGGAGGCAATCCTGCGATAAGGTAAGCTGGCAGGGAGATCAACCCACCACCGCCACCAATTGCATCTATTAGTCCGGCCAAAAACAAGAACGGACAGACGAATAGAAAAGTGTGATATGTAATTTCCATAATTTTGGGTCTCCTCAAAAAGTAATCCTTTAGGTATTATAGGTCTGTAAATAAATGAAGTCAATACGCTTTACATTAAAAGCAAATAGGATTAGAATGTAAAGCAGTTACAGATAACAGGAGATGAGAAAATTGATTTTTAAAAATATGATAGACATGCAGTTAATGATGTTTCTGCTTGTGGGAATTGGATTTTTTATAAGAAAAAAGGGAATTGTTAATACAGAAGGCCGCATGAACATGATCGATTTATGTTTGTATATTACGTTGCCATTTAACGTACTGCATTCTTTTATGCGAAAATGGGATTGGAACTTATTTATAGCCTGTGGAGTGATTTTGCTATTATCTGCTGGATATAACGCAATTAGCGTGTTCTTTAGTAATATTTTATATAAGAATCAAGAGGCGAACAGACAAAAATCATTAAAATATGGAACGATTATATCTAATAGCGGGTTTCTAGGTAATCCTATGGTGGAAGGAATTTACGGTAGTGAAGGTCTGTTGTATGCCGCACTATTCATGCTACCCGTAAGAATCGTGATGTGGACAATAGGGATAGCGGTGTTCTTAAAAGGGCGAAGAGAGAAGCTTTGGAAAAATGTGCTTACCCATCCATGTATTGTTGCCATATACGCCGGAGTCATTATTATGGTATGTGGAATACAGTTTCCAACCTTTGTAGAAAAAACGATTGTCGGAATCAGCGGTTCTAACACCCCTCTCAGCATGATGCTAGTGGGTATGATGCTCGCAGAGGTGAAACCGAAAGGGTTAATTGATAAGACGATGGTATTTTACACGGCAATTAGACTGCTTGTTATACCGGCGGTTGTATTTGCAATTACCGCATTTCTTCCGATTGATGGAATGCTGCGCGGAATTACGGTAATCATGGCAGGGATGCCGGCGCCGATTACCACAGCGTTACTTTCGGCGAAATACGGCGGAGATGAGAAATATGCAACAGGAATGGTTTTCCTAAGTACGATATTGTCGCTTATTACATTGCCATTGTGGTGCTTGGTTCTATGATAAAAAAGTTTGTGATGAAAATGTAAAAAATACAAAGAAAGAAAATGTAAAAAATACAAAGAAATACTTGACTTTCGGCGAAAATCATAATAAAATGTTCTAGCGTGCATAAGAATGCATTGTTTTTTGTGCGCAAAAATATTTGTAACATTTACAAAGCAACCAACAGAATTCATAGGAGGTGAAACGAATGCCAACATTTAACCAGTTAGTAAGAAAGGGACGTCAGACTTCTGTAAAGAAATCTACAGCACCAGCTCTTCAAAAAGGTTACAACTCTTTGAGAAAGA
>JAZOMR010000213.1:0-2002 GCA_045654105.1 Faecalimonas sp. | reverse complement strand
TTATCTACAACAGATAGTATAAGCGTTTATAGGAGGAATTATCCTTCAATTAAGTGTATGAATTTACACTAAAATTAGAATACTAAAAAGAAATACTTGACAAGCGTATCCATATTGGGTACACTTTATATAATACGTAACCAAATTGGATACTAAGGGAGATGTGTATATGACATATATGATCAGAGAACTGAGAGATACCACCGGAATGACACAAAAAGAATTTGCCCAAATGTATGGAATACCTCTTAGCACCTTACGTAAGTGGGAACAAGGAGACGCCTCTCCTGCGCCATACGTTTTAAACCTTCTTGCCAAGACACTTCCAAGCTTAGATACGTCTTTGTTGAAAATACATGGTGCTGATGACGTTCTATACTATTATGACATCAAAAAAAGCACCGTATCCGATATGCGTGGAAATGTTATTATTGTACAAGAAGATTTGCGAGAAATTAAAAAACAAAACCTTGCCTTATATCTTCATGACTTATTCAAAGATTTTTACGAAATTCAAGAAAAATTTAATCGTGACTGTCAATTTGATAAGAAGGAAGATATTATTTGGAGTAAATGGGAGGGATAAGTTGTGGCAAGAAATGTAAAAGAGTATTTTTTAATGCACAAGGACATTCGTGTATGTCTTATGGAAATCACAGAAGACGGTAACATTGCGAATGTCAGAAGAAATGAAGCCGCTTCGAAACACTTTCCTCTTGGCGGCCAAATGAATAACATGAAATTTCACGAATGGTGGCGTGACCGTGCAATACCCAAAACTAGACATGGAGCCAAAACAGCTTTGCAAAGACTCGGCTATGCTTCTACGAACAGCGCCTTAGTAAACAATCTTGCCTTAAGTCTTTCAGATTGTTACTGGATTCAACCTCGAGACGAAGACTTGACTTGGAAGGATATTAATCTGTTTACAAATGATTTTGTAGACTCCTTTGGAGAAATTACAATTAATCGAGACCATATGATTGATTTAAGGAAAGAAACCCGTTTCAATTGCGCGACTTCTCAAGGCGAACTTCAGAAAAAATGGTGTATTGATAAAAACGGACGTCGCTATATGATTAAAGGTAATTACGGTGACTCCTATCAACAAAGTTTGAATGAAATCTTCGCATCAGCCTTACACCAGCAACAGAATTTTAAAAAATATACTCCGTATTCATTGGTTAAATTGCAAGTTGAAAACAATCTAGAAGGGCTAGGATGCATGTGCTACGATTTCTGTTCAGAAGAGATAGAATGTATATCTGCATGGGAATTATTACAGACAACCAAATTAAAACAGAACGAATCGTACTATTATCCGTTCAAAAAAAAATGTCTGGATCTAGGAATGCCAGAACAAGAATTTAATGACTTTATAGATTACCAGATAATGACAGATTATTTAATAACAAATACGGATAGACATATGAATAACATTGCCGTAATGAGAAATCCTGACACCTTGGAATTACTAGGTTTTGCACCAATTTTTGACTCTGGGAATTCCATGTTTTACAATATTCCATATGAAAATCTGTCTAAAATAAAATTCAGCGAAATCAAAACTCATTCTTTTATAGAAAAAGAGAGCAAATTATTGCAATATGTAAGAAATCGTTCCTTGGTTGATATAGAAAAAGCTCAAATGGATTTTTCTATTTATGAAAATGACATTGTAGAACGCCATATTCGTATACCAAAGTTAAAGGAATTATATGAAAGAAAACTAGAATCCCTACAAGCCTTTCAAAACGGCAAGGATATATGGAAAGACCACCGTGCCTACGTGTAATTGCAGGTGCGGTGGTCTTTAATCCTTTATCCTCTATATCATTGTTGTGCTTTGAGTCTTGCAATTTCTGCTTTCATCTTCTCAATCTTTGTATCCTTGTTTCCAAAATTATCGTGTGCCGGATAATCTGTAATATCACAAGCGATTGTATCTGTTAGTTTTCCAGACGGCGTTACATTTCTCCTTAATACCCTATCACCAATCCCA
>JAZOMR010000212.1:0-20512 GCA_045654105.1 Faecalimonas sp. | reverse complement strand
ACATTCATCTGGCCAAGGACTGTTTAAGCAATAATCCCCTACAAAAATAAGACCATCAATATTTCTTTTTTCAGCATCTTCTATCACTGCATTAAGTGCTGGCAAATTTCCATGAACATCTGAGATGATTGCAAATTTCATCTATCTCATACCCCCTTTAATTCCATTCCAATTATATACTTTCTAACAGTATAACACAGCGTATCTCAAATAGGTAGATGACTTTAAAAGTCATTTCTACTGTTATCTTATTTCTACAAACACAAAAAAATGGGAAGCATTAGGCTCCCCAAAATATTGGCGTGTTCTTTGCACTTCTAAGCATATTTGTTTAAGTTTTATAGTAATACCGTCGTATTTTTATTTCAATTACATAAATTATTTTGATTTACTGATTTCTATTGCCAAAATATTACTGTGAGTTAATTATAATATTTTCAATATCATACATCAATCTAAATCACACTTTTCATCTATTTGAATTGAAATACCGCAAATTATATATGCTATCGTTTAAGCTTATCAAGTGCTTTCCCCCTCATTTTCATTACCCATTCTTCTCCGTGAAGCAAATAAAATTTTTCTTTACACCTCTCCAAATCTTCCAACTGTTTTGAATAAAAAGCTTCAAAATATTCCTCTGGAATGCAAAGAATTGGCGCAAATTGCTTTTTTCGCTTTTCTACTGTTCCTTGGCATACTGCCCGACCTACCACACTCCATTTTACCCCCAGTATTTCACTCAATTCCCACCATGGTATCCCATACACATATTCTATTGCGTCATATATATTTATTTCAGTTCCTCTTTCTGTTTCATCTTCCTCTAATTTTTGTAAAATTTTCCCGAAATACAATTTCCCTTGATTATATGGTTGTTTTATGTACCATGGTAATTCATTAATTATCTGAGAAAAATAATGAAATGATATTCCCCATCCATCACACTCTATATCAGCATTTGTAATTTTTTCACCATATTCATAAATACCATCACCTGCACAAATACCATCAAAATTAAATTCACATGTCTGACATGTTTTATCAATAATCATTGCATCACCATTCTTTCTTTATCACTTGGCTTTTTATAATAATTGAATTAATTAATCTTCCCAGTAATTTAAATATACTACTGGTGTATATCCCAGTATTCTAACTTCCTTTTTCCATGCATCTAATCTATTTTTTAACATTACCATTTTTAAACTGGAAATATCCGGTTTCCCATTTGTATCTGGCAAACGTGTACGTCGTTTCAAAACAATCCAAACAGCAATTCTATCTACCTTAGGCATATCAGGAAGTAAACGATGTTTATACATTCTTGTAGAACTAAGAGATTGCTCTACAACATAACTTAATTTTGCAGATGAATTTCCTATCTTAACAGCATACATTGTTCCATCTTTATACAAATCCATTAATTCAATCTTTCCAGTTCCTGTTTCATCACTATTTCTGTCATGATTCTCAAAATCAAACTGTTCTGACAAAATATTATTAAAAACTCGTTCAGCATAATATTTATCTTTAATCTTTTTCCTTATTTCTTCAATTGTTAAATCCGTATACTCCTCGCAATCTTTTTCTTCTTGATATTTCCTTTCCACATAATCAGATAATTTTTCATTCGAAAAATCATATTGCGGATCGTAAATGACCTCTAACTCTGCAATTGAATCCTGTAAATATTGTACATAATCATCATTAAATGAATACCATTCGCCCTTTAAAAGTAAACACCTTCTATCATCATCAGTAAAATCTATCAATCTCTTCATTGTATCAGTGCACACAGGTTCCCCATTTTTATTACTTACAACTTTCATATTCCAAAAATCATTTTTTATATTCAAATTATTCTCATACATAAATTGTAAGATATTTTCTTTGGTCAATTCCTCAATATTTTTATACTTTCTTCCATGTTTCAATGTAAAAGAAGCATCATTACTATTAAAAATCTCCGTAGCACCAATAATATCCAATTCTGATATATTTATGCATTCAATATTTTCCTCGATTTTTTCAATCAATTGCTCATCCAATTCATTAATAATTTTTTCATCTCTTACCTTGCTAAAAACAGGAATTTTATGAAGTTCCTCCTTTTCTCTTACCAATTCAACATAATCTATAAATCTTAAAATACAATCTATGGTATTATCAGATAATTGCGTTTTTATGGAATGCCCGATTTCAACCATTTCTCCATGAAGTTTGAAACCATCTTCAATCTTCATTTTTGCTTTTATTTTTGCGTAAGATTCCCCACTATCAAAAGATATATCATTATAATTTAGATATACATTAATCATTTTATTTCTTTGTGCATTTGGAGCTGTTAATGTTGTTGTTTTTATTTGCTTAAAATCAATTCTCCTTGCAAAATCAAATGCAAAATCAATATCACAGTATTTATCCACAGCAAAATAAGACAAACCATATGTCACTGCATATGTAGCTGCTATGCTTTCAATTACCAGCACTGCCTTTGGTGACGCTACCGTTTCCTCAATCTTGTAATCATATTCATCCAATATCCATTGCCATTCAACTGGTTTTCTCTCTTCTGGTACATTAACATATGTTCCCACTATATACACATCTTCTTCATTGCCAGTTGAATGGTAATCTTGTTCTCCGATAAACTCAAATTTTTTAGCGAGCGCATCTAAAAAATCCCTCTTTTTTTCCACATCAATTTTGTATAAATTAATTTGTCCCATATTTGTACCTCATTTCTTCAAACGTTAATTACCAATTTTTGCACGATTATATCATTATTTACAAGGAAATGATATAACGCATTTGTATATTGACTATTTCCAATGTTTTATATCATCTATATTACAAAACAAGACAACAAGACGAACTTCGTCCGTCCTATTGCCTTACATTAATAACCTATACAGATTATAACACATAAAAATTAATTAATCGACACTTTTTTATTCTATACATTATATTTGCATAAATAGAAAAAGGCCTGTTCAGACCTTTTCCATTCTAGTTCATTACTCTCCCTCTATCTTTGACCTAACCGAATCGACCATTTCCTCTAGTTCTTTCATATTAAACCATTCTGCATTATCAAAATCTCCCTCCACAAACATGAGGCAGTGTTTATCGCTTGGATTTTCAAGAAACTTGTCATATTGTTCTTTCACATCTAGCAATTCTTCAAAATACTGTTTAGCCTTTTCGTTTTCACCTATTTCAATAGATTGCTCTACCAAACCACACAAGTTACAGCATTTTTGCATAATCTGTCTCGATGGCATGTAATCCCCTCCAGATAAAAACGCACTTACTATACGAGACATATATTCACTCAGTTCATAACACTCTCTAACACTACCTTCTCTGCCGCTTTTAGAAATACTTCTTGAAGCTAATCGTATACACCTTGAAATGAATCTTGCTTTCAACGCAAAACTTTCTTTTACTTTTTGTAAAGCCAATTCATAGTTTCCATCTAAATATGCATTTTCAGCCTCCCAATAGTTTCTGTCCCCATATATCTGCGGTATATTCCCTAACACTTCTTTCGATTTTATTTCATCACCCTGCAGATTATAGGCTCTCGACATTATGCAATATGCTCTGCAAATACGGTCTGCATCTTTCTCATATCGCAAAATGCATTGCATATATCTTTCACATTCCTCAATGATTTCTGCACTTTCCTTCACGATTTCCTTTTGAAACACTAATTCCGTAAAACTCTCCAAACAAATCAAGGCAATATCCGGCATACCTGGATGCTTATTGAATAACTCTGACGCCTCTGCATAAAATCTCTTTGCGCGTTCTATTCCTGAAATGATATTGATATCTGGAAATTGTGCTTTTATTTTTGCCACTTGGTTTTCTACTTCTTCGTCCACATTTCCAAGCAACTTATCCGTCGATATTTCAAGTACTCTGGCTAATGGCACTATTTGCGCTATATCCGGCATACCAGCGTTTGTTTCCCATTTTGATACCGCCTGCATCGACACACCGATCAACTCTGCTAACTCACTTTGGGTTAATCCTTTTTCTCTTCTATACAGTTTAATGATCTGACCTATTGACATACAAATCTCTCCTTTATTCTTTGTCGGTACCGTATATTTATCATAGCAGAAATGTTTGATTTTGTATGCAAACTTACTCGAAACCCAAATTCCACGGATAGTTGATTTTCACACAAATACAAGAAACAAGAATTCTGTTGCAACTTTCCGTTGCATCTTTTATAATAATCTTGTGATTAGGGGACGACACCCATAACAAAAAACAGTATCACAATTCATTTATGGCAAAGGGGATGATACCCATCGCAAAAAACATTATTGTTGTAGATGAGCAAGGAAACTATTATGAAGCAACCTACCCCAAAAGGGCAAAAGGGCTTGTTAAGAATGGCAGGGCACGCTTCATAGATGAAAACACAATATGCCTTGCGTGTCCGCCATATGATATGGAGGATAATAATATGTCAAACAATACAGAAAATATGGCTATGGAAACAAAGCCAACAGAAAAACTTACAATGAATTATGTTCTTGAGCAGATTGAGAAAATTGCTACCGAAACAGAATATCTGCACAATGCAATTTCTGAACTTAGCAAAACCAATTCCAGTGGTCCTGGTGATGTCGGCACTCAAGAAAAAGCACACGCATTAGGAGAAATTGTTACAAGTCGAGAACACACAAATCAAAGACTACTTTCTCTATACGAGAAAATGTACGATGATTTAAAAGCACAATCTTTGCCAAGTGATGAGGAACGTCTTGTTGCTACGTTGCTCGGACAGATTGGTAATCACGTATTAAGCAAGAAAGATGCTGAATAGGCATTGAAATACGCTATGCAAGGTCCAATGTAAAACAGCACAAAACCGTTAGGGCAAACGCTCTAACGGTTTTATAATTATATTATAGATTTTTTATAACAAAATGAACCTTTTATGGCTTTTTTACGACTATATAATTGAAACCGGTTTTAATATATATGAGGAGGTGATACCATGGACGAATTTGAACACTTATTAAATCAAAACAAGTTGGCTTTTGAGCGATTTGTAAAATTTAGAATATCCAATTTTTCAGACGCTGAAGACATATTGCAAGATGTTTACTTTACAGCATATAAAAATTGGGAACAACTTAAAGAAAAAGAATCATTCAAAGCGTGGGTTGTCAGTATCGCCCGGCACAAGTGCAATGACTATTACAGAACACAAGCAAAATTTTCTGAAATTCCCATTGACAATTTGGTAGAAACTGAACTTTTGCAAACTCGTCTTGGATATGCTGAAGCATCTTTTATTGAAGATATTTTAGATAGTCTGTCTGATAAAGATAAACAAATACTGCACCTCACCTATTGGGAAGAATTGCCTCAAAATCAGATTGCAAAGGCCTTGGATATTCCTCTTGGCACTGTTAAAAGCCGCTTACATGCTGCTAAGCAAAATTTCAAAATGAACTATACTTCAAAATCTAATATAAGAAAGGATGATGAATCAATGAGTAAACTACCAAACAAATTGCCAGAATATAAAATTAGTGTCCTATCCCAACCTCCGTTTATTGTTAAATGCGAAGAACTTCAAGGACTGAGCATCATTCCTAAACTAGGAGAGAAAGTGACGTGGGGACTTTATGATTTTGCCACAAAACAATGCAAAGAGTTTTCTGAGGTATGCGTTTTGGGCAAGGCTGAAGTTCATGGTATTCAAGGTGTAGAAATTAGAAGCATTCAGAATGACTTAAAGAACAATCAAATAAATGAGAGACTATTTGTTGCACAACTAACAGACACTCATTGCAGATACTTGTCAGAAACCCACTGGGAAAATGACGTTAAGAAATGTTACACCTTTCTCGATGGTGACATCTTTATGAATAATTGGGGATTCGGTGAAGACAATTGCGGTAACAAAATTTTGTTAGAGCCTAATAATCTTATCAAACGCGAAGGATCTCAGATCACCAAAACCGTAAAAAAAGAAGTATTGGATGTAGTCGGTCGTTATACAGTAGAAATCGGCGACAAAAGTTATGACACTGTATGTGTAATGGATTTGGGACATTTCGATAATGCTATTGCCATTGAGCAGTATATTGATAAAAATGGTAGAACAATCTTGTGGCGTAGATTTAACCGTGATGATTGGGCATTAAAACGGTATAAGAAAAAATGGAGTGAACAACTTCCAGAAAATGAACGACTGATTATTAATGGCAAAACTTATGTTCACTGGTATGATTGTATTACAGACTATATTATTTAAGACGAAACCGTTAGGGCATATCGCTCTAACGGTTTCTTGATTTTCGACCTATGTGGCTGCGCAAAGCCCTCTGAGCACGTTTTTAAACTCCTCCTTATCACGTACGGAATGAAATGCTGCGTCAGACAACCAGTCGGAATATATTATGTCACAGAGTGTCCTTGTATCTGCCGTTTCATTGTCTGTTTTGTTTTCTGTAATTTTGCCAAGTAACAATGATGAAAAACAAAATATTTCTGGTCGATTGTCAAATGCCTTTGCTATATCTGTCATGGCATTCAAATGATAATACACGCAATCGAATTTGTTAATTTTCACGTAATATTTTGCAATATCATAGTGCAACCTTGCAGAAGCCCAACTGTTATCTACCATTTTGTCATCATAAATTATTTTATCTAATTCACAGACTTTTTCCAAAACACTGATGCTTTCTTCATTCGATAAACCTCCTGCCGTACCTAATATCCATATATAACGTTTCAAACTATCGTAATCTGCTCGGATTCTATTTCTAATAAAATTTGATTTTTCATCTTCTTCCAAAGCCCACCAAATTTGATTCTCACGGCATGTTTCTTGTGATGGCAAAGTCTCATATAATACCCTGCCTATACTTTTCCTGCCCATCTCACAATGGTGGAATGCCAACCTTGCAGTTGCTTCAAGTCTAATATCCTGATTTGGGCAAAATTTAATTATCCTTTCGCCTAATGAAACTATTTCCGAATCATACTTCTCTCTGTTCTCTTTAAAATCTGAAATGTTACCCGTTTCGTCACCTGAAACAAACAATGCATACATAAGTTTGTTTAGCAAATCATGGTTGTTTGGATATTTCGAAACTCCCTCTCGTGCAATAGAAATGCATTTTTCTATTTCACCTTTGCTTATTGCGATTTGAAATCTATTGAGATATTCATCTATCTCCTTCTTTTCCACAATGTTATCAACACCTAATAACTTGTCAATTGTAACTTCAAATATCTCTGCCAACGCTGGCAAAAGTTCCATATCAGGATAGCAAACACCCAATTCCCACCGTGATACTGATTGACAGGATACTCCCAACATTTCAGCCAATTGTTCTTGTGTTATATCTTTATACTTGCGAATAATCTTAATATTTTCACCTATTGTTAACCTCATAGAAAATCCTCCTTTTATAATGATATGAAAATACGTATCTTCTATTTGTAGTTTACTTTTTATATTGTCGTATATCAATTACTCATTAGTTGAAACTTTTTCACTACTATAGTGAAAAACCGTTAGGGCAAATCGCACTAACGGTTTTATGGATTATATAAATCTACAGGTTTAACACATAATTCTTTAATTCTTCCTCCTGGTCTGCGAATGCAAAGCCCAATGATTCAAACAACTTAATCGAAGGTATATTTTCTTCTTCAATGGAAACTTTTATAAAATTTATTCCTTCCGTAAATTCGTCAATAATATAACCTATGCATTCTCTCGCATATCCTTTTTGTCGGTATTCAGATGCAATAAAAATGGATAGATATAATATATCATTGTCTCTTTCTATATGAATTCCACCAATAATAACACCTGATAATAAAATCTTGATATATTGCACATTCTGAGTTGAAGTACAATATTCAAAATAGTTATCTCCTATTGATAACCATTTTTTCACGAAAGGATCATTGTGTAATTTCCTAAGAACGGATATGTCGCTGTCATTTCTTTCTAATTTTTTTAATGCCAGTTCACTCATCTATAACTCTCCTGTTGTTGAATATCCTGATTGTTGTCTCTTCGACCATTATACAACTAGCATTTTAATTGTTCAACAATGGACTTAAAGTCTTCAAAATCTCTTAATTTATTAAAATCTTCATGCATAATTATTTCTAATATATTTTCTCTTTGGGAATTATTATTTGCCTTTGTAAATTTATCAGGTATAATCTCCTGATTTTTGAAAAGAAGCGACGTATATGAAGACCTTTCTAATTCGTCATAAGATTCCGCATGCATAAGTGCCTTTTTCAGCACCGTTATGCATTTGTCAACATCGGATTGACAATTTCGTGCTATTTCCACATAAACTCGCGAGAGAAATATATTATAATATCCATAATCGCCGTTCTCAAACACTGCATCAAAAATCCTTGGTATCTTTTCTAATATTTCTATCCTGCTTTCTCTTGTTAAATCAGTGTTTTGTGCATATACATATATTAATCTATGTATAAGGTGTAGTACAGCATTTAAACTTCCCTGTATAGAATCTATCTTTTCTCGTCCTTCCATTACACTTATACTTGTGCTCTCGACTCCATTCCACAGACTTGGTAATCTTTTTGTCCATTCAACAGCTTTTTCTTGATTTTCTAGTAGTTTATAGCATGTTGCAATATTTTTTATGCAATGGCATTTTTCGTCAATAACATCTGTCAGTTCCAAGAAACGTTTTGATATTGATATAGACATTTCAAGATAATACTTTCTCTTTCCGTTAATATCTTGAAATCCCATTAAATAGGAATCCGACATTATATTTTGAATGATAAGTTTTTCATTCGGAAATATTGCGTACATCTTCTGCGATAATTCATATGCACCCTGAACATCCCCAAGCCGATGTGCTTCATCTCGTTTTAATGAGTATTCCTCCAGTGTTTTTTTATTGGTCTCATAATCAACGCCCAAAAGACTATCAACTGTAACGCAGTAAAAAGAAGCTAATGTTGGCAAGAAACTAATGTCCGGGTAAGTTGTATTATTTTCCCAACGGCTCACTGACTGTTTAGAAATGTCTAATAGCTCAGCCACTTTCTCCTGAGTAAACCCTTTTGTAACTCGTAATCTTTTTAAATTTTCACCAAAGTTAAATTTCATAGTATCACGCTCCTATTATATTTTCTGTAGCTACAAGGTTATTATAAAAAATGAAATACCGTATAACAACTTCTCGTTTTAAGATGCGTATATCAATTTCTGGAACAGCAGGAAACCCACGAGCAGCAACTCGTGGGTGTTTGTTAATCATTTTTACTACTCTATCGGTAACCACAATTCAACGAAACTATTATCCTTATCATTACTGTCTGCATGGAACACGGCTATTTCTGGTGCATCCGCTAACTGATACTCCGAACTTTCTATCCACTCTGGGACAGCTTGTTTACGCATTTTTAAATGCTCATCCATTGCAAAAACACTTCGTTCCGTTTCAACTACTAGATATTTGCGAGCTGGTATACGAATAACGCTCAATCTCTCCGCATTTTCTTTTCCTACAGTCTCTTCAAGGTGATCACTTAAATATTGCGGAATTACTGTGCCGATGGTAAAATCATATCCCTTATCATTGATAGAGGAAATAATACTATACTCCACAGTACAATCCTTCGCCATTCCTTGCAATGCATAACGGATAAATCTTGTTTCTCCCTTGACCATAAAATCATGTTGTTGATTATATCGGTCAGATGGGGAACCTGTAAAGTGAGTTGTATACCCAGTTAGAGTCATTTCCGGTTTTTCCTCAATTCTGTAATTCATAACACTGCCTCCTTCTAAAGAAATCTTTAGAACAAGTCGAGAAAAGGATTTTAGATTACCACCTTTGGCCCGCGCTTCCGAAGGAAGTATCCCATGAAACCGTTGAAATGCCTTTGCAAAGCCGTCCGGACTTTCATAACCGTATTTCAAAGCAACATCTATCACCTTTGCATCACTTGAAGCAAGTTCCTGACCAGCAAGTGACAATCTGCGATTACGGATATACTCGCCTATTGTAAACCCACAAAGTATGCTAAACACTCGTTGAAAATGATAACTAGATGAAAAACTTTGTGCTGCCACAACCTCATAATCGATAGGCTCAGTTAGATGTTCTTCAATATAGTCGATAGCTTTCTGCATTCCTGTTATCCAATCCATAATGCCCCTCCTTGTCTGCCTTTATAATAGCAAACAGATGATTTCTTTACCCGATATTAAATGCGAAGATTGGTCGGATATCATTTTTTCTCAAATACAAGAATATTCCATACCCCTTCATCACTCTTTCTGTTACGTAAACTCAATCCGTTTTGTGAGGCTATTTCTTCAATCTGTTCAACATCACTGTATAACCTTAACTTTCTAAGCCACAAACGTGTTTCCTCAATAGAAAAGCCGTATTTTTCAAAATAAGAATACCATGTCGTTCCTTCTAAATTTTTGCATCGTAATACCATTTTACCAGAGTGTTCTAGTATACGAGAAGCTTCACTTAGTATTATAGGTATTTCCCTACACTCCTCAAGACCTTGGTTACAACATACTGTGGTAAACATTTCATTATCAAACGGCAGATTCCACAAAGAAGCTGCAATCCCCAACCCATTCACACCAAAATATTTTGCAATGGCATCTGCATTTTTGGCACAAAGAAAATCAATGTCAACGCCAATATACAAATCACTATCTTTCATCACTCTCATTACTGCTGCAGTTCCTAGCCCTGCTCCTATTGTCAATTCACATATTGTATTCTTAGATGCGTGCATTATATTACTTGTATAGTAATCCCATAATTCTGGTTCTTTAGCCAATAACACAGATGCCATATCAGCCTTACTCTTTCCGTTTTGGATAGTTACATTTGACAATATGGCCTTCTGCAAATCATCAAATGTAATTTCCTCACCCAATGAATTTCTACCCGATACCCATACTGGTGAACCGTTGTTTATGTAATATTCCATCCTTTTTATAAACTCGTTTCTATCCGGGATGTGTTCCATCATAAAAGCTTTCTTTTCCTTAAAATATGTTTCCGGATCATGAGGATAATATTGGGAAACTATTTTCTCCATAAACGTTTTTAATAACGGAATATCCTCCCAAAATAGAACCTCATCTAATGCGTTTAGTATCATAAGTAAAGTCCTCCTTTAAATGTAAACTTTACTGTATTTATACTTCCAAATAACTATGTATACAAGTCTGTTTTTCTCTCCTTTTTTGTGGTATAATATATGTGTAAATAATAAGAATCATAGCACCTTTACAAATACTTCATCTTGGTTTTTTGCTGTGTATGACCTATCTCTGTGATATCCTCTTGCTTCATAGAAATGTTCTGCTGTATCTGTTGTCAGAATTGATTTACAGATTCCGTTTTCTTTAAAAAATTCTTCCGCAAGCTTGATAAGTTCCGAACCATAACCCTTGTTTCTGTATTCTTCGGCAATCCAGAACTCACGGATAAAGCCCAAATTTTCCTCAAAGAACCCATCGGATAATTGAATCATTTTAAATAAAATAAAACCTACAGATGTTCCGTTCTCATCTAATCTAACATATGCTTTGTTTTCGCCCTCTTCCGTCAATTCGTTAAAAAGACCATCCCAATTTTTTATTTCCACTCCAAATTCCTTAAAATACTTTTTGAATGCATTCTGAAATGCTACATTTGAAAAATCTGAAATTAAAATATCTCTCATTTCCAGGCTTTTGTTTGTTAGTATTTCTCTTTTTTCTGTGTGTCTGTTCATAAACATACCCCTTCCAAATATAAAAAATCGCCCCTGACAAAATCAAGAGCGATAATCTACATATAAGAAGAAAGAGGTTTATCTTGTAGACAAAACGGCGTTTGATTTTATCAGTTTATAAATTGTCATTTTGTCCACCCTCCTTTACTAATTGATTGTCCAAATTATATCATCTTAATATTAAAGATGCAATACATGATTTCACTAATCTTTATCTAGTAGTAATACCCGATTAGAAATGGCATTAAAGATTATCAGAAATATAATTCTCTGCTCCCGTTTCGAAACTGCCTGTCCTGAAACACCCAACAACTCTTCCTGTTTTTCTTGAGACAACTGTTATTCGAGTCGCAACCTCCTACTGTTATCGTTAATCGTTTTGCTACTCGAAAAGCCGCCGCTGTATCTTTTGCCGCTCTTGTGGAAGAAACTAAAATACGTGCGTCATGGAAAACTGAAAACGAGTTTTACTCTGTATAATACTGTGCCTGTGCGTGCCACAACTCATAGTATTTTCCACTTTTATCTGATACGAGGGAAGCGTGATTGCCTTGCTGAATAACCGAACCTTCATGGAACACGGCAATCTTGTCACAAAACTTACAGGAGGAAAGACGATGGCTAATGTAGATTGCTGTTTTATCTCCGGCAATATCATTGAACTTGGAGTAAATTTCTGCTTCTGCAATAGGGTCAAGGGCAGCGGTAGGTTCGTCAAGAATAATAAAAGGAGCATTTTTGTACAAAGCTCTTGCAATGGCAATCTTCTGAGCTTCGCCGCCGGAAACGTTTACACCGTCTTTATCATAATCTTTATACAGGTAGGTTTCAATACCGTTTTGCATATCTGCCAGTTTTTCCGTAAAGCCTGCTTTCTTCAAGAAATTCAATACCAGGTTACCGTCATAATCGACCTTTGATGCAACATTCTCTCCGAGTTTCAATGCAAAGAGCTTGAAGTCTTGGAACACGACAGAGAATATCCTCATGTATTCCGCATAGTTGTACTTGCGAATGTCAATACCATTCAACAGAATTTCACCTTCAGTTGGATCATACAAACGACACAACAATTTGATGAAAGTAGTCTTGCCGCTTCCGTTCATCCCCACTACCGCCAGACGCTTGCCAATCTCAAATTTCATATTGACATTGCGAAGTGCATAATTATCGCTGCCAGGATATTTGAAAGAAACATTGCAGAACTCCACTTGATATTTGCAATCACGGCGTTTCTCAACGGTAAGACTGCCCTGATACATATTGTTAGGAATGTCAAGAAACTCATAAACCTGTGCAAGGAAAGATGCATTGTTTCTCATATCTCCGAGTGTTGAAATCAGACTGGATACGCCCCCGGATACCTTTGTAATCGATGCCACATACTGTGTGATAGCACCAAGTCCAAATGCTCCTGCCCATGCTTTCAGGCAGACAAAAGCGTAAACAACCCCTGTAAAAATTACCGATATTGCAGAAGATGCTGCGCTATAAAATCCGATAGGTCCCCAACTCAGATGCGCAAACAGACCATTAGAGCCGAAAGTATCATCCTTATTGCGATTATATCTCTCACACATCTTGTCCTGACGATACATTCTCACATCGGTTGCTATATCTCTATGATAGCCAAGCAAGCCAAAGAAGCAGGACATACGGTTTGCAAGATTGTGAGAATCCGCATTGAGTGCCCAATAGCTGCCCGCTTTGTTTGAGAGTGCTGGTGCGATATAGGTAATCACAAGCATGACAGCAATCACGAGAATAACAAATAAGGGATTATTTAATACGGTATATGCGCCTGCGTTTTCAGGAATACAGCTTACGAACAAAGACACCGTCAAGGAAATACCACCAAGAATCGTCAATACAGAGGAACAAAAGGCTTCGTAGTTCTCAATTACACGGTAAAGTCCCCAACTGCCGCCATTCTGATTTTGACGGATCGTGGAAAGTAATTCTGCGGTTTCGGTTTCATCCAAATTGACATAGTCCATATCAAGGAGTTTTTCCGAAAAAATATGTTCGATCTTTAACCATAGTCCTGCGTTCTGTGTTTCTTTCCACTTGTTCATAAGTGCAGAACCCAAGGCAATCAGAGCGGCAGAACCAAGTGTAATCAACACGAGAACCTGCAAACGCCGGGCATTTCGGTTGCCTACAAGTTCGTCAATTACGAGAGCAGAAAAATAAATGCCTACATATGGGGTGAGAGCGGTCCAAATCACACTGATGAAGCGTGAAAGAACCATCTGTTGATAACGCTTATAGAATATCTTAAGCGCACGATTGTTGAGTTTTATTGTTTCGCCCCATGATTTGAGTTTCTTATTCTTCTCCATTATCAGCAGCCCCTTCCTTGTAGTATTTACTCTGAACTTCATAGAGGTTGGCATACTTGCCACCCAATTTCAACAGTTCATCGTGTGTTCCCTCCTCGCTGACTCCTGCGTTATCAATCATGATAATACGGTCACAAAAACGGGTGGAAGCTAGACGATGAGAAATATAGATGGATGTTCTGCCATATGTCATTTCATTGTACCTTTGGTACATATCAGATTCTGCAATAGGGTCAAGCGCCGCTGTCGGTTCGTCAAGTACAATAAAAGGTGCATTTTTGTAGAGCGCACGAGCCAGCATAAGGCGCTGCGTTTCACCGCCGGAAAGTAAAATTGCATCCTCATATACTTCTCTATTAAGATATGTTTCATATCCATCCTGCAAAGATTCAATTTTGGCTCGCAACCCTGCTTTATCTACGCATTCTTTTACACGTTCCATATCAATGCCGACATCATTCTGAGCGACATTGGTCGCAATCGTTCCAGCCAAAAGTGAAAAACTCTGGAATACCGCTGAGAACATTGTGTAATAATCGGCACGATTGAAATTCCGTATATCTTTTCCATCGAGCAATACACGTCCTTCGGTGGGATCGAGAAAACCGCAAATCAGTTTAATGAGTGTAGTTTTCCCTGCACCATTCAATCCTACCACAGCGAGCTTTTCACCAGGGTGTAGTGTAAGATTAATGTCTGTCAAAATATCCTTATCTGCGCCGGGATAACGGAAGGAAACATTTTCGAGCCGGATTTCGTACTTTCTGTCCGCTTCGGCTTCAAAATGTTCGCCACCGTCAAATTTAAAAGGTTCATCGTATTCTAAACATTCCCGAACGGTGGAAATTTCAAGGGATTGCTTGTGCAGAGTATTGAACCCTCCAAGGATACCGGATACCCATTCAGTAAAACCGCCTACCGCGGTAAAGAACAGAAGGAACTCTGCCACGTCCAAACCATTCTGGATAACAAGCCCAATAAGGTATGCATAAACAATAGCATTACGTAGGAAAGTCATGACAAGGTCTGCAATTTTTGCCCAGCTATAAACGCACTGTGCTTTGCTATGAAATGCTGTGTAAGCATCCATAGCTTTACCGTACAAATCTTCAAGCCAAGGTCGCAAGCCCAAAATACGAATATCCTTTGCCGCACTCAGGTCTCTCGCACGACCCGAAATATAGTCCATGTGTCTTTCGTATTCCGCTTCTTCCTCACGGTAACGGTATCCATAGCCATTCAAACGATTACTGATAAAATAGCTGATTACCGTAGTCACGAGGACAACAAGAATCAAAAGTGGTTGGACAGAAGTTAACAGACTGACATAGATAATAAAACCAAGAAGATTGGTTGCCAGCGTTGTAAGCGTTGCCCAAATTGCTTCTGTTGCCGCTCGGTTATAGCCGATACACTCGCAGGATTTAGCAAGCAGCTTTATAAACCTATCGTCATCCACATTTGGATAAGATGTAGTTGCTGCTTTCCTGTTCAGAAGATTGCTAATCTCACGGCGAACGCTAATCCTACCGTACAGGGTATTTGCGTTCACATATGTAGATGCCGCAGATACAAGCATGATGCCGAGGACAAATGCCACAATTGTCAGTAGCAACTCCGTTACAGGAGAGTGTCTTTCCACCATCGAAAGAATCGTCGGTGAGACATACAAATTTACAAGGTTCAACGCAACTGCCAGCATTGCGGAAAGCAGACTAAGAATGAGAACCTTCTTTTCTCCTGAAGTCCAAGCGAGCTTTATCATAAACCAAGAGTTCTGAACCATGTTGTATTTAGGCTTGGGAGTTTTTTGTTTTTTCGTTTTCTCCTCAATCATGAAAAACCACCTTCCTTTCTGTGCATATCATAGCGCAAAAAATCGTCCCCTGATTATTCTGGGGACGAATCGTCGTTTCTGGGTGATGAACTGCAAATTCTTACACTTGCGGAAGCAATATTTCTGTTGTAAACGCTCCATCTTCACTATTGCGGCTGATATATCCGTCCAGACGCTCCACAATAGCATCAATGCGAACCAGACCAAAACCGTGCCCATCGCCCTTTGTGCTGCGAAACAGTTTTCCCTCTTTTTTCATTTTCTTTCCGGCAGTAAAGTTAGTAAAAGAAATGTAAAGTTGCGTATTTCTCATATCCATATACACACGGATTACTCGTTGATCTTCCGGGAGCTTCACGCTAGCTTCGATTGCATTGTCAAAGAGATTTCCAATAATACAGCACAAGTCAATCTCCGACGATTTCAGCTTCAGCGGAATATGGGCATCTGCAACAACTTGTATGTTCTTTGACTTTGCCAACGATATTTTTGAATTAAGAATAGCATCCGTCATCGGATTTCCGGTCTTTATGACCGTATCTACCGTAGTTAAATCACTGTCCAAAAGTTCTAGATACCGCTTGATTGCTTCCCAATCTTCCGAGGCTGCATACGCTTTCATCGTCTGGATATGGTTACGATAGTCGTGACGCCAACCACGGATCTGCCGGTACATATTGTCAACCTCACGATAATGTGTTTCAATCAGTTCCTGTTGATATGAAGCAATTTTTTTATCTATATTTTTTGAAAAAAATCCCATTTGCTTTACCTCATATTGATAATTGCTCGGTTGACACCCTCATATGCACCTCTGGGCAGAGGAATGGATGCTCCATCATTCATTTTGATTTCTGTTTTTGTAACACGGCTAATTTGGGTAAGATTGACAACCACTGAACGACTCACACGATAAAATCTATCATCCAGCTCCTTTTTCAATTCGCCCAAAGTCATTTTTACCGTTAAACTATCGGCAGCGTGGATGGTCACATAGTTTCCCAATACATCCGCATATCTAATCTGATATACAGGAATACGCACCATTTCGCCGCTAATCTCGAAGTTTAAAACCTTCTCATTCTTTGATAATTTCTCTGCAGCCCGGTCAAGAACAGAAAATAATTTTTCTTGCTTAACAGGCTTCATCAAGTAATGAAGCGCAGCCACCTCGTATCCCTCAGATATATAATCCGAATATCCGGTGATGAAAACAATCTGAACAGTGTCATTGTCTTGGCGCAGTTTCTTTGCCATAGTTACGCCGTCCATATCGCCCATTTCAATATCAAGCAGCAATATATCATAATCGTTTTTCTCGGCATAGTGGAACAGAAAGTCTTCAGCAGTGGAAAACAAAGCGGTCAGTACAGTATGTTCTGTATTTTCAGCCCATTTGGCAACTAAACCAGAGACATATTGTCTATCCACATCCGAATCATCGCAAATTGCTATCTTATAATTCATGCCCTCACCATCCTTTCAATTATGTTCTTCTTATAAAGTATCAGTTGCACGCCACACAATAAAGCAATATAATTATAGTATGAAAATGTGAAAATTTTACCACATACTTTATGTCATTAATTTGTTTATGTCATTTCCATGAAACCTACTTTTTCAGCAGTTCTCCTCATTGCGATGTTTGTGTCACGTGTAGTACAAGTTGCTATTTTACCATTATTTAATACGATAGCAGTGCAATGGCTTACAATACTTTCCCCATAGCCCTTACATCGGTATTCCGGTAGAGTCGACACGCCAGCAACTTCCCATGCTGCTTGACTATATTTCCATATTCCTGCACGGCATACGATTTTTCCATCTTTCCAAATCACATAGTCATCCCATGTATCGTAATCAAAACCTTCAAAATATTCCTCTCTCGAACACATTAGGCTTTTATCAAAAGAGCCAAAATATTCATTTAGTTGTTCATAATTCTTACATGCATCGAGCTCCAAAACACAGTTATGCGTAGAGCCCTTGAAAGAATCTTTTGTACATTGAAACTTAATATCCATAATAGGCGATTCTCCTTTTTAACATTTTTCTATTGGTAGCCATATCTCAACATACCGTTTATTTCTATCATCTGTAAGTCTCCAATGAATCAATACAAGTTCCGGTGCATTAGCAATCTGATATCCCGAACTCGGCAACCACTCTGAAACAATGCGCTGTCTCAAATCAGTATATTGTCCAATTGGATATTTTATTTTTTCTGTTTCAAATATTGCGTATGTTTGTCTTGGTATTAATACATTTTCAAACCCCATATCTTCCATAAAGTCAACGCCAGTAATTTGGGGATTATACATATCTTCTCTTTCACCTGAGTCCAACTCATTTGCAATATAAAAATCATATCCATCATCATCAACATTTACCACTATACAATACTGTGTGCCATAATCACACGAAGCTCCTGTTAGAAGCCATTGCTTTGCACGCGTCGAAACAAACATTTGATGCTCTTGTTCCACTCTTTGATTTCCATACGGAACACCCTGAAATCTCTGCTTATATCCTGTAAGTATCATTTCTGGTTTTTCTTCAATTCTGTAATTCATAACATTCCCACCTTCCAAAGATATTTTGACAGACAATCGGGCAAATGAACGTAGTACCGCCCCGGCTTCGCGCGCTGCCGAAGGAGTAACTCCATGGAACTTTTGAAATGCTTTCGCAAAACTGTCCGGACTCTCATAACCATATTTCAAAGCAACATCAATAACTTTCATGCCTGTTTGTGCAAGATCTTGTCCTGCAAGTGATAATCTACGATTTCTTATGTATTCTCCCAAGGTATATCCACAGAGAATGCCAAACACCCGTTGGAAATTGTAACTTGATAAACAACTGCATCTTGCAATTTCCTCATAATCCACTTTCTCTGTAATGTGCTCTTCAATATAGTCAATCGCATTTTGCATTCCTGCAATCCAATCCATTCTATACCCTCCTGTTGTTTATGGTTATCTTACCAGAATTTAATTTTGGATACCCGACATTATCTGCAAAAATCAAACGGACTCTCTCTTGTACCATTTCACCAAGGCTTCATATGTACCTCTCAAATGATAGCTTATCGCATTTTTGTTTTCTCCTATTATCGAAAGACCTAATTTTTCTAGAATTCCTAATGATTTTATATTTTTCTTATCTGCATAAGCCTCAACAAAACATATTTTTTCGTTAATGTGTTCAAGAACAAACCCATACAAACTTCTGAAAATATTAGATTTCCCTTGGTATGAACTCTTGATTTGTATTTCTTCCATCACAAATACACATTCATTTATAGAATACTTAAAGAAACCTATAATCTCTTTTATATTTCCATTTGTTATGACTATAATATGGCGTTTATCACTTTGCATTTCGCCACACACCACCTTATACCAAGATTTATAATCTTCTTCTCGACTATTACCTGTGGGAGCAATCTCAGTCATATTATCATACAAAACAGAAAATAATTTGCTAGCATACTTATTAAATTCATTCTTTGACAAATAACAAAACTCGATCATAGTACTATCATTTCCCTCATGTTCTAAATCAATCTCTTCAACTTCAATTCAAAAACTGGTTTTGTGACATACTCCATATACGTCGGTCTTCCCGTATATTCCATGAATGCCTTATATCTTTCGACAATCGCCGGTGCTTTAACCATATCCAACACTTTGTCTTTTGGCACATACATAGATTCTGAATTTTCCTCCGATGGACGTGGCACCCCACCTGTTGCCTTACAGATAAAGTCTAACATAAGTTTCGTTGGTATTTCCTTAACTCCATTATATCCCGGATATTTTCCGGTGTTAGATGCTATGCAAAACACTTCTCCCACTTCCACATCTATACCGGTTTCTTCCCTAATCTCTCTTTTTACTGCATCGATTATATTTTCTCCGACTTCAACTTGTCCTCCTGGAAACACCCATCCTTGATTATGTGTTTTTACCATAAGGATCTCATTGTTGTCGTTGAGTACAATTCCCGCTCCTGCTATGATATGCGTAGGCATAACCCATTCTTTATTTTCCATTATTTATAACCCCTTTCATTTAAATCTATTATACCTAATACCTTTTCTTACCGCAATTTATTATATAAATTATATTTAGAATTGTGTGAATGGTAACAAAATGAAGTCTCGCTTTTGGCAGGCACCATTGGCGAGACTTTCCTCTTAATGAATATGTTTGTTTGGCTTTTCAAAGATGGTTTTTACTAATCTCCCCATTACTTCTTTGGAAATTTTGATTGTAAATATATCTTTGATATCAAGATATAAATACTCTTCATCAACTCTCACATCCACACTCTCATTCGTAAATCTAACGATATCTTTCACAAAAATCACCTCCTTCTATAAAAGGGCTTGTAATTTTCGCGAAACATCTACGAGCCGCGTACATTCGAGAATGTTTCGCGTTCCCTCATGCACGGCTGTCGCCGAATCAAAAGGCATAAAAATAGTCGGCCTAGAGTGCAAGCACTCTGACCGACATAC
>JAZOMR010000211.1:0-2672 GCA_045654105.1 Faecalimonas sp. | reverse complement strand
TATATCAATGCAATTCGTAATATGCAGATTGTAATGGATGTTCGTAATTGTTTGGATGAAAATAGATATCCAATTGTATTAACGGAACGCAAAGAACATATTGATTTATTGGAGAAGGAACTTTCGCCATATGTCAGTGTTTATAAACTGCACGGTGGTTTGAAGAAGAAAGAGCGTGAAAAAATCATGGAAGAACTTCAAAATATTTCCGATGATGTACGGCGGGTAATTATTGCAACCAGCAAATATGTAGGGGAAGGATTTGATTATCCGATCTTAGATACACTGTTTTTGACTTTGCCGATTTCTTGGAGTGGACGTATCAAACAATATGCCGGACGTTTGCATAGGGAGTATCATGAGAAGAAAGAGGTTCGCATTTACGATTATGTGGATTCGAGAATAGAGGGTGCGATGAAAATGTATGATAAAAGAAGTAAAGGCTATCGAAGTATGGGGTATCAGATAATTGAGCAATGAGTAAGAAAACGATGTAGATAAGAATATCAATAAGAATGCGAAAAAGCCAATGAACATGAATTTCATGAACATTGGCTTAATCCTTGTGATATCACGCTATAAGCGCGAGCATTTGACGTTACGTCTTTCTGTACTTAAATACTAGCACAGAATAGTTGTATTGTCAATTCTAGTATATTCAAAATTTTATAAAAAGATACAAAAGATACAATTGGTTTTACAAAGTTCTACGAGGTGACTTCAGTAAGTTTCTTTCTGAGTTTCTCATTCTCGGCAAGCAAGTTTTTGATTGTAGCCTCTAATTCTTCTTTTTCAGTTTCTAAAGCAGCTCTCTCGTTTTTCATTGTTTCAATTTCTTTATCTTTTTCAATTAATTGTCTCTTATGTAGTGGAACAGATTTAAGGATTAAAGTGTCAACGCAATTTAAGATGCGTGTGGATGTAGTGCCAATGGTAGAAATGACACGATTTTTACTTATCCATCGTAAACCATCAGTTTGGATTCCCGTATTGCATGAAAAACCGTCAGCAGGAGTTGCATCCACTATTTCGGGATATCCCTTACCATATTTCTTGGAACTGCAAGGGACTACTAGAATAAAATTACGATTCTGCTCTAACACAACGCATGGATGTGTAAAAGAAGGTTCATATTTAAAATTCGTAGCACCCAGATCAGCGAAGATAATTGTTCCACGTGCATATCCTGTTGTGTTTATTACTGTACGATTAGAGAGCCATCTATCCGTATTGTTTGTCCAATGAGCCATTTCATATGTTGTGAAATCTTTCAGCACATCATTCGTGTTGACTAGTGAGTGGGCAAAGATTGGATAAAGGGTAGTGTCATCTTTTCCTGCGGTTCGCTTTGAATTCACTTGCTTGGACAAGTTATCAACTTGTGTTCTGTTAATTGATATCATAATAACAGTCCTTTCATATATAGTTTAAATAAATTCATCAATTGTTACATTAAATATTCTTAATATGTCTTCTAACCAATTCGCATATTCCAGTTCATCGATTAATCCGGAAGCCAACTTCTTGTTTGCACTATTCCAATCCGGAATGAAAGTGGCAAGCTGGGCATTTTTTATATCCAAAGACAAATGTGCCATGAGTTGATTTTCTCGCTGCGAATAGGTAGTGTTTCCTTTTATCTGTAATCCTCTGCGGTCTAAATCGATCAAAATATAAATCAAGTCAGCAAAGGTCTTAACGGATGGATTTTTAGGAGTAGCAACCTTCAGTTCTAACAAATTTTCTAAAGTAATATCCAAAACATCACAGAATTTTATAATAATCTCTGCCGGCGGTTCGCTATATCCGTTTTCGTAATTGGAATAAGCGGAATTTGATACAGAGAGTTTTATTGCCATGTCGCGTTGGCTCATGCCGGCGTTGGCGCGAGCAGTTTTCATTTTCTTTCCTACTTCTAAATATTCACTTAATTGCATAATAACGCCCCCTTTAAAGATAATCTACCACAGAATAATACAAAAATCAATGTAATAATTACAAGAAAACAAATAAAACATATTTACAAACATAAAATAATGTAATATACTAAAATTACAAGAAATCTTGTAAAGGAAAGGATGGGATAACGAAAGCAGAGAGAGGAGGAAGACAAGTTATGAAATCGGACTATATGATGAATGCCTATGATGTGGCAATGGAGTTAGGTGTTTCTAAAGGACACGCATATAAAGTAATTCGAAAGTTAAATGCGGAATTAGAAGCATCCGGCTATATTGTTGTATCGGGCAGAGTGCCTAGAGCTTATTGGGAGAAGAAGTTCTATGGTTATGAAACAAAAATGAAAGAACTAAAGAAGGGAGCAAATTGAGATGCCAGCATATAAGGATGAACAGAGAGGAACGTGGTATTGCCTGTTTTACTATGAGGATTGGCAGGGTAATAAGAAGAAAAAACAAAAAAGAGGTTTTAAGACAAAGAAGGAAGCAATAGAGTGGGAAAATAATTATAAGATGTCTGCAAATGCAAATATGGATATGACATTAGGCTCATTCGTTGAGATATATTTTCGGGATAAAGCGGGAGAGTTGAAAGAACGCTCGGTCAAGAACAAGCGATATATGATAAAGACTCATATACTTCCGTATTTTGAAAACAAGCCAATGAATTCGATTACACCGGCGGATATTATTCAATGGCAAAACACAATCAGA
>JAZOMR010000210.1:0-1513 GCA_045654105.1 Faecalimonas sp. | reverse complement strand
AACAGTAAGATATTCGTTTAATACACTTATGTATTCATCTTCAAACATCTTGCCATATTCTCCAAGCACTTCTTCACCATTCTCATCATACTGGCGGTATTTTGCCACTTCGTCAATAAAGAAAAGCGACAGCGACTTGATACCCATATTGAACAATTTTTCTTCTTTTTCAAAATGGGACAAAATTGTTTCTCGTATCTGAATACGGCGCATATCCCTTTCAGAAACATCACCTACTACTTCACCAACTTTGATAACTTCTCCATTGGTAAATGTCACTGTTCCTCGAATCGGATCAATCTCAGAAATAGTATACCCTTTGTATTGCTCCATTTCTTTCGATTCATAATAGAGATTGTCATCAACTCCAAGAATTCGAGTTTCACGGTTGACGGACTTATTATACTTAATTTCTAGTTCAATTCTTGCCATAGGTGGCTTCTTGCTCGAAAGGATAATTTGTTCTAGATACAAATAACTATCTGTTCCTCTAAAGTTCTTAACTTCAAATCCCTTTACTTCAATCTTTTTAACAAGTCTTTTATTAAATGCATCAAGAGCATCAAGTACATAAACAAGATTGTGTTGCTTTGCATGCGTTGCAGAATAGTTCAGAGAAAACAACGGATTGAAGTTTTTGAGAGCTTTCTGCGTAACCTCACCACCCATTTTCTGTGGTTCATCAAGAATAATAATCGGCCTATTTGCCTTGATTACATCGATTGGTCGACGTGAACCAAATTCGTCACGTTTTGAATAAATAATACGCGCTTCTTTGCTCTTGCCATCTTCCTTCAACGAGGACGCAAATGCTTGTGTATTGATAATCATTACATTAATACCTGAACTAGACGAAAAATTATCCAACTGGTTCAAATTTGAACTATTGTAGATGAAAAAACGAGCTTTCTTTCCATAATGCTCCATAAAGTGGTCTGCAGTAATCTCAAAAGATTTCTTCACACCTTCACGAATTGCAACACTTGGAACCACCACAATAAATTTGCTCCAACCATATTTCTTATTCAGTTCAAACATCGTCTTAATATAAACGTATGTCTTACCAGTACCGGTTTCCATCTCAATATCAAGACTGCATCTGCCCAAATCCTTCACAAGCGAAGAAGAAAGTTTGATATTATTCTGGCTTTGCAAGGTCTGAATGTTTTTCAAAAGCTGTTCGTCTAAAAGTTCGATTGCTTCATTCTTATACCCAGTATCACTCATCGGATCATAAATATCTATATTCTCTTCCGCAAACCCTAATTTCATCTGATACTCTGTTGTTTTCTTTTTCCCAAGGTCACGGATGTAACTCGTCCTATCATAATAGCCTTGTCCATTAAATACCTTTACAACCGCATCAACTGCGTCGGTTTGATATTGTTGTATTTTAAAATTGAATTTCAATTCTAGTTCCTCCAAAAATACCTAAAAAATGGTTATGTCAGTTTCAAATTCAGACAAGAATCTCATCTTATTAAAATTAGGAAAATCCTTTGTCTCTAAAGTA
>JAZOMR010000209.1:0-3080 GCA_045654105.1 Faecalimonas sp. | reverse complement strand
GACCAGTAATCTACAGACCAAGGCGGTGGACAATTTGCAGAGTTATCCATTGAAGCAGTTTTTAGAGGAAGGTTTATTGGTTTCTGTTCATACCGATAATCGTACCGTTAGTGGAACCACAATGGAGCAGGAGGAAAAACTGGTGAAAGAACGTCTGCAGATTTCGGACGAAATGTGGCTTCAATGTACCAAGAATGCCATTCAGACGGCATTTGCAAGTGATGAGATAAAAGAAAGACTTATGGAGGAATTATTATGGAAAAGAAATTAGAGAGAGCATTGGAAATTATTGAGGACTTGGATTGGGAAACGGTAGAGTGTGGAACCTATACCGTAGATGATGACGTTTTCTATATGGTCCAAGAATACGAAACAAAATATCCACAAGAAGCCCGTTATGAGGCGCATGAAAAATATGTGGATATTCAGTACATTGTCAAGGGCGAAGAACGCATGGAGTTTGCAGACGCAGCGAAATTAAAAGTTGATGAAGCATACAATGTGGAAAAAGATGTTGTGTTCTTTAAAGAGCCAAAAGTAATTGATGCGTTTATTGTGTCGGCTGGGGATTATCGTATCTTTTATCCGGAAGATGCCCATAGACCAGGACTTTGTGTTGGTGAACCGAGTAAAGTGAAGAAGATATTAGCGAAGGTACGGCTTTAAAACCGTACCTTATTTTGTCAAAACTTCTATACCAGTTTCAGTTACCAGTACCATATACTCAATCTGGGCAGACAGACCATCATCTTCTGTATAAACCGTCCAGCCGTTATCTTCGTCGATGAAGAAATCCGGACTTCCTTCATTTATCATTGGTTCAATGGTGAACATCATACCTGGAACAAGTATCATTTCCGTGCCTTTTGGGGCTACAAAGCTTACAAAAGGTTCTTCGTGAAATTCCAAGCCGATTCCGTGCCCGCCGATATCGATAACCACAGAATACCCATTTGCCCTCGCGTGACTATTGATGGCATCCGCAATATCTCCAAGGTGTCCCCAAGGCTTTGCTGCGGCAAGCCCAAGTTCCACACATTCTTTCGTGACTTTTAGAAGTTTTTCGGCACGTTCAGATATTTTGCCAATTGCAAACATACGCGAAGCGTCGGAATAATACCCATCTAATATAGTAGAAACATCTACGTTAATGATATCCCCTTCTTGCAAAATAATATTTTCATCCGGAATTCCGTGACAAATTTCATTATTAATGGAGGTGCATACGCTTTTAGGGAATCCCTCGAAGCCAAGGGGAGCAGGAATTCCACCGTGCGCAGTTGTGTAGTTGAATACAAGCTCGTCGATTTCAGCAGTACTCATACCGACCCGGATATGTTTTGCTACATGGTCTAGTATTGCTGTGTTTAGTGTGGCACTTTTTTTGATTGCTTCGATTTGTTCCGGTGTTTTTAGTAGGCTTGGATCTGGTACAATTTCACCTTCCATCTCCAATTCCATTAGTTTATTCATCAAATTTTGGTTCATGTGAGAATTCTCCTTCAAGCTATTAACCTATTATTTCTATATTATAACTCATTTTGGTGTTGTTAGCATTAAAAA
Source organism: Faecalimonas sp. (assembly GCA_045654105.1). GTDB lineage: Bacteria > Bacillota > Clostridia > Lachnospirales > Lachnospiraceae > Faecalimonas. The sequence continues at coordinate 1,517 of JAZOMR010000209.1, read as the reverse complement.
AATAGGATATAATGATAGGAAAAGAGTCTAGAAACAAATTTTTAGAAGAGAGAGGAAAGATATGTCGTATACAGCCTTGTATCGGAAATTTCGTCCGGGTGAATTTGAGGACGTTAAAGGCCAGGACCACATCAGTAAAACTTTACAAAATCAAATAAAAGCAGGCCGTATTGGACATGCATATCTTTTCTGTGGAACAAGAGGAACAGGAAAGACTTCGGTTGCAAAGATCTTTGCAAAAGCCGTGAATTGTGAAAGTCCGGTTGATGGAAGTCCATGTGGTGTTTGTGAGACCTGCAAGGCAATCGGTGCGGGAACTTCCATGAATGTAATTGAGATAGATGCGGCATCTAATAATGGTGTTGATAATATTCGAGAAATACGTGAAGAGGTTGCGTACCGTCCAACGGAAGGAAAATATAAAGTATATATCATAGATGAGGTTCATATGCTTTCAATAGGAGCCTTCAATGCGCTTCTTAAGACCTTAGAGGAACCGCCGGAATATGTAATCTTTATTTTGGCGACGACTGAGGTACACAAGATTCCGATTACAATTATGTCCCGTTGTCAAAGGTATGATTTTAAACGTATTACAATCGATACAATTGCTGAGCGATTGGCAGAATTAATGCAGAAGGAAGGCATCGAAGTGGAGGAGCGTGCCATTCGCTACATTGCGAAGGCGGCAGACGGCTCTATGAGAGATGCGCTCAGTCTTCTGGACCAGTGTATTGCATTTTATCTTGGCGAGAAGTTGACCTATGATCATGTATTGGAAGTTTTGGGTGCAGTTGATACAGATGTATTTAGCAAATTGCTCAGAGAACTTTTGAATCGAGACGTGACAAGCGTGCTTAAGACATTAGAAGAGTTAATCATGCAGGGGCGTGAATTGGGACAACTGGCCACTGACTTTACATGGTATTTGAGAAACCTGCTGCTTGTAAAGAGTTCTGATAATATGGAGGACGTGTTAGACGTTTCTACGGAAAATCTTGGGCAATTAAAAGAAGAAGCTCAGATGGTTGAGTATGACGCTCTGATTCGTTACATTCGCATTTTTTCGGAGTTATCAAATCAGTTAAAATATGCAACACAAAAGAGAGTTCTTTTGGAAGTGACCTTAATCAAACTTTGTAAACCGGAGATGGAGACCAATCAGGACAGCTTACTGGAAAGAATCCGTGCTGTGGAACAGCAGGTGGAAAAGGGAGTAACATCTGTTAAGCCGGAAGTGGTTTATGTGAGCCGAGGTGATACTACGGAAAAACCGCAGGAGAAACCAAAGGTGGAGCTTCCAAAGGCACTCCATGAAGACGTGCAGGCAGTTGTAAAAAATTTCCGTATGCTTGCCAACCAGGCATCGGGAATGCTGAAGGTTTATTTGAAGCAGGCCCGCCTCAGTGTAGGTAATCAGAACCAGTTGCTTCTTGTGTTTGATGACGAGGTGGCAGCAGGATTTGCGGGAACTGATACTCATAAGGAAGAAATTAAATCATTAATAGAAGAAAAGA
>JAZOMR010000208.1:0-3259 GCA_045654105.1 Faecalimonas sp. | reverse complement strand
ATGAGAAACAAATCAAAGAACGGTTAGAGCGTTTAAAATAGATTCCGTCTTGACGGATTACATGCAAATGGCGAATCATAACAGATTCGCCATTATTTGTGCATAAATTTCCTGATTCTTTTTATTCCAGTTGTTTGCAATTGTAGTTGCTTCCTCTTTGGTAGGAACGATTAGAGTCATATCTATCAGCGGAGCGTCACTTTCGATAATCTGACATCGTACCGCATATTCCAGACTGCTGATTTGATAGTAATCAGCTTTCACAGAGATTTCATTTTTTAATTCATAACGCTTTTCTGCAAGGAATGAATTGATATCATTCTGTATAGCAGGAGAAATGTTGTTGTGGAAAAATTTGATTGTATCGGTTCCCTCATCAGTCAAATGGTAGTAGGTACGATTGTGGGTAGTTTCTTCGCGGATAAACCCAGCCTCCACCATTTCCGAGATTGCCTGTTGCAATGTGAAATAGGTGGTGTAGCCTTTGTCCAAAATAAATTCAGAAATCTGCCCATTGGTTAATGGGAAGTCTAATTTGTCCAACATATATAATATGATTAATTTATAGAGTGTAAATGGTTCTGACATGAAAACTCCTTTCCTTGCCATATATCAGCATCTTTTAAATATTTTTGCATCGTGTTTAAAACAAGCCGCTTGTTGCCGGTCCACAGTGGGGCAAGCAAAAGACTTTTTGGGCCATCGCCTGTCAGACGGTGTACTACAATATCCGGACGCAGTTGCGAAAGCAGCTTGCCAAGTAGTATGAAGTACTCGTCCATAGTTGGCAGATGAAACGGTGACTTTTCATAGATGTCAGCCAAATCCGTACCCTTTAATATATGCAGTAATTGTAATTTTATTCCATTTATTGGAAGTCTGTTTAAATAAGAAATGGTTTCCATCATCATATCTTCCATTTCATGAGGCAGATATAAAATGGTGTGAACGATCACAGAAATACCAATCTTTTTTAAATCATAAACGGCTTTTTCAAAAACGTCAAGGGTATATCCCCTTCGGATAAAGTTAGCGGACGTTTCGTGAATTGTCTGAAGTCCAAGCTCTACCCACACAGGTTTTCTTTGGTTCAGACGGGATAATAAATCTAGTATTTCCGGTGAAAGGCAATCAGGCCTTGTGGCAATGGATAGAACCTTCACATCCTCATCATCCATTGCTTCTGTAAAAATCTTTTCCAAATACGAAACAGAAGCGTAAGTATTTGTGTACGCTTGGAAATAAGCAATATAAGAAGAACCGGCATATTTCTTTGAAACCAGTTGCTTTCCTTCTGCTAACTGTTCTTTGATAGACAGTCTGCGGTCGCTGGCAAAATCCCCGGACCCTCCTGCGCTGCAGAAGATACAACCGCGAGTATCAATAGTACCGTCACGGTTTGGACAAGTCATGCCACCATCTAAAGAAATTTTATACAATTTTTCACCAAACGTTTCCTTTATATAAGAATCCAGAGAGTAATATCTTTTATCACCCCAACGTTTCATTTCACCACATCCTTGGTGTTTATCATAGCATTCTTGACAGCGCAAATCAACAAAGAGAAAAAAATAGTTTGATTTCGGATGAAAATCGTGTATAATATGAAGATAGTAGAAACATTCGAGGCGTCAATTCAGACAGATAAATCCCAAAGATAATGTTTTTGAATAGAGAAAGGATTGTATGATATGAGAGAAAAGTATGAATCTTTGCCATTGGCTACTTTGCGTGATTTGGCAAAGGCAAGAGAAATGACAGGTATTAGTACATTAAAAAAAGCAGAATTAGTGGAAGCAATGCTTGAACAAGACGAGAAAGATAAATTAAAAACAGAAAAAGCTGCAATGGATATTGAGCAATTGGATAGTGGAGAAGTTGCACATGGTATTCTTGAGGTTATGGGTGATGGTTTCGGATTCATTCGAAGCGATAACTACTTGCCAGGTGAAAATGATATTTATGTATCACCATCTCAAATTCGCCGTTTTGGATTAAAGACCGGAGATATTATTACTGGTAATATCAGAATCAAGACACAGCAAGAGAAATTCTCTGCATTGTTATATGTAACGAAGATAAATGGATACACTACTGCGGAAGCTACACAGAGAAAGAATTTCGAAGATTTAACACCGATTTTCCCAGATGAGAGATTGCATTTGGAAAATGGAAAGAGCAGTACGGCAATGCGTATTGTGGATCTCTTATCTCCAATCGGTAAGGGACAACGTGGTATGATCGTATCACCACCGAAAGCAGGTAAGACAACCTTGCTGAAACAGGTTGCTCAGGCATTGCTTAAGAATAATCCGGATATGCATATTTTGATTCTCTTGATTGATGAACGTCCGGAAGAAGTAACAGATATGAGAGAGTCTATTACCGGAAAGAATGTAGAGGTTATCTATTCTACTTTCGACGAATTGCCAGAGCACCATAAACGTGTTTCTGAAATGGTAATTGAACGTGCAAAACGTTTGGTTGAGCATAACAAGGACGTTGTGATTCTTCTTGACAGTATCACAAGACTTGCAAGAGCATACAACTTGATTGTACCACCAAGTGGACGTACCTTATCAGGTGGTCTTGACCCGGCAGCTCTCCATATGCCAAAACGTTTCTTCGGTGCAGCTAGAAATATTAGAGAAGGCGGTAGCCTTACAATTCTTGCAACAGCACTTGTAGATACAGGAAGTAAGATGGATGATGTTGTTTACGAAGAATTTAAAGGTACTGGTAACATGGAATTAGTTCTGGATAGAAAATTACAGGAAAAACGTGTATTCCCAGCTATCGATATTCCGAAATCAGGAACCAGAAGAGAAGATTTGCTGCTTAGCCAATCAGAGCAGGAAGCGGTTTATATTTTAAGAAAAGCACTCAATGGATTAAAACCGGAGGAAGCAGTAGATAATATCTTAAATATGTTTGCACGTACTTCTAATAATGCGGAATTTGTTGAAATGGTTAAGAAAAACAAATTCTTATAGAAATAACTTGCAATAGAAAAACATTTGTGATATTATATAAAAGCTGTTTAGAAAAAAACAAACCTAATCGCGGTTGGAAATCGCGAAAAAACGATGAAGAGGTGAATAAAATGAGAGAAGGAATCCATCCAACATACCATCAAGCAACAGTAACATGTAACTGTGGGAACACATTTACAACAGGTTCTACAAAAGAATCAATCCACGTAGAAATTTGTTCAAAATGTCATCCATTCTACACAGGACAACAAAAAGCTGCTCAAGCT
>JAZOMR010000207.1:0-1552 GCA_045654105.1 Faecalimonas sp. | reverse complement strand
TCCAATTGTAAGCACGAGGAGTTAAGGAGAATTTAAAATGGAATATGTAAAAACAGAGAAATATGATATTGATATAGTCAATCGAAAAATTATGGGGCCTAATCCGTTAAAATTAGAAGAAGAACTTATGAGAGACAATAGAATTAAAAAGGGTGCTATTGTCATGGATTTGGGTAGCGGACAAGGAATCACGTCTGTATTTTTAGCAAAAGAATATGGATTTAAAGTATATGCAACAGACCTTTGGAGCGATGCAGAGGAAAATCAAAAATTCTTTGTCGAAATGGGATTGACAGAGGAGGAAATTGTTGCTGTAAAAGCAGATGCTACGGATTTAAAATATGAAGAAGAATTCTTTGATGCAGTTGTTAGTACAGATTCTTATAATTATTTCGGAAGAGATGTCGACTATTTAGATGACAAACTTTTACCATTTGTTAAGAAAGATGGTTATATTTATATAGTTGTTCCAGGAATGAAAAAAGACTGCCATAATAATATTCCAAACGAATTATTATTATCTTGGACTCCCGAACAATTAGATTATATCCACGTTATACAATATTGGGAAAACATTGTTTCAAAATCCAAGAACAGTGAAATTGTTTCCATTTGCGAAATGGAAAGCAATGAAGAGTGTTGGAACGATTGGATACAGTGCAACAATGAATATTCTATAAATGACAGAAAGGCGATTGAAGCAGGAGCGTGTAAATATTTGAACTTTATTGCTATTGTTTTGAAGAAAAAATAAGATAACAGGACCACGTTCTAATTTAATTATGAAAACACACATTGACAATCGTCTATGTATGCGTTAAAGTAAACACATAGACAAATATCTATGTGAGGTGATTAGAGATGAATGCGATTGATGTAGCAGTTATTTGCAAGGCTCTTGGAGATAGCAATCGTTTGCAGATTGTTCAGATGCTGTCAGATGGAGAAAAATGCGGATGTAAATTGTTGGAGGCGTTTGAAATAACACAACCGACATTATCCCATCATATGAAAATTTTATGTGAGTGTGGTCTTGTAAATGCCAGAAAAGAAGGCAAATGGCAGTACTATTCTTTGAACTGCGAGACACTACAAGGATTTAAAGGCTTCATTGAAACACTTTCTTGTGTAAAGGAAGGGGGATGTTGCTGTTAATGATCTGGGATTTTATTCAAAATCAGATATTAGGAATGAAATGGCTCAATGAACTAATTGGAACATTGTTGGGAAAGGTTGGATTGGATATATCTGGTAAGTTAGGAGGCAGCGTTCACTTTTTTATCTATGATGTGATAAAGATTACAATTCTGCTCTGCACATTGATTTATATGATTTCCTATATACAAAGCTATTTCCCGCCGGAGCGAAGCAAAAAAATCTTAGGACGTTTTAAGGGAATCGGAGCAAATTGTATTTCGGCATTATTAGGAACGGTAACACCATTTTGCTCTTGTTCATCGATACCATTATTCATTGGTTTTACAAGTGCAGGTCTTCCATTAGGAGTTACATTTTCATTTTTGATTTCTTCTCCAATGGTTGATTTGGGAAG
>JAZOMR010000206.1:0-2084 GCA_045654105.1 Faecalimonas sp. | reverse complement strand
TCTGTATTTTCATGGAAACCGCCTAATTCTGCAATGGCTCCGATCATACGTAATTGTATAGCCATCACTCCAGCCACATTGGCGGGCAATGTAATAGGCATTGTAACGAGGCCTCCTAAATTAGTCACAAATCCAGCCGTGGCAGCGGAAGTAATTTGCCAATTAACTAATTTGTCAATGGCTTTGTTAACACTTCCGTATTTATCTAAGTATTTTTTAGCCATTTCTTCTGATGTTCCAAATCCTGGGATGTTGCCATTTGCTTTTTCAAATGCCCAATCCATGACTTGTAACATCTTACTTCCTTTTTCCTCTTGTTCTTCTACTGATACTTCTTCACGATCGATATCTGTATTCTCTTGATTTATGGCTACATCATCTTCTTGGACACTATCTTTTTTCCTTTGTCCAATAATAGATGTGATTTTTCCTGATAATTTTGAAGCGTGTTCAGTCAAACCTGATGCGTTATTGATCAGTTCTCTGGTTTTACTTGATAGTTTTGAAAGATCCATAATGTTAAATAAATTTGTGAATAATTACATGTTTATCCCATATTGTCCCATATATCACGCCATGCGGAGTAGCGGGACATGATTTTTTATAGACTGGATTATTAGATGCTTTAATCATCTCTTCTCGCTTTTGACGCTCTTTTTGATTACGTTTCTTTTGTGCCTCATCCAATGCTTTTATGGCGTCGCAATTCACGAACCAAGCCAGAAACTTCGCCCCGAAATATAAAATTACAAACGCAAATACTCCCCATAGCAATGTTGCCAAGTTAACCATGACAACTTCACCTATATACTCCCAAAAGGTTTGCCCCTCTTGCATACCTATGGCTTCTTTTAATTCTTGAATATATAAAAGCATATTTATTTGTAACGATTTGCAAGCCAGCGGAAACCCAATCCCGCTGACCTAAAGTGAAAGGATTATTTATATTCGCCTTTCTTACAACCATCTTTTTCACATTCTTCATTGAATGCCGCTAAAGTTTTATCATCGTCACTGCCGCTAGTATAGTAACGTTTACCCTCACCGGTTGTATAGCATACCTGAGCATACAAACCAAAAACGGTATCAAATTCTTTTTCAAGAGTTTTGATTTTCTTATTACCTGCAATGCTGATATCTCCTCCTGAATCAGCACGGCGTACAGAAGCTAAGGTTTTATCTCCCGATAATGGTGTTTTAGTACTTTCGTTACGCATATAACTATAATACAAACCCAAACGAAGATATGGGAATTGCTTATTAAATTCTTTACGCAATGTATCAATCTTCTTATTGCCAGTAACTGAAATTTCTACTGCTTTTTTTGTTACAACCTTCTCTGTGGAAGTTTTAGCAGCAGCTTTCGTAGTCGTCTTAGCAGCTGTTGTCTTCTTTGCTGTAGTCTTTGTGGTAGCGGCTTTCTTTGTTGTTGATTTTGCAGTTGTGGTCTTTTTTGCTGCGGGCTTAGCTGCGGTTTTCTTTGCAGCAGGTTTCTTTGTGGTTGCCATAATATAATTTGATTTAAAGGTTTATTTTCTTTTGCGCTCGCGAGCGATATTGTCTTTGCAACTCTCTATCTGACGCTTGATATAATCAATTTGTCGGTCATGAGACGCCGCGTGATCAATTTTTGACTTGCGATAAGATGCTTTACCACTTGGCGTAGAGGCAAACTTCACCATACGAGCATAATACTCATTGTCTTTTTTCTTTGCGTCTTTCTCTTTTTGCAATTTGGCGCGCAAATCCACCATTTGCTTTTTGTAATACTCCAAACTCATAATGATTAGTTTTTAAGGGTTAATATTATTTTTTATCTTTCACTTTGCTGCGTTCATTCATCATATGCTCGCGCCATATCTCATTGATAGCGGGATTGCCATCGATATTGAGCGGATAGGTGCCGTGCACAATGCATATTGCTTCGATGCACTCTACTAAGCTCTCTTCTTCCTTGTCAATAACCGCCCACTCAAAGTAGCAGTCTTTCAGTATTTCATCAATCTGCTTTTCGTGAATGGGTTTGTTGTACTCCTCATCCGTCAGCAGACTATGGATAGTTCTGCGCAGGGTAGAGGTGTGAA
>JAZOMR010000205.1:0-16728 GCA_045654105.1 Faecalimonas sp. | reverse complement strand
TAAACAGTTTACTTCGCATGGAAAATATAGACGTATATGTAACGGGAAGTAATTCGAAGTTTTTATCTACTGATATAGTTACCGAATTTAGAGGTAGGGGTGATGAAATACGAATTTATCCTTTATCGTTTGCAGAATTTTATTCAGCGTATGACGGTGATTATGATGATGCTTGGAATGAATATATGATTTATGGAGGACTCCCACAAGTTGCTAGTTTTCAAACAGATCGTCAAAAAGCCGATTATCTCAAAAATATTTTTGCAAATGTGTATTTGAAAGATGTGATTGAAAGAAATAGTATTCAAAACGATGACGAACTGGGAACTTTAGTAGATATATTGGCATCTGCAATAGGCGCGCCTACAAACCCTACTAAAATTTCCAATACCTATACTAGCGAGAGAAAAAGTAGTTACGCAAGACAGACAATTTCCAACCATATAGATTGCTTGGCGGATGCTTTCTTGATTTCTAAGGCAAATCGCTATGACATAAAAGGAAGAAAATACATTGGAGCCAATTTAAAATATTATTTTACAGATTTAGGACTTCGTAATGCAAGATTGAATTTCAGACAGCAAGAACCGACACACATTATGGAAAATATTGTCTATAATGAGTTACTTGTTAGAGGATATAATGTCGACGTGGGGATTGTAGATGTGTTCGGCAGAGATAAGGGAGGAAAGAGGACACGAAAACAATTAGAAGTGGATTTTGTAGTTAATCAGGGAGACCAAAGATACTATGTACAAGTTGCGTATGATATGACTTCTGAAGAAAAACAAGTACAGGAATTTAATTCGCTGCGTAATATTCCGGATTCTTTTAAAAAGATTGTGATTGTCAACGGAACTCAAAAGCCGTGGAGAAATGATGAAGGCTTTGTTATTATGGGAATGAAGTATTTCCTTCTGAATGCAGGTAGTTTAGAGTTTTAATTATAAGAAAAATTATATTTATCAATGAGAGTATATCTGAAAAGGGGCACTACGGTGCCTCTTTTTCAGTGGCGGTGCAATTAAGAACGGAAAATAATTAAAAGTTTGCAATCTATCTATGATATGTTATAATAGCTATGAGGACTTAATGTAAGGACTGCGCCGAAAGACGCAGTTTTTGTGTTGGGTTCTTTTTTCATATTCGGAGAGGTAGTGGCATGAAGAGTAAGAAGGAAAAACAGTTTGAGAGTTATTACGGTCGATATGTGGACGATACTTATAAAATTGCTCTTTACTGTCTTAAAAATGAAGCATTAGCTGAACGTATTACAGAAGAAGCGTTTCTTAATGTTTACAAGAAGTTTGATGAGAACAATCCACAATATGATTTTAGAAACTTAATACAAGAGATATTATGCCTGGCTAAAAGAGAATTGGGCAAAAATATACAAAGCGAGGAGGTGAAAAGGAATGAGTGACAAGTGGGAAAAATTTCTTCATTATGTAATGGAAGACGATTCAGAACTTATGGAGTTGGAGCATGTTGATCCAGAGATTATTTTGGAAGAGATTAATAATGATCCGGAATTAAGGGATGTGAAAGCACCTGACGATCTCTATGACAAAGTGTTTGCACAGATACGCGAATATGAGGAGCAGAAACGTTTGGCTTCCTTGACGGATGAAGATAAGGAATTGATTAGACTTGGAAAGATTCATAGAAAAAGACTATCGCGTAGAAAGTACGTTGTTTTAGCCGCTGCGTTAATTACTGTTTTTGCTGTCGGAACGATAAGTATGGGTAGTGAGAATGCTCTATTGAATCGTATCAAGCAAATTGTCATAGGGGGCGAACAGACAGTATCTGATAAAGGAAGTATAGAACCGATAGAATATATTGATGAGGCGGACACTTATGAAAAGATAGAGGAGTCTTATGGATTTTCTCCGATAAAACTGGAATATCTTCCGAAAGGTATTGTATTTCAGGAAGCGATATTTTATGAGGATTTACAAAAAATCAATCTGTATTATGGTGACCAGGAAGGTGCTGATATAGTGTATGTAATAAGACCTCATTATCGTGAATCCTCGTATGCTACTTTGGTTGAAGATGATTTTGTTCAAGAATATAGTAAGACTATAAATGGAACAAAAATTACGGTGTCTGAATATATGATTGAGGAATCCAAGGAAAATCGATGGGTCATCATGTGGGAATATAAAGAGGTGCAGTATTCTATTATCGTTACTAACATGAATCGAGATAATGTAGAAAATATTATTGATAACTTAAAGTTATATGAATAGGAGGTAAATTTCTAATGAGAAAGCGTTTGTTAAGTCTAGTATTGGCATTACTAATTTGTTTTGCATGTGTGGGTGTTTGTGATAATACAGCCTTTGCTGGATATGCGGAGGATATTGATATAACAGAACTTAAGACGGAAGATGCTTTGATAGGGCAGATAGAAAATCAAACATGGGGTGTATATTTAGCTAGTGGTGAATCTATTATTAACAAGATTTCTGCTTCTAAAGTAGGGGCAGGCGGTACTACTAATGCTGCAAAAAAATGTACGGTAAGAATCACATCAATTTTAGAAAGAAAAAATGCTTCTGGAAGTTGGGAAAGGGTGATTTCCTGGACACAGACGAATGAGAATGCGTTTTCAGCTGGCATTAGCAAGAGTGTTACGGTGCCGAGTGGATACTATTATAGAGTGCGCAGTTACCATTATGCAGGGACAGATACCGCATCTTCAAATACAAACGCACTTTGGGTTGGAAATTGATAGGAAAGGTTACCTATTATAAAAGTTTTGACTTTACGTGCGTGATACATTATAATTGAAATATGCAAAATAACTATTTATCATGGTTTCTTTTGAAATTGTAATGTAACCAATTCCTAGTAATAGGTGTTGTTTTTGATTACTGAGGAAGCATGAGTGAAACCAAGCATCCGGTATGGAAATACTGGGTGCTTTTTTTATGCAAAATTTTAAATAAAAGGAGGGTGTTGTCATGAAGACAGCAGGAAAAAACAAAGAGTACAGAAAGAAAAAGTACATGATTTGTACAACTGGGCCGCCTACTATAAGACAATGTAAATTTGTCAGGAAGTGCCTAACCGGAGAGGATAACCCTTGTCCGGATTTCGAAGAATTTATTATTAGCCATGGGATGTCAGGGAATGATGATTATGTGAACTATCATATGTCACTAGGATTCTACTACGTCTATTTTGCAGAAGCTATGAAGTTTGCAGATATGATAGACGGTGGAGAGGTGTTCGACGAAATAGAGGTCAGCATAGTCATCAAAAACTTGGACTTGGCGAAAAGAGTGTTTTTGCATTTTAGAGAGAGGTTGGGTGTAGAAATAGCCCCATTCGATACTGCAGAAACAGTCGTTATGGAAGAGTGTAGTTTAGAGAAAGGAGAAATCGTAGGTAATAGGGAAAATGCTCTAGCAATAGCAAAGAAATGGTTAAATCAATTCAAGAAAAAAGGCAATATGCCGTATAAGGAAGGGTTTGTGGAGAAATCAGTTTCACATGCCTTTTTTTTGTACGAAGTTGCCGTATATATCTGCTATTTACTAGGCGAAGATATTAGCTATGAATTTCTAGGAGAACAAAAGGAGAAGTTTTAAATGAAACTTGATGTATTAAAGTTGGTAAGCAGCATCCAAGAACTACCCGAAAAGGAAAGTCACAATGGAGAGGACTTACGTATGATATACGGGCTGGTATCTGGAAGCAGGTTTTGTTTTAAAAGGGCGTCCCTGGATGATATCGCATATTACATCAATCATCTGGATAGTATTTTGAAGGATGAATATGATTCAGATGTACCGACAGTGAATCTGTCGAGATGTAAAAAGTCGCGATATTTCACACGCAGAATTATATAGGAGAAGAGAGTATGAAGACATTCATAGAATTTGATGATGAAAACTTTGATGGGCAGTATTGTCATGCAGCCCATGTAAAAGTAATTAATGATAATGGTGTAATACAAGAAAAATATGTAGACATAAAAGAACTATTGAAGGCGTTATCCAAATCAACTGTATCAGACGATTTGATGCACAGAATCGGAAAGTTGCCTCAATATTATTATGACGGTGCTATCTCTAGGGAAGGCGGAACGTTAAACGGAAAAGTAGTAATGGTTGTGCCGAAAGGAAAGAGGCAGGCGGTTTATGAAAACACAAGATATAACATTCCTTTTCCGACATTGTTGTTTTACTTTGAGATAACCGATGGAAGGATTAAGAAGACATTGGTATATGCATTAAAGGGTAAACGATATAGGGAAAACAGTGTGCTTTATAATTATCCATTTGGAAATGTGAGTTTGTATGCACATACCGTATGCTGGGGACATAATACACTTCCTAAGATTAGCGATCTGCAGACGTTAGATGTTATATGTTCCTTATTTTATGATAGCCCAAGTAATAATGATTATTATACTCCGGAAAAATCAACGAAATGGGATTATTCAAATCTCAGGGGTGTTTATGAAAAACTCCAAGATTTTGATGAATTTCCGGAGGAGATTCTTGTGCAGAGTGGCTCAGGAAGTTTAGGTAAATTATTGCAAGAATTAGAATAAAAGGAGGATACTCAGATGAGTGATTTATTTTCAATATTTGGAATTACAGAAGAGGATATTAATGAATCGAAAAGTAATAAAAAACAGAAGAAAACAGAGGAGAAGAAAGATAGCAAAAAGTCGGCGAAAAAGTCTTCTGGTAACAAGTTCAAATTGCCAGTAAAATTTTGCGGTGGTCATTTGCAACATGTATTTGGCGCCGATGAAGAAGGAGAATGGAGCGAGGACGAACTGAAGAAAAAAATACGAGAAGAATTCCGCGAATTAGCAGGAATTTATTTCAAGTTGAAAACGATTGAGTTAGAAGAGAAAGAGGAAGGCGTTTCAACTTATGTGAAGCCGGAGATGGTTTACAAGGAGATTACTGATGAAGAAAAGTTAGAATTTCCTCTTGAAGTCATCGCCGGTAAGGATACCTTATGGCAAGACACAAAAATCTCTATCGAAGAAATTCGTAGTCTTTGGGTGAAAGAGCATCCAGAGTACCAGGGATGTAAGTTCATGTATGATGAGAAACAAAAAATTCTTGTGCCGTACATGGAAGCAACTGCTGCCATAGGGAAGACTTATACTCTTCCTGTTACAGTTGGATATCTTGACATTAAAGAAGTATATACAGAAGATGATTTGGACGACGAGGAGTTTACAGAGGATACATTTAGACAGTTATATAGTAAGGAACATCCGGAGTTTGCAGGTTGCTCCTTTGCGTATGTAGAGTCTGAAAACTTACTTTTCCCAATCATTAGGGAAGAGAAGGAAAATGATAATAAAAATATTTCCTTGCCAGTGGAAGTTCGCGCAGGTGGCTTTAGAATTATTGTTTCACCGGAAGATGTGAATGGAAAGGGCGAAGCTTCTTTAGACGAGATACGAAAGGTGCTTGAAGCTGAATACCCGGAATATTCAAAGGAACGTACGGAAATGACTTATGACAAGCGACATTTCGTTGTACCAATTCTGAAAAGTTCAAGAAAAGGGTTGCAGATTATATCTGAACGAAAAGATTATAAGCACGACGTGATTGTTGATGAAAACCAATGTGAGTGGAGAATAGAGTCGCGACCATTTGGTGTTTTTAAACGAAACCTGACAGATAATGGTCCGGTTGAGTTTGAATTAACGGCACCTAAAATTCCGTGGGCTATTGTAGAGGAGACGATAGAGTTGTTTCGTAAAAATCCTACATATGAGTTTGCTGTGCAAATCTTTTATGATGTGGAAAAAAGAACATATTCTATCTATGTGCCAGAGCAAAAGTGCGGAAGGGGACATGTGATTTTTCAACGAAATACTGAAATGGAAGCTAAGCATGTACTTGTGATGGATATTCACAGTCACGCGTCTTTTCACGCGTTCTTTTCCCATACAGATAATGCGGATGAAAAAGGTATACGATTGTATATGGTAATCGGTAATCTTGACAAGCCTAGATGTTCCTTTAAGATTCGTTCCGGTATGGCCGGAGCTTTTGGTGAAATGACATTGGCAGACGTATTCAATATGCAGGAGGTATATTCTGATGAGTAAAAAGTATAATTTTTTGATTGTCGGTTGTGGTGGGACTGGTGGAAACTTTACCAGCATGCTGGGACGTTATCTATATGATAATGGTGTGGCTGACCATTGTGCCATAACTCTGATCGATGGAGACTTTGTAGAAAATAAGAATATCGGCAGACAACCGTTTTTACCATGTGATATAGGAAGAAATAAAGCGGAGGTAATGGCTGAAGTATTGACTGAAGTGTTTGATATCAAGTGTGGTTACTATCCGAATTATATTGAATCCGTAAAAGATATCGAAAAATTAGAAAAATCTGATTATATAACAGTGATCATAGGTTGTGTAGATAACCATGCGTGTAGAAAAGTTTTGCATGAATACTTTAAAAAAGCAACCGTTTGCTATTATCTAGATTCAGCAAATGAGTTTTCTTCTGGCGAGATTGTTGTTGGAATGAAAGTAGGAGGAAAAATTATGAGTCCGGATAGGGCTCAAGTCTTCCCGCACATTATGGAAGACAAGTCTTTACCTAGAAGTGAAGAAAGTTGTGAAGTGCTTAACAACTCCGCACCTCAACATTTAGCAACAAACATGCTGGCTGCAGTGCTCTTATTTAAGTGTACCGTGCAAATTCTCATAGAAGAAATGTGGAATGGCGGCGTATACTACTTTGATACTTTTCAAGGGTCCGTATTATTTAAGGAAGTGGTTTGATTATGAAAAACGAAAATGTGTTAAAAATGCAATTAGAACCATTTCTTACTTTGAAATGTAACATAGAAAAGCTATGCAATGCATCAGATAGCGAAAAAGTTTGCATGGTAAACTTGTTGACCTTGTACTATGCAAAATTACTCAATTCAGAGGAAATTTTTCAATTCATAATAGAGGATACGAGTGCGGTATGGAAAGCTTATCGGTCACATACGGGTGGGGACGTATATGTTGAAGAACATTTGAAAGAATTATTTGAGTTAATAATTACAACCTTACCTGAGTGGAGTACTTTTCGATTTGAAGAAATTGAACTTGATAAGGTAGAGCAAACAGCTGGCGTGTCCTGGTCGCAAATGGTGAAAATGAAAAGAAGTGAAAAAAAGAAATTGATATCTTCCCATTTGAAAACTTATGGTGATGTTAGAACGCGTAAATTGTTTCGCATTTTTCATAAAGTATTTGTGAATAGTTTGGATTATTCATATGGACGGCGAGTTGTAATTTTTAGTAGTAAAAGAGTATTTAAGTACTTAGATTTTGCTGCTACTCATCCTGATGAAATTAACAAAAAATTTGGGAAAGAGCATGATAAGATTCTAAGAGCGTTGTCAGTTATAAGAAACCTGCTAAATGATAAAGAACAGGAAAGCGTTCTCGCATTAAAACAGGAGTACATGATTGCGGTACATTATGGATCTTCAAGCGGTGAAACACACTCGTTGGGTAATATGAACTGGAATGTTTTTATGGCGATGTATATATTGGAAAGACTGTTGGATTTAGCTGACAGCCTTTTTGACTTTTAGAAGGAGGAACTTTAATGAAGTATGAAGATATTTGTAAAATTGATAGGAATCCCTTTGATGATGATGTTTTAACAGATTTTTATAACTGGGGGTATTTGAATTGTGACAGCAGGACTACTGTTATAAGATTATATTTATTTCATTGGTATTTCCAAAAATTCAATGAATTATATGGCACAGACATTACTCTACTGGACGAACCCACATTATTAATTGGAAAAATTATGGATAATGATTTTCCTAGCGTTGATGTATCTGACACAGTAATGGAATATGATTATTCTTGCCTGGAGGTCTTAAGTGAGATGGTATGGTGTGCAGGTTTTGAAGTAGTAGAAATTGCGGTTGATTCTGATGAGTGGAGTGAGGAATTATGGCAAAAGCCTAAGAATGAATTGAAAAAGATTTTCAACAAAAGGTTCGGAGAGCTGGATTCCGCATGGCGCGACATCCTATGGGATAACCGCGAAAACATCAAGATGTCTCACTGTAGTCTTGAGGAAGGAAGTATCCTGATTTTAAGGAACAAGAATATCCGTGCATATGAACTTTTCTGTGAAAAATTCCCTGAACTTGTAAAGACAAAATTCAAAGATGAAAAAAGAGTAATGGATGAAGTCGTGGACACCTTGAGATTACCTTTGTACATACAATGTAATTGGGAAGTAGGGCAGACCGACTCGTATAAGTATGTTTACATTGATATGGGACATGACGGGTATAACTATTTGGGTTATTCATCACTCAATTTCCATTGGATTATCAATTGCTTTGTTTTCCAACAATTGTTTGAAGACTTAAAAGTAAAAATTGAACAGTTGGTAGATGTATATCCGGAATTGAGGTATGTGGCATGACGTATATGGATTTTTCGGAACTTCTTAATTGTCCGAAGAGACATGAACTCAATCGAGTTATCCTGTCTAAACGGTATAAGCAGAATTTATTGTTTCAGGAAGTTGTGGCGATTTTTTGTGAGGAGTTTCTACAGAGAACAGAATGGAAATACGTAGAAAAGAAAATACGTGATTTGCTGATGCAAAAGACAGAAGAAGATTGGTTTTTTGTTGAATGGCAAAAACGAAAATCTATTAAAGAGGACATTTGGTATTACAAACGATTATATTATTGGTTATTATCAAATGTTCCGAATGCTGTTGCTTGCAATGTGGAATTTGTTTATCCGTATGCGGAAGAAATCTACAATACTTATGTTTCAGACATTACGCTTTCTGCGAATCTTCTTGTAGAAGAAGCGGATGGAAGACATATTGGGATTATCATTGTGCCGACACTTCCCCAAAAAGAAGGAAAAGGGAAGCAGACATTAAAGGCGAAGGTTCGAGGAAACTTGGAATTACTTATGTTGCTTTCAGCCATGAGTGATCGGTATCCTGACGAAAATGTTGCCGTTATGCTTCTTGCTCTCAAATGCCGTAGTGATAAGGGAGGAATGCCGTCTATATATGATGATTATATCTCGCATCTTCGGTTAGAAGTAACACTTGCTGAAATGAAAACCTGTAAGACAGGTAATGTGGATAAGGTTATTTCCCTAGAAATAGCAGGTCATCGACTAAACAGCTGCAAGCAATGTGATTTCAAGGATATTTGCAAGTCTGCTACTCATATTCATTTTAAAAAGGATATGAAAAAAGAGAAGAACGAGCCGTTTGTGTATACTGAAAAACAGAAGGAAGCCATTAACTCTATAAAAGGTCCTATGCGAGTTTCGGCTGGACCAGGTGCAGGTAAGACAGCCACACTTGTTGCAAGGGTGCGCTACTTGATGAAAAGCGGGGTGCCACCAAGCAAAATTTTAGCTGTAACTTTTACAAAGAAAGCTGCAAGAGAGATAGAGGCGCGAATTCCAGAACATGAAGGGCTCAATGTTATGACTTTACATGCGTTGGGATTTATGATTATTCGCATGAATGAGTGCTGGACGGGTCGGAAAAGATTGGTGAGTAAAGTTGATTGTAAAAAGATACTGCACGAACTGTTACAGAAACTTCCGGAACTTCCGGGATTTAATTATAACCATATAAATGGAAAGACCGGTTTTTTAGAACGCTTGTTGCAAGACTTTGCATTTATTAACGAAAAAGGTGCAAATCAATTTATAGCAGCGTATCCCGAAAAGGATTTTGAAGGCATAATGAGAGTTAAGGAAATGTATGATTATCGCTATCGATTTTCTGGATATATTTCTTATGACGAGCAGATTTCGTATGCTGTAGATATTCTCGAACAACATGCTTCAGCATTAAAAAATATTCAGGATATGTATGATTATATCCTTATTGATGAAACACAGGATCTTGATGAAATGCAGGTGAGGTTAATTCGACTTCTTGTAAAAACGTCGGAAAGTAATTTGACTGTGTTTGGTGATTCCGATCAGTGTATATATGGTTTCCGAGGCGGGAGTAATCGTTTCATGGTAGAGTTTGATAAAATATATTCTGGAGCGAAAGATTTTTGTTTAGACGATAATTTTCGTTCTTCGAAGGAAATTTTGTTAGCGGCGAATCGCTTGATAGAGCACAATAAGGGACGAGTTCCTGTCGAGATGAAATCTCATTTTGAAACGGGACGGAAACCGGTTCTTATTCGTAATTTTTGTATGGAGCAGTTAGGTAATTTTTTAAATGCACTTCTAAAACAGGATATTGGATTAGGTGACATTGCTATCATTGCTCGGACAAATCGGGAATTGGAAGGTGTGTGTCATATGATAGAGGCATATAACCGGGAACATCCGGATTCAGCTATACTAAAATATGAAAAACCGAAATATTATCTATATGAAGATTACGTTTTTCAGACGCTCTTTGATTTGTTGTCTATACATCAAGGAAATTATCGAGATGATAGGGTATGGTACCGGCTTTTGGCAGGTAGCGGTGTTAAAATCTACAAGGAGGATATCACTCATAGCCTTTATGATAATTGGTTGTTTTCCCGTCAGGCTTATGCGTTACATAATGAGGAGAGAGCCAGATATTTATCGGTTACGGATGAGGATTCTGCGTTGCTACAGGCGATAGCAAGAATTTATCGTGCAACACAGTTTTTTTACCTTGAGCCGAGAGAAGCTATCAAGCAAATTTGCGAGTGTTACCTTGAACCTGACATAGAATATGAAGAGGTACTGCAAATTTTAGACGATATGTTGAGAGAGCGTTATGTTAAAAATGCTTTTGAGATGTATCGCTTTTTTTCTGCCGTAAAAACCTATCAAGACGATACAAGAGTTACTTATGAATCCGAAAGAAGTGAACAGTTACATTTGCTTACCGCCCATGACTCAAAAGGGAAAGAGTTTCCTGCAGTATTGGTTTATGGAGTTGATGAGTTTGACGGTGACTGCGTGGAAGAAAATCGGCGCCTACTCTATGTGGCAATGACAAGAGCCAAGAGTCATTTATACCTAACAGAAGTGTGTAATGGTAAAAGCATGTTTTTGCAAGAAATGGAAGAATTAATTGACGTCAAAGGGGGTGAAGGCATTGAATAAGATGTTGGTATTTGGTGAAGAACCGTTTCAGATTGACAAGTATCGCAAAGAAATACGTAAGAAGGTCAAAGTTCCGGAGTTAGATTTACTTGAAACAAGTGAGTTTACTGAAAATGAAAAGCAGTTTCTCAGTCAGTATTCATTGTTTGGAGACGAAAAAGTTTTAATATATCGTGTCCGCAATATGAAAGAATGCACGGAATTAGTAGAGTATATCACAGATCGGAAAAATTCAGTTAGTGTTTATGTGTTTTGCGACGAAGTCGATAAGAGAAGTAAAGTATATAAGGCGTTCAAGAAAGAGGAAATTCTTGAATTTAATAAGTTGTCACATGATTTGTTAGAAAAGACAATCGTGCAATATGTTAAAAAGAATGGTAGTGCGATAACAAAGGAAGCATATAACACCTTTCTTCAATATGTAAATTACTATTCTGAAGAATCTAATCTTTATGACGTGTTACACGCACTGGAAAGATTATGTGTGGCTAAGGAAATCACAAAAGAGACTGTAGAAAAAATAGTTTTGGACCGAGAAACGGAGGATATCTATTCTTTGATACAGCTTATAAGCGAGCATAATCATGAGAGGGCTCAACACCAAGCAAATTTGATTTTAGAAAATCAAAAAAACAATGTCATAGGAGTGCTTTCCCTACTTCTTAGAAGTTACAGACTTGCATACAAAATGAGAGTGTGCAACGTATCACTGAAAGAATTAGGAGTACAGTACCGTACCTTTGTTCCGAGATTATCTGCTGAAGAGTGTCATCAGGCTATGAATATCATTGATGACGCAGTAAATAAAATCAAGCAAGGATTCTATCGCTCAGACATCGCGTTGAAACTGACATTGGTTCAATTATGTAATTTGTAGGAGGTATAAACACGTCCGGGAGTATATTTTAGCAAGGACGTGTGAAAGGAAATTATGAAAAACACAGGTAAACTATTTCTCAAATGCCCTGTATACAGGGTTGTGTAAGGTGAGGTAATACCAATAGGCTGATAACCTGCATCATAGTATGCACCAAGACAAATACACCCCGTCTCACGTAAAAGTATTGGGGTGAAGACGCCTACTCTTTATCAGAGTTCGCCAAAGGGCTTTTATGCCTGAGGGACAGCCCGCTGTTTCAATGGAACAGGTCACTGGGAGGAAATAAATAGAAATGCTTTCCCATTTAACAAAAATATAATGTTAAGTGGGTGAGAAATAGTGAAATATGTAGTTTGTTATAGTGGCGGGCACAGTTCAGCACTAGCCGCTATTGAAACCGTGAGAAGATACGGTAGTGAAAATGTGATTTTATTAAATCA
The DNA here is from genome assembly GCA_045654105.1 of Faecalimonas sp. Classification (GTDB taxonomy): domain Bacteria; phylum Bacillota; class Clostridia; order Lachnospirales; family Lachnospiraceae; genus Faecalimonas. Next base: position 4,288 of record JAZOMR010000205.1, on the reverse strand, counting down.
CGATATAAGTTCCAAAGTGGAGCATAGTAAAATCAAAATATTTAAGCAAGAAGTGGCGGAGTTTCTGCATCTACCAATTACTTACGCAAATTGTAAGAATTACGAAGATGCAACTCCGCTTTCTTTGTGTCTTGAACATGGACGATTTAAGTTTCGAGCAGGCTGCGAAATCTGTACATATTATTTAAAGACGAAACCATTTCATGAATGGTTGAAAAATAATTATCCAGTGAATCCAGGATTTGCTTCGAAAGAGATCACTTTGATATATGGTTTTGATTCGACAGAGTGGCATCGAATAGACAGAAGAAGAAGGCATTTAAACTGTTTGGGATATGAGAGTATGTATCCTTTAGCAGAGTGGGACAGGACTTTTCGTAATATTGAAGAGATTGGACTGAAAAAGCCTTCTTTATATGCCGATTCCAAACATGCCAATTGTATAGGTTGTCTCAAGGCGGGCAAGCAACATTGGTATAAAGTGTATTGCTGCAACCGAGAGATTTTTGATGAAGCTAAATTTGTCGAGGATAAATTGAATCACAGTATTATCAAAGGGGCATATATGAAAGATTTGGAACCAGAATTTGAAAGAATGTATCTGGCGGGGGTACCTGCCACAGAAATTATGGAAACGCATTGGTTTTGGAAATATGCCAAGTAATGCAGGTAATAAAAGGAGGAAGAAAGCAATGAAAGCAGTAGTAGCATCTTACCATCCGGAAGGTTGGGGAGACTTTTTTGTAGTTGCAGTTTTTATAGGAGCTGCGTATTTTGTGCAATTAAAAGACATGGGATATTTGGATCTGATTAGAGATTCTCTGCGTGTAGTTAGAAGTCATCAACGCATAAAAAGAAGAGCGCGTAAGGAATTGCGACGTAAGCTCTATCTTGAATATATCCATGAAAAGGAACGATTGTATAAAAGGCAAAACAGACATATCAGGCACAGATTGTATATGATGTGGACTCCTTATATGGAACCAAAGGATAACGTGGTTATTGTAGAGTTCGGAAAGGAGAGCGCATGATGAATATCATTGATTTTTTGTTTGGTAATGAAATAAGAATAGAACCACATGAAGGATTCGAAAAGTGTATCTTGAACTATCGTGATGGGATATTTACAGTCTCTCGTGACAAAGAAAACGAGAACACAATTGCAACATTCTATGTGCGTGATGATTGTGCGATTCCGGAAATGATTTCTGAAGAAATAGAAGAAAGAAAAGTATGCTTTATTCAGGAGGAATTGTACGCATCATCTTTGGATGATACGGTGAAAGAGTATGCAGATAAATTACTGAATTTGTTGAGTCAACATAGTAACTGTGCATCTGACTGTACTATGGAATCAGGTTGTAAATTGATGCAGAATATATTGTCTTTAAAGCGCAACCTTGCATGGACTGTAAGCTGGGCAGATGTCATTTTGGGATCTGCAGAGGAACGAATCATGGATTGGATATACGGTGCATAGGAGGTATTGATATGAGTCAGATAATAGAACTTCAAGATTGTGATATTACCAATAAGTTATTGGTTGAATTTTATGATGCTGTGGCTCAAGCACTCGAAGCGGATGTCGAAACAGTGCAGTATGATTGTAGGAAAATATACATTTCTTCATATATGCAGGATTGTATCTACGACGCATATCGACATAGATATTCAGACGAGTATGAGTCCAACAAGATTCAATTCGACACACAGGTAACTATGCAGCTTGCAATCAGTGGTCCTAAAGTGTCTCCTGAACTTACAAAATATCAGGTGTTAATAGAGGAAGGATTTCTTTGCTAATATGATAGGAAAGAGGAACAGGGGGAAGCATTTTGCTTTCCCCTGCATTTTATTATGGAGAACGTAACGAATGAAACTCAGAAAAAAGTAAAGGTGGCGAAGTCTTCCTTAGAGGAAGACTTCAAATATGTGGAGATGTATCGTAAAGGTAATCTCGAAATATATGAGAAACTAAAGGAGCTCTGCGATAGTCAGATTCGGCGAGTGGTAAAGCAATATTCTAATTGTGGTATTCCACAAGAAGATTTAATGCAAGAGGCATTAATCGGATTGTTGTTTGCGATCGAAAAATACGATCCGGCATTTAATGTGAGATTTGTCACGTATGCAACTTATTGGATTCGCGAGGCAGTATTGGAAGCAATTAACAAGACAGGATGTTTAATCTATTTGCCACGAGATATACAGCGTAAACGGCAGAAGATTATCCGTATGTCAAATCTAATATGCCTGTTATCAGGAGAAGAAGCAACTGCTGAACAACTGGCGGAGAGTTTAAAAATGGAGGTCAATGAGGTGGAAGAATTATTAAAATATACTGTTGTGTTAAAGCCGGTCGAAGAGTTGGACGGACAAGAAGTCTTTAAAGGAACCGGTAGCAGTATCGTAGATTTATTACTTTCTACACTTCCAAGTATAGAACGCAAAGTATTGCAACTTCGATATGAGGTTGCTGGAGGTGTGAGAACATTTGCAAAGGTAGGTGAACTGCTGCAGATGACGCCAGAAAGAGCAAGACAACTTGAAAAGAAGGCGTTAAAAAAGCTTCAGCATCCAGCACGAAAGAGAGGACTGGATGGACTATGGTAGATAGTAAATACGTATTGGGAATGAACGGGACTTTTTATGAGATTTGTACGGATTTCTTAAATGGATTACTATTAATCCATGTTCGTGAAAGAACAAGGTTGTTTGTGCAAGGATACCAAATTGTAAATGGGGTTTTGTACTGGAAGAACGGGACAGAATATCCGGAAAAAGTGTGTTTTTATCAAGCAGGTTCTGCAGTATTGACGGACATCGAATTGGATTTATGTCCACAATGGAGAGAAAAGGCTACTGCAATCGATAAGAGAAAGTATCTAAATTTAAAAGAAGGGAAGGTTAAGACGACAATATATGGATGATTATAGAGAACAAGAGCCGATGGCTTACAAGTTGGAAACAGGTTATTTTTATATTCAAGTATGTGATAGTGGATATGACTATACTTGTTATGATTTAGCGTATAAAGAACTAGACGGAGGTCAGCTTGACAATCCCGAATTGAAGATAGAAGAGGCAGCAACCATACTCATGGAAGAATACTTTTCGGGACAGACATTCAAGGAGATCGACGCTTATGAAATGGATGATATTGTGACATATTTAAAAAATTTATCTTAAAATTTGGAAAAAGGCATTCAAAACTCCTATAAGTTATATAAGAATATAACTTATAGGAGGGCTTTTTTTATGAAGAAAATTGGTTTAAATAGTGTAATCGGTTTTATGATAGGGATTGTAGCGGATATGTTTATCTTTTTTTTCCTCAGAACAAGATTCACTCCATTTGTTTTGGACTGTATATTAATAATAGGTCCGTTTTTGTTTGCCGGTGGATTAGGTATGTCAGAACTAGTGGTTGATAGAGACGGCGAAAGGGATTGCCGGCGAGAAGTAATTTTGTATATTGAGATAATTTTATGTGTGCTTTTGGCGGAGATAGTATTGTGTTTTGCAGGATTGCTGACAAGCATGTGGGTGCTATTATTTCATGGTTTAATTGTGACATATGTATCTGTGAAACTATTGAAGCCACGTAATTTGTCATTGTATGAACCTGGTGTCGCATTATTATATTCTATGTGTATTGTCTTTGCGCTAGCGTTTTATAGTGCATTAGTTTTGAAAGCAGTAGTTGTGTTAGCCTTATTACTAGTTTGTGGCACGGTTTACTTATTTCAAACAGCATAGAAACGAATGATATTGCAATAGATTCAGAATAATGATATATTATAAGTGTAATTATTTTTTACTATATGGACGATGCTTTAGCATAGGTCCAAGTTTCAAATTCCTGGCAACAGGTATAATTTAATATAGAAAACGATAAAGTCTCATAGTTAGAACTATGGGGCTTTTTTTGTTTTGAAAGGAGGGTAGTGATTGCAGTCACATTTTAAGAAAAAGGAGGAAGAGCCGATGGGATAAGAAAGGTTCATGTAAATTGAATAAGAAGGTTGTAGTGACAACCGAAAGGAGTATGTGTATGAAATTTATTAAAATGTTCGTTCATGTCTTCTTGATTTGTTTTGTATTACTATGTATAGGGTATGATACTACAACGTGGGAGTATTGGGTAGTTACCTTTCTCTCATGTAGTGCCTATATATCAGGATACGAGACTGGAAAACGATCAAGTAAGAAGAAAAAAAATGAAAGAGGAACAGTAGGAGAGTTCACGAGAGGTATCGTGAGCTTTTTTTATGTTCGCAGGTAAAAT
>JAZOMR010000204.1:0-6865 GCA_045654105.1 Faecalimonas sp. | reverse complement strand
AATCTACGTACTGTTATCTGGGGTGCGTGGGATGTAGCAATGAAGCTTTAGGAGATGAATAGTTATGATGAAATTAACAGATGAACAACAAGCCATATTAGATGGCGCACAGGGCGAAACCTTAGCCAAGGTTATGAAAACATTGGTGATGTATGGTGAAGCATTTGGTGCAGAAAAAATGGTACCGGTTACGTCAGAATACAATCACTTGGTTACTTCTTTTGGACTTAAGATGCTCGGTCCGGTGTATGATTTGATGAATCAATTATTGGAAGCAGATGCGGTTTCCAAACAAAAATTCTCAGTAGACCCACGCCCACTTGATCCAAAAGTACCTGCAAACTTTTTGCAGAAACTGATTTTTAACAAATTTATGTATTCGAAACAGGATTTCTACGAAGACCAGTTAAACAAACTTGGACTTATGGAAAAGGATGCATTCACATGTGCTTGCTACATGGATGCAGTAGGAAACCTTCCGAAAAAAGGTGAAGTGCTTAGCTGGGCAGAATCTTCTGCAGTTGTATATGCGAACTCTGTTCTCGGTGCACGTTGTAACCGTAACTCGGGTATTATGGATATCATGGGTTCTGTTTTGGGATATGTGCCATACTTCGGACTTCTTACAGATGAAGGAAGAAAGGCATCTTGGATTATTGAAATCAAAACAGAGAAAAAGCCGGAGGCACAGCTTCTTGGTTCTGCAATCGGAATGAAGGTTATGGAAGATGTACCGTATGTGGTGGGTCTTGACAAATGGATTGGAACAGAATTAAATGAAGCAACATGCTCTTATCTGAAAGATTTTGGCGCAGCCACAGCATCCAACGGTGCAGTAGGTTTGTATCATATTGAAAATTTAACACCGGAAGCGGTAGAACTTGGAACAGATTTAATCGTAGAAAATGCACAGGTTTATGTAATTGATGATGCGGAATTAGAACGCGTGAAGGCAAATTATCCGGTAATGTGGAAAAATAAAGATGCTTCCCCGAAGCTTTGCTTTATGGGTTGTCCGCATATGAGTTTAGAACAATTGAAGGACTGGACAGACCGCGTGGAAGCAGCATTAAAAGAAGCAGGAAACAGTAAGGTTGTGATTCCAACAGTATTTACTGCAGCGCCGAAGGTGTTGGAGGAATTTAACCAGACAGAGTATGCAAAAAGACTGGAAAAGACAGGTGTTATCACATCCTACATTTGTCCGCTTATGTATATGAATAACCCGCTTTGCAAATCTATGCCGGTTATTACATCATCAAATAAGTTACGTACATATACCACATCCCGTTACTATACGGATGATGAAATTTTGGTACAAATTACGAAGGGAGGCAAATAAGCATGAGAGAGTTTAAAGGACGTGTTGTAACACCAGGCACTGTTACAGCAGAAGCAGTTGTATCACGTGAAGGTTTCAATACCTTGGCATCCCTTCAGTCAGCATTACAGTTTGGCGATAAAACAGCAAAATGCGGTGACCAGAACAATGCAGATTTGTATGGCAAACCAATGGCTGGAAAAGCCCTTTGCTTACCACAGACAATTGGTTCTACTACAGGTGGCTTAGTTCTATATTGTGCATGCGCAATGGAACGTCAGCCGGCTTGTATGTTATTTGCTAACCACATTGATTCTCTTGCGGCAGCAGGAGCAATTCTGGCAGATGTATGGCTGGATAACATTTCAATGCCGGTAGTTGACTGTCTGGGAGATGAGTTTCTGGAATATGTGAAGGACGGAATGAAGGTTACCATTAAAGAAGATGGTGTGGTTGTAGTAGAGTGACTTTCCGAAAAACATGATGACATTAGTACCTACCCTATGTTATAATCATGAAAGTGCTTTGTTGCGTCATAGCGATAAAGTGTACAAATAAAAAAGATAAGAAAGGAAAGGTTTACGATGGAAAATAAAAACGAATTTAAACCTTATATTCCGGCTGAAAAAATCACTCCGGAATTAACAGTTACTTCAATCGTTATGGGTATTATCCTCGCAGTAATCTTTGGTGCAGCTAACGCGTACCTTGGACTACGTGTTGGTATGACTGTGTCAGCATCGATTCCAGCAGCCGTTATTTCTATGGGTGTTATCCGTGTGATTATGAAGAAAAACTCAATTTTAGAGAGCAACTTAGTACAGACAATTGGTTCCGCAGGTGAATCTCTTGCCGCAGGTGCTATCTTTACATTACCGGCTCTGTTCCTCTGGGCAGCAGAGGGTGTCATGGACAAACCGAGCATTGTTGAAATTACATTGATTGCATTGCTTGGAGGTCTTTTAGGTGTGTTCTTTATGGTGCCACTTAGAAATGCACTTATTGTAAAAGAACATGGAATTCTGCCATATCCAGAAGGACAGGCATGTGCAGAAGTGCTTTTGGCAGGCGAAGAAGGCGGTGCAAATGCGACTACAGTATTTGCAGGTATGGGTATTGCAGGAGCATTTAAGTTCGTGATTGACGGCTTGAAGGTAGTACCAAGTGAAGTGTCACTTCGTTTCAAAGGATTTGCAGGCGAAATCGGAACGCAAATTTATCCGGCTGTTATGTCAGTAGGTTACATCTGTGGTCCAAAGATTTCTTCTTACATGTTTGCAGGTGGTGTAGTAAGCTGGATGGTATTGATTCCACTGATTGTACTTTTTGGTAGTTCCACAATTTTATATCCGGGTACAGAAACAATTGGTGAAATATTTGCAGCAAATGGAGCGAGCGGAATCTGGGGCAGCTACATACGTTACATCGGTGCAGGTGCTTTGGCAGCAGGTGGTATTATTAGTTTAGTAAAATCACTTCCACTTATCGTTCGTACTTTTGCAGACGCAATGAAGAGTTTAAAGGGTGGTGTAGGTTCTACATCAACAAAACGTACAGAACAAGATTTGAGCATGAAGATTGTTCTTGGTGCAATTTTAGTATTAACTTTACTTGTTTGGTTAGTACCGGCAATTCCGGTTTCATTGGTTGGAGCAATTATCGTAGTTATCTTCGGTTTCTTCTTTGCAACTGTTTCTTCTAGAATGGTTGGTTTAGTAGGAAGCTCAAACAACCCGGTATCAGGTATGGCGATTGCAACATTACTGATTGCAACTTTGATCTTAAAGATTACAGGTGATGTAGGCGCTCACGGTATGCAAGGAGCCATTGCAATTGGTTCTATCATTTGTATCGTAGCTGCTATTTCAGGTGATACATCACAGGATTTGAAGACGGGTTATTTACTTGGTTCTACACCAAGAAAACAACAAGTTGGTGAAGTGATTGGTGTTGTTGCAGCAGCATTTGCAATTGGCGGCGTTCTTTATCTCTTGGATGCAGCTTGGGGATTCGGTTCTGAACAACTTGGTGCTCCACAGGCAACTTTGATGAAAATGATTATCGAAGGTGTTATGGACAGTAACCTTCCATGGGGACTTGTGTTTGTAGGTGTTTGCCTTGCAGTAGTTATTGAACTTTTGGGTATTCCGGTTCTTCCATTTGCAATCGGTGTATATTTGCCAGTTCAATTAAACGCATGTATCATGGTTGGTGGTATCATTCGTTTGTTCTTCGACAAGATGAAGAAAGAAGAGAAAGAAAAAGAAGACATTATCACAGATGGTATTCTTTACTGCTCTGGTATGATTGCAGGTGAAGGTCTTGTAGGTATTCTTCTTGCTGTATTAGCAGTAGTAGGCGTAGACAGTGCACTTGATATTAGCGGTTTACTAAACTTGCCATCGACAGTTTCTAACATTGCCAGCTTAGTGGTATTCGGTCTTATGATTTTATGCTTGCTGAAGTTCACAATCTGGAAAAAACGTGACAAAAAAGCGTAAGGATATTTACAATGGGTAAAAAGAAACAAATTATAAACGAGAATTACTTGGAAAATATTCCGGTAAGACAAGAAGGCTTAAGATGGGATGCAGATGAGAAGGGTATGGTTACCTTGTATGTGCATAACACAGGTCTTATGAAGAAAATCACACAGAAGCTTTTTAACAAGCCAGAATACACACAGGTGCATTTGGATGAGAATGGGAGCTTTGTATGGCCACTCATTGATGGAGAGAAAAATATTATCGAATTAGGTGTATTTGTGAAGGAGCATTTTGGAGAGAAGGCAGAGCCTTTGTATCCGAGATTGGCGAAGTTCTTTCAGATATTAGAAAGCTATGGATTTGTGAGTTTTAAATAAGTAAAAGCAGTTGCGATTGTGATGTCGCAACTGCTTTTTGTATTGTTTGTTAGATTTCTTCTGGGTACTCAACCCCATCAGGAAGAGAGTCCCATGGATTTAATCCCAAGTCTTGTTTGAATTTTGCCTGTTTCATGGAAAGTGGTGGCAAATCATCTTCCAAATATTCTAAGAGTTCTGCAACTCCTTCTCTGGTGGTATTGTTAATTAGGAAAATACGTTCACAACCAGCGTTTTCCATCCATTGTCTCACCATTGGAATATTAGCATAAGGTGAGTCTATTTTCGTAATGACTCCAATAAGGGGACGTAAGATAAAAGAGCGGAGACTAGCGCTAAACACATTGAATGGCTCGTCAGCAGCCTGTACAAGCGCGATAACGTCCGCTTCAAAGGAAAAGCAGGCTAACCCAACACTAAAACGCTTGGATTCAGCGTATTCTCCGGGTGTATCGATGGTATTATCTTCAGTCGTGGTGTATTGAGTTTTTACATAATGAAGTTCTTCACCTTTTAGAGCCTGTGTAAGAGAGGTTTTTCCGGCTTCACTTCTTCCCATCAAAAACAATTTTTTCATAAGTCACCTGATTATATTTAACTTTTATGAATTTTGCAAACTGTAAATCCTAATTCTTCTCCAAAGAATTGTACTACCGATTCTACAGCAGATTGCACATCCGCTAATCTTCCTGAAATAATAAGAGAGCCGCAGAAGCGGTCCATAAAACAAACCTGTATGTCTGCACTTTTTGTTGCAACATCTGCAGCTACTACAACAGCTTCCCATGGCGTAAACCGGATGAGACCAAGTGTTTCACCTGTATGGTCTTCCCCTTCATGAACGCCGATATGCAAGGCTAGGTTCTGATAGATGATAGGGTCTGACGGATTGATAATATGGGCCAGACAGATTTCCTTTCCAGGAACACGCACACGAGTCGTGCGTAACTTTTTGCCGATTAACTGTTCAAAGTCATCATCAAAAATTTTTTCTAGGAGTTGTTCCTTTGTGATTCGAGTCATAACAGCACGTCCTATCTCTTTGTAACCTTGCAGACTACATATTCTAAGGAATCACGGAAGTATTCCACGATTTCGTTCATGGCAGACATTACATCGGAAATCTCTCCGGTAATGATTAAAGTTCCTGTGAATCGGTCTGCAAATCCAAGATAGATATTTCCGCTTTTTACTGCAATATCAGATGCGATAACAGCAGATTCCGGTGGAGTCATATTCATAATTCCAATAGCGGAAGAGCCGTAGTCTACTTGTGGATTCAAACCGAGTTTCTGATATATAATTGGATCCGGACCGCCCATTACATGTGCAAAAGTAATTTCTTTGCCGGCTACCGTTTCCTGTACAATTCTAATTTGGTCTTTATGTTCATTTGACATATGTACATTCCTCACTTTCGAAAGATATGCATTCCTATTGAAATCATACTATTGATATGGTTGATTGTCAAGTTTTCTCTATCTAAATGATGTTTGTGTTTTAAAGCGGTATAAATGCAACAATAATTGCCAAAACCACGGCAGGAAGCATATTTGCAACACGTATTTTCTTGCCCCATACAAGATTGATACCTACGCAGAAAATCAGGATAGAGCCAATCATAGATAAATTAGAAAGTGCTTCCTCTGTCATAATCGGACTCACAAAGCGGGCAAGTAATGTGATAGTGCCTTGTAAAATTCCAACCGGAATAGCAGAGAAAATGCAACCTTTTCCCATGGCAGATGTCATAACCATAATAATGATTAAGTCCAGAACCGCTTTCGTAGCTAGAATGGAGAAATCGCCTGTCATGCCATCCTCAATTGCACCGACAATCGCCATTGCTCCGATACATACTGTCAAAGATGCAACGACAAATGCCTCGATAAAACGGTTATCCTTTGCATTGCCTGTCCGACATTTTAGCCATTCGCCAAAGCGTTCAAATAGATTTTCAATATTAAGTATCTCACCAATCAGTGTACCCATTGCGAGACAACCGACAATCAAAAGGCTTCCATTACTGACAAGAGAAGTCTGCTCAATACGAAGCATAGATTCTAATGCACCTGCTATGGCAATAAATATGGTGGATATGCCACAGGTTTTTGTCAAAGAATCCTGCACCTCTTCTTTGAGAAAGCGTCCAAACAATAATCCCAGTATTCCGCCTACAAGAATGGAGGCACAGTTGATGATAGTTCCCAAACCAATCATGATAAAACTCACTTTCATACAAAGATATTTGTATCCTAGCTTATATGATGGGATGTGTCAAGTTTTGATGTGAAGTATGTACAGCAGTTGCAGTAGAACCACAACCGCTTTTTGTAGTATCTAAAAATATTTCTGATATAATTTCTCCACTAGATTTATCAATGCATACAACCCCATCGCCAGTACACACAGAATCACAATCGACATGAGGAGCCAATCCATCTTAAACACCTGACTAGAGTATATAATCAGATATCCAAGTCCATTTCTGGCAGCCAGGAATTCTCCAATTACCACACCAACCAAACATAATCCGATATTGACCTTCATATTGCTGACAATCGCAGGGATGCAGCTTGGTATAACCACCTTTGTAAGTGCCTGATATTTGGTGCCGCGAAGGGTGTAGATGAGCTTGATTTTTTCTGGATCCACCTCGCGAAAACTCGTTGACATACTCA
>JAZOMR010000203.1:0-3114 GCA_045654105.1 Faecalimonas sp. | reverse complement strand
GGCGGATTGATGAGCCTTTGTATTTACAGTGGTGGTGACAGTGGATTTGAAGAACGAGATGCAATTTTGGAGGAGTTAAAAAACTTAGATTCAAAACGGTATTTGGTTATTATGAGCTCTTATTATAACAGACCAAACAATCCACCGATTCCGGTTTTGATTATCAAATTATAGTATTATAAAGGAGATGGACTGGTCAAATGATTACAGGTGAATTGAGAAACAAAATAGATAGAATATGGGAAACGTTTTGGACTGGTGGTATTACCAATCCGTTGGATGTTATTGAACAGTTTACATATTTATTGTTTATAAAGCAATTAGATGATGTTGAAACAACGAAAGAAAATGAAGCCAATTTTTTGGGAGTATCATATGAAATGATGTTTCCTAGTGATTGTCAAAAATATAGATGGAGTAAGTTTAAAAATTTAGGTTCAGCAGATGAGATGTATGAGTTAGTAGCAAATGGTGTATTCCCATTTATTAAAAATTTGCATCAGGATGGGGATTCTGCATATGCCAAATATATGGGAGATGCCATTTTTAAGATACCTACTGCCGCTATGCTTACAAAAATTGTAGACGGGATTGATAAGCTTGAATTAGGTGATGCAGATTCCAAGGGTGATTTATATGAATACCTGCTTTCGAAAGTAGCAACAGCCGGTACCAACGGACAGTTTAGAACGCCGAGACATATTATCAAGATGATGGTTGCATTGGTGGCACCACAACCTGATGATATTATCATTGACCCAGCGATGGGAAGTGCGGGATTTTTAATTGAGGCTCAGCAATATTTACGTGAAAATCATGCAGAAATGTTACTCAATGCTAAAATGAGAGAACATTTTAATAATACTATGTTTTACGGAAACGACATGGATAGGACAATGCTTCGTATCGGAGCAATGAATATGTTGTTGCATGGTGTAGACAATCCAAACATTTCATACAGGGATAGTTTATCTGAACAAAATACAGATAGTGAAAAGTATACGCTTATTTTAGCAAATCCACCATTTAAGGGAAGTTTGGACTATGAGGCAGTATCCGCAGATTTATTAAAAGTAACAAAAACTAAGAAAACAGAATTACTTTTTTTGGCGTTATTCTTACGCATTTTGAAAAAAGGTGGACGTGCGGCAGTTATAGTTCCTGATGGTGTGTTGTTTGGTAGCAGTAATGCTCACAAACAAATCCGTAAAGAAATTTTAGATAATAATAAATTGGATGCAGTTATTTCTATGCCGAGCGGTGTGTTCAAACCATATGCAGGGGTATCTACAGCTATTTTGGTATTTACTAAAACAGGTACCGGTGGAACAGATAATGTGTGGTTCTACGATATGAAAGCAGATGGATATAGTCTTGATGATAAGAGACAGGAAATTTCCGATTGTGATATTCCAGATATTATTAATAGATTTAGCAACCTTGCGGAAGAAAAAGATAGAGCAAGAACTGAGCAGAGTTTTTTTGTACCTGTGGATGAAATCGTTGCAAACGATTACGACTTATCAATCAATAAATATAAAGAAGTGGTATATGAGCAGGTAGAATACGAGCCAACAGAAGTAATTATTGATAAAATCGAAAAGATTGAAGCTGAGATCCAGACTGAAATGGCTGAGTTGAAAAAATTACTTGGATTAAACTAAATTTAGATTTGTGGAGATGATGAGATGGAATATACATACCTAAAAGATGTGTGCAGTATAACGATGGGACAATCACCAGAGTCATCGAGTTATAATGAGAATGGAGAGGGTGTTCCTTTTTTTCAAGGAAACGCAGATTTTGGAGAAGTGTATCCTTGTGTAAGAGTATGGTCAAAAGAGCCGAAAAAGATGGCAACCGCTAATGATATACTGATATCGGTTCGAGCACCGATAGGTGCCTTGAATTATGCAAAAGAGGACTGTTGCATAGGACGCGGATTGGCTGCGATTACACCATCACGTAAGGTTAATTTGAAATACATTTTTTACTTGCTCAGAGCAAAAAACTCTGAATTGAATAGTAAGGGAACTGGTAGTACATTTAAGGCTATAGGTAAAAGTGTGTTAGAAGAAACGTTAGTCCCAATGTTATCTCTTGAAGAGCAGGATGAAATTGTTAGTAAAGTAGAGTGTGTCGAAGGCGTTATTAGAAAACGACGAGAACAGTTGGTAAAACTTGACAATCTCATCAAATCCCGATTTGTGGAGATGTTTAGTGATTGTGAAAAGGTTCAATTATCTATGTTGGCGAATATAACAATGGGGCAATCGCCAGATTCATCATCTTATAACGATGATATGAAAGGTGTTCCATTTTTTCAAGGCAAAGCAGACTATGGAGAAAAGTACACAATAGTTAGACATTGGACGACAAATCCTAGCAAGATGGCTTCAAAGGGAGATGTCCTCATGTCAGTTAGAGCTCCAGTTGGACCTGTTAATATTGCGAGTGAAGATTGTTGTATAGGACGAGGGTTATGTGCAATTAATGCAAAACATCAATATACTAATAATGATTTTTTGTATTGCGCATTAAAGGTAATGGAGACAGAAATAGCAGGCAAGGGGACAGGAAGTACCTTTAAAGCAATAACAAAGAACGATGTGTTTGAATTGTTAATTCCGAATGCAGAAATCAACTTGCAGAATGAGTTTGCTGCATTTGTTGCTCAAGTCGACAAATTGAAATTTGAAGTACAGAAGTCACTAGATAAAGCACAAACTTTAATGGATTCACTTATGCAACAATACTTCGGATAAAAGTTTTATTAAAATCGAGGGATTATATGAAAAATGACATTACAAAACAAATGGAAATGGTGCTTTATCGTACAGAAGATGATTCTGTAACGGTTAGTGCATTAATAAAAGACGAGTCTATTTGGATTACACAAAAAGCAATGGCAGAATTATTTGGTGTAGATAAATCTGGAATCAGTAGACACTTATCAAATATTTTTGAAACAGGTGAATTAGACCAATCATTGGTTGTTGCAAAAATTGCAACACCCAATCCACATGGAAGAACTGAGGGTTCAACACAGTATATACCAACAAATTATTATAATTTAGATGCCATTATTTCCGTAGGATATCGTGTGAATTCAAT
>JAZOMR010000202.1:0-5322 GCA_045654105.1 Faecalimonas sp. | reverse complement strand
GGCTTCTTTTAAAAGTTTTTCAGTTTCTGCAACCTTATCCTTTAATCTTTCCCATTTCGTAATAGGGCGAAGCTTTGCTAAGCGCATACCGTCACCCCAATTACCTTGAGGCTTTAGTGTTTCTTCATACAGTTGTTCTTTGTATCTATCAAGTCTTTTTTGCAATGTAGATACCTTATATTTTCTTTCAGCCACAACTGATTCCTCCTTTAAGTTAATCAACCTGTTGCACCAAAGATTCGTTTATAACAATTTCCACACATGTTTCCATCTAAAAGAGCATGTTCTCGTTCAGATAATCGAGGAAGCGCTTTGGTAAAGTTCTCAGTCTTTGCCGCGCATCTTTGATATTTCCGGTATTCTTTGCGTGTCATAGGTATATCGACCACCTCTAGGCATTGCGGACACATAATCGATACGATTTTAGAATAGTTGCCCTTATTTTTGTTTTTCATTAGTAAAAAACTCCTTTACATAAAAATTCACCTGTCGCAATATGCACAGGTGTTAATATGTCTGCTTATTGTTCTATCTGTTATATATCAATAAGCACATCTATGCGAAAAACAAGTATTTGTCGTATAGATATATTTGACCCATAAAAAGCTGCTTTTCGGCGAAATTACTCGTCTTTTTGACTTTTCATCAGAATCATCTCATCCTTCTCGACGTCATAAAGATAATATTGTTCACCAAGCAAATCTTCCGGATTTAATTCTGTATTGACTCCGGTGATTGTGGTTTCTAGCAATTCTTTTGACGTCATACTTACTGACATAACTATCCATTCATGTACACTCGATGGAATGATATAATAGTTTTCACCTATCAAATTCCCCATGTTTTTCCAAATCTCTTTGTTAAAAAGACTTCCAGTAGAATAATTTTCCTCTACACCACGCACAATGTACTCTTCATATTCATTTCCTATGCGATATGTAAAATCTCCTATTTCTTCAAAAAAACAACCATTATAGCTTACGATTGTATACAAAGACGTATTTTGCACATTCTGCATTGCCAATTCGTGCAGTTGCAATAGATCTAATGATAGTTTTTCAGCGTTCTCCCAGGTTATTAGTCCATAATTCAACTGATAGTCGTTAAAAGATGTGCATTTTCTATACACAATGACATAATCGCCGTATTCTGTATAAGGACATTTTTGCAGTAAGTCCTGGTTCTTGTCCTTTCCTATAATCCACGGCTGTATAGACTGTTTTTCCGCTTCTATACAGTCTTCGCGAGAATAAAACTCTTCGAATTGCCCAATCTTATGGTTGATTATCTCAAACACTTCATCTTTACCCATAAATAAGGATGCTTGATATGCATCTTCAATAGGAAGTTGGAAAATTTCGTTTTGTTTTACATCAAACGCAATAATCGTATGAATCTTTGTATCATTCAATGCATCAACAATTCTGCTTTCAAACAAATATTTCCCTTTATGCTTTTCATTCATGCTCTCAATCAATTCGGCGACATACTCTTCTCTCGTACCGCACTCATACCTCATGATTTCTACATTCATAATATCCATACTTTCTTCTCCTCATTCTAATAAAAAAGTTTTCTCTGTTCACGATCATAGTAGTATACATGGTCTGACAAAAGATCTTCTTTTGCCAATTGCGTACTATTAGTATCTTGAATCAAAGCATTACAAGATTCTTTGTCAGGCTCCCCATTATCAGCTAGAATGAACCATTCATGTATAGATGAAGGTAATATAAAATAACTAGACTGAATTTTCTCAGATATATCATCCAGAATTCCTTCATACAAGATGCAAGCTGCACCAAGATGCTTTCTGCCATTCGACAGCACATATGAAATCAACTCATCTGAACAACACTCTTCCTTTTCGCTATTACACCCATGTAATGCCTCATCAACAGTTTGAAAAAGAGGTGGCAAAAGTTTTCTTGTATTCCGATTTGCAAATTCCCACAAAGTATCCTCGTTAACTTCCCAGTATGTCATCAGATGGTCATCAATAGGCAAGGTTCCCACTCCGCTCTCATCATTTACTATTAAAACATAATAGGTGACCGCAAGGTCACAGAACGAACGATGTGGCATACATTCTAATAAATTCTGATTCATACCTTTATTAATCAGTTTAAAGCAAATCTTATCTTTCATATTATCAAATTCAAAAAATTCCATGTTAAACTGAAAAGGACTACTAATTTCATAATAAAGTTTTATTATATGCCTCACAATCTTTGCCAAATCGCACCCAGCCATATATCTTTCATAATACTCTTCCAAATATATGGTTGGAGTAATACGTAAACCCGGGGATGTATCCTTTGAATCAGAAATGTTGATGCCCCTTCGAATAGTATCATTATTCTTATTTGCACATTCTTTTCTCACTCGGAACTGAGACCCCATTTTGTCACTAACCATTTGAAAAACTTTTTCTACAAACTCAGCATATTCTTTATTTATAATTAAATCACCTATTAAATTATTCATGATTTTTCCTCCTTTTACTCACATACATTATTCGCCAATCATATAAAGGCCTTTTTCCCTGTCGTAGCAATATGCCGCTTTACTTAGCACTTCTTCCGCTTCTACTAATCCCGTTTCAAAATAATCGGAAGCCATTTCAGACATGTCTTGAGCCGACTCTATCTCACTGACAGGCACAATAAACCATTCATGAATAGACATCGGAAACATGTATAGATTGTCGTCAATTTCTTCAGCAATCCTGCTAAGTTCATTGGCATAAAGGATATGTGCCGCGCCAAACGAATACCTACCTTCTAAAACATATGCACGAGCCGCACTTGCCGAAATAAACTCTCCTAATAATTCTTGCAATCTCTCCTCTAAAGAAGCGAACCTAACCGGATTCATTCGGCAGGTATTAGCATATGCCATTTTCCACAACTCTTCCTCTGTTACACCCCACACATCAAGCAAATAATTATTTACTGGCGCTGTTAGAAGCCCTTCTTCGTCAACCTCTAAAAACACATAATAAGACACTGCCATGTCTTGGAAATTGCGATGCGGACTTTCATACAGCACGGCAGAGTTCGATTCTTTATTGATTAATTTAAAGCAAATACGTTCTTTAACCTTTTCAAAATCCTTAACCCATGAAACATTACGCCCCGCCATTTTTTGAGCGTCCGCATTTATATTTTCAAACTTTTCACATATGTATTCGTACGGTATTCCGTCACAATACATTGCAAATAGATCCTCTAAGTACACTGTCGGATACATTTCAAAAGCACGCGCATCTTTCTTTCTAATCATAAGAGCTACACGTTCAATTCCATTATTTACAGTTGCCTCATGAATAACAACCTCATGTTCGTCATCCACTCTTTCTGTCATATCGCGACATAATCTTTTTGCAAAATCCATAATATTTTCTTCTCTTTTACACATAATCTTTCTCGTATAAGCATAAAAAAAGTTCACGCAATATAATCGTGAACCTCACTGCTTTTCCTCCTTTTATTTTCATTACGCTCTGTCACCTATTCAAAACATCTAGAACAGATGATATTCATACATATAAATACATATTTCACGATAAAACAATTAATCGTGATATAAGCACCAAAAGATATATTACTGACAAATAAATTTCTGTCGTAGCCCTTTTTTTCATAGAATGGGCGTACAATATTTTATACCTTTCGTTCGCACAATCCAGTTCAGATTTTACTAGTTTCAACACGTCTTGATAGTACTCGTACTGGCTAAATTCTAAAAAGTCTGACATTTTGATTCTGTCGGCAATCTCTTGCAAATCTAAATCGGATTTCGATTTTTCAAATATTAGATTTTTAGATATATGTACATACAATATCCCGTCAATTAGTAATACACTAGCTATGCATAATAGCGCTATGGTGTATGTAGCTTCGACATCAAATAACCTTTTGATATCATTGAACACCACAAAAAGCAAGGCCACGTAACACAATTTTTTTAGTACGTTCAATCCTTTTTCAAGTATCAAATATTTTGGCTGATACATAACCTTCATTTTCTTCACTCCTCCTAAATCGTATCTAGCGTAGTTAGATACTCTCTCATACTTTGCATTTCTTTAAATATTTGGGCATAAAAAAAGTTCACGTATATCTATAACGTGAACCTTACTGCCCTTCCCTTTCTTCGTTTCGTTTACTACTCGCTTTTTTACCCGACTTAAATCCTGCATGAAATATATAAATCACAAGGAAATTTATAATACTGATTTCCCATATACCTAAATCATGACCTATTAGCTGCAGGATAATGTCTATAAGTATTACAAAAAAGCCCATTTTAAAAATAATTAGTAATGTTTCCATGCTTACGCTCCATGTTTCTAAATAAATAAATTTTTAGTTAATTTGAACCTTTTTTATCCCATCGGCTCTTCCTCCTTCTTCTAAAATGTGAATCAAATCACTACCCTCCTTCCGAAACAAAAAAAGTCCCATAGTTCTTACACTACGAGACCCAATTGCTTCTATTATATTTTACCTGTTACCAGGAATTTGTAATTTGGACTTCCGCAAAAGCATCGTCCATAAAATAAAAAATAATTACATTTATAATATAACATTATTCCCATCCTATTGCAATATCATTCGTTTCTATGCAGTTTGAAATAAGTAAACCGCGCCACAAACTAGTAATAAAACTAACACGACTACTCCTTTTAAAACTAATGCACTATAAAACGCCAGCGCAAAGACAAGAAACATGGAATATAATAATGCGACACCCGGTTCATATAATGACAAATTACGTGGCTTCAATAGTTTCACTGATAAATATGTCACAACTAAACCATGAAATAATAGCACCCATATGCTTGTCAGTAATCCTGTAAAACACAATACTATCTCCGCCAAAAGCACACATAAAATTATCTCAATATACAAAATTACTTCTCGCCGGCAATCTCTCTCACTGTCTCTCTCAACCACTAGTTCTGACATGCCGAATCCCCCGAGAAACAAAAACGGACCTATTATTAATATACAGTCCAAAACAAACGGAGTGAATCTTGTTCTGAGTAAAAAAAAGATAAACATATCCGCTACAATCCCTATCATAAAACCGATTACACTATTTAAACCAATTTTCTTCATAAAAAAAGCCCTCCTATAAGTTATTCTTATATAACTTATAGGAGTTTTGAATGCCTTTTTCCAAATTTTAAGATAATTTTTTTAAATATGTCACAATATCATCCATTTCATAAGCGTCGATCTCCTTGAATGTCTGTCCCGAAAAGTATTCTTCCATGAGTATGGTTGCTGCCTCTTCTATCTTCAATTCGGGATT
>JAZOMR010000201.1:0-9953 GCA_045654105.1 Faecalimonas sp. | reverse complement strand
GGCATTACAAAACAGGAAGCCGCCAAGCGTATGCAGATGTCGCAACCCGCTTACCTTCGATATGAATCTGGCGAGCGAACGCCGTCTATCCATGTGATTTACTTTATGGCAAATGTGCTCGGCACATCTGCCGATTATTTGACCGATAAAACGGATAATCCCAAACCAAACACATATTGGGTAAATGCAAATACAGAACCAGAACTTTTCTCAATTGTAGAAACGTATAGTAAATCAGATTTGCAAACTAAAGAATATTTATTATCTTACTTTTTGAAGTTATCGAAAACTAAGTAATTTTGCCCATCACATCTCATATTCCTTGTTAGAATAAAAAGGGCAAGTAATCGAATAACCTCGTCTATCCTGTACTTCTATTTTTATGCAAAAACACTCACCAAATTGATGAGTGTTTTTTTAGTACGCTTGTTTTGCATTTTCTGTCCAAAACAATTGCACGCCAAATATGCCAGTTTGATTTTCAAAAACAGCATATGAATTATAACCAAAATATTTATAGTTTTCATGAATCATATTGTTGTAATGTCCTTGTGATTTTTTCCAAGCCTCAAATTGTGCTTTAATAGTTGGACTACCATCGATAATATTTTCACCAGCATTTGTATATGTTCCACCATAGTGGCTAAAATTTGTCACAATTTCTTTGGCTCTGATACCAGAAAGTTCAATTAATTTAGTATCCAAAACCAGGTCATATCCTTCACCTAAAACTTCTCTACGTAATTGATTTACATATCCAAGCATTATTTGCGCCCGTTCATAATCTGTATATATACTTGTTGCCGAAGCCAAGTCAACATATTTACACAAGTCGCAAATTTTTACATTGTGTTCCGTTGCTTTAAGATATGGCATATACTCAGAAATACCATTTTCATATGCTTCTAATGCGGCCTGAGCCAAAGTCTTAGTTTTCCATGTATGTTCCTTCACTCTTGGAATTTCCGTATTGGAAACCACTGTATTACATTTTTTACATGTTACCTTCGTATATCCTTTAGAAAGACATGTTGCTGCTTTTGTTTCTGTTTTTTCATCATGTCCTGTTGCTGATACATTTGATGTCTTCTTATCCCCACATTTACCGCACGTTTCTGTCTTCTTTCCATCTGCTGTGCAAGTAGCCGTATTTGACGTTACTGAATATGAATGCCCTGTTGCTGAAACTTTATTATCCGTGTATGCACTTCCACACTTTGAGCAAACGTGCCTTGTATAACCTTCTGTGGTACATGTCGGATTCGTAACTTTGTCCGTATATGTATGGCTTGTCTTTGCCGTTTTATCACCAATGTAACTATCACCACAAGAACATGTATAAGTTGTATAGCCTTCTGTCGTACAAGTAGGTGCCGTCACTTTTGCTTTATACGAATGTGCTTTCTTACTGGTCTTGTTGTCGGTATAACTATCGCCACAGGAACATGTATGTGTAGTATAGCCTTCTGCCTTACAGGTAGCTTCCACTACTTTCTTCGTATAAGAATGTTCATGATTCTTTGGAAGTTTATCTAACTCTTTCTTATCCACATCACCACAAGATGCACACACTCTTTCTGCTTTACCTTTTTCCTTTGTAGTGGCAGCCTTTGTAGTATTCCATCCACCGTAACTGTGACCTATAGCTTTTACCGTATCTGTTTTGTATGAATCTCCACATTCACAACTATTTAAAGTATAACCATCTTTCGCACAAGTAGCAGCGACCACCTTTGTTGTGTAAGAATGAATGTGATCTTTCGGAATTTCCACCGTTTCCGTTGTCTCGTTTTCCTTCTTCTCAGATTCTGTTTCTACCTCTTTATCCGTTGTTTCACCGCTTTCAACAGTTGTGTTGTCTTTTTTCTCTGTTCCTTTTTCCTTTTTGTTTTCCGTATTTCCACACGCTCCTAGTAGAATAGCAAGCATAATTGAAAATAAAAGTACCGCATATTTCTTTCTCATTTTCAATTTTCCCTTCCCCTTACGACATAGTATAAAAACTTGTGCCACTATTATATGCTTAAGATAACTAAAGTGCAAGGTCTTATTTGAAGAAAAAGACCTCCTTGATTATTCCGCCCAGAACGACAACTGCTTTGTTTATCGGTCTGACGTCTATACTACTCTACAAAATATCTAATTTCCATTCCTTCCAAACCTTGTGTTATGGTTACGGATAGTCCTGGAACGTCTTCCTCAACCACTCCTTGGGTAGGTACATTTTCCGGCTCTCCATACTGGCCAATAAGGTCTGTCACTAAATGATTTAACTGCATTCCATATTCGCCACCTGCCCCGCAGATACCTCCCATTACCTGATATAACGTAGTTGCAAGAGTACAATAGATTTCATATTCTTCCTCATTTGTTGCCGTCCAATTTGAAAGTCGCAAATACATCCAAGAATCATCTTCATTCATATACGAGACATAAATTCTATCAAAATAATTCAGCGATGTTTCATTAACAGTCAAATATGCTCCGCCTCTTTCGCTTTTCAGATATTCAGCAATGCCTTCAAATCGACTAGTCGCATACATATCACCATTCTTATATCCGCCCGGTGGTGGAATCTGAGTAGTGACACTTCCCATTATTGCATCCGCAGGAGATTGATTTTCCGACGTAGTTGCCCCACCCGTCTGACCTTGATTATTCTGTCCGGACGACTGGTTTTGAGTAGTCGCGTTTGTCGAACCTTGATTGCTCGTTGTTGGAGGTTGATATTGCTTGGTCTTAATCGCAACGAAGTTCCCGCTGGAACCTCCACCTGCTATAAAATTCGTCATTCCAAACATATTTGTTTGCAAATGGTATGGATTGATATATTTCTTTCCATCAATCACTTCTATCTCCATGTCATAGTTGTACGGAGCGCCATTGATTGTATATGAATTCGTTCCATTAAATACAAATTCGTATTTATCTGTGCCGTCGTCATAGCAATATACATTGGTTCCATTAACAACCTTCCTCGTAAGTGGCAATTGTAAAAGCGCATCCTCGCAAATCAACCATTTCTTGATTCGACCATAAGTAGGGTCCTCGTAGTAATCACCTTCATGTACGTAAGAAGAAACATCAACCGTTTTACTATCCCAATAGATAAAATAAGTGTGATTCTCAACCGGATGTTCAATAACTTCTTGCGGGGCTTGCTCCTTCTTTTCCTTTTCCTCTTCCTTTTTCGTATCTTCTTCCTGTTCCTCTACAATCGGAGTCGGCTCTGGTGTAGTAGACTGGTTGTGCTGAATTACCCCGACCGTTCCTGTACTAACTGCGGTAGCAACTACGACACCAACTACAATTTTTTTCACACCATTTACTTCTGTAAGGGTCTCTATATACCTGCTTATAGCCGATACCGATTGTCCTACCGTTTTTCTAATCTGATTGAATAATTTGAAATCCACCGACATTGGTAGTTTCGAGTGTTCTGCATAAACACGCAGATAGAAACCGATTAATGGCAGTGGTGCCACTCCTCTTAGGCGAGTTCCTGTTTTCTTTTCATAATCGGATATCATTTCCTTTAATGAGTCTTTGGCCTTACGCATTCTAGTTTTAACAGTAACAAGCGAAACGCCCATAATATCTGCAATTTCTTGATATTTCAGTCCACCATAAATATGGTAGATAATTGTTTCTGCCTGTTCTTCCGGGAGTCTCTTGATAAATTTCTTCATCAGTTTCTGAAACTCTTTTTTCTCCAAAGCAGAATCTGGTATAAACTCAGGATTATGTTCTTCATCTTCTGCGATATCCGAAAATGCTTTAACATTATATTCGTCGCCATATTCTTGGTTCTGCTCCCTTTGTAAGACCTCCATCTTGTTCTTATCAACATAACGTAACACCATGCGATTCGAAACCACCATAATCCATTTGTAGAAACTGTTTGGTTCCTCATTTCGAAATTGAGAAATAGTCTTGAAGAACTCCATATAGAGTTCCTGCATGACATCCTCAACAATCGCCTTCGTGTCTCCAAATAAAATATCCTGGTCAATAAATTTCGACACCTGATGATAAATCATGCTATAGCAATATTGTTTGCTCAATTTGTAAATAACGGTAGCCTTGTCCTCATTACCATTCTGAAAATCGTTAATCGCCTCAAATAAAATTGACTTTTCTTCTTCAAAATGGTGGTGTATTTTCTTGATTTTTCTCATTCTTTTAGCCTTTTCCTATGTATGTTCTATATAACTATCATTATAATACCACCAATCGTTTCTTACGTCATATTTTCACATACAATTATTTTTTTCATAAAACGGATAAAAGCCGTTTCAGAACACTATAGATTCCAAACGGCTCATCCGTGAGTTAAGTTATTTTATTTTGCAAATACTTTTCTTCTCTTTGTTACAACAATTGCTGCCAATGCTACCAAGCAGATTACTACATATACCATAACTAAATTATTGTCTCCTGTCTGTGGTGCTTTCGAGTCTGTTGATGGTGTTTTGTTGCTCTGGTTGGTATTAGTATTTGTACTTGTGTTCATATCCTTGATGTTATCTGTGGATGGTGTACCCGGATTTGGATTCGTATTTGTTTCTTCCTTATCCGCATAAGCAATTGCGTATGTTGAAAATCTATCTGTCTTGAAAGAGATTGTGCCATCTTCGTTCACAACTGTATCTAATAATTCCACTACTCCATTGTGATTACGAATTACTTTATATGTTCTTCCATCTGCTTTTAATTCTTCCGGAATTGCTACAGTAATGGTAATCTCTTCTTCCAATTTGTTTAATGTCCCAAGTTCTTCATCATCTGCCTTTAACATAATTGAAAGGTCAAGATATTGCAAGTTTGCGTCTTCTCCAAGTTCTGTAGCAACTTTATCTTCTATTGCTTTCTTATCTGTATCAGTAATCTGTTTAACCTCCTCAGTTGACATTTCCTTTACTACGATTTCAACCTTTACAGATTTACCACTTTCGATAGCCTCTGCAACCTTTGTAGCAGTTTCTGTCGATACTACTTCTTCGCTTACTCCTCCACTCAAAATATTTCCTACTACCTTGGCCGTTTCACTTCCAACGGCTTGTTCCGTCTCTTGTTTTTTCACCACAGTTACATTATCAACTGGTTTTGAAACTTCTTCCTCTGTAATAGAATCCTGGGTATCTGATGTAACCTGATACAATGTTGCTTTTTCTGCACGCCAATCAGGTTTAACACACTCGCCGTCCTTCATGATGTTTGCTTCACATTTAATATATATTTCTTGTCCGAGCATTTCTTCTGGAATAACTCCTTTAAATGTAATTGCTATGCCATTTCCTGCTTCTAACTTAGGAATATTAACTTTTCCATTTTCTATAGTATATTCTTCACTTATTACTGCATCCTCAAATGGGACAAGTTCACCTAATGTAAATTCATCGATAAGTGTGGCGTATCCCATTTGCACATCAAGATTCTCAATTGGATAATCTGCCCGATTACGGACTGACATCTTAAATTCAACTTCCCGCCCAACCGGTACAGTGACATCATAATTCATAGATACCCGCATTGCGTCAAATAAGTAATAATAATTGTGCCAATTATCTCCTGCCCCTACATAACCCTCTCCTAAATATGTATATTCCGGAATACTGTATTCTCCGTTTGGCATTATGTTAAAGCAACCACCTTCTATTATAATTTCTCCTGCACTATCACTTGTAAACATATTATATCCACTAATATAATATCCCTCATCAAGAGTGATTTTTGCATTTTCTTCTACTTTGAACAAACCAACCCATTCTTCTTGGTAGTATTGTTCCCATCCTTCAAACCATGTGTTTTTTATAGTACCAATATTATATGACAAGTTAACAATCTCAAGTTGTGCTCCTGACATTACTGAAATGACAGGGAACATATCTAAGGATTCCAATGTATGTCCATGCAAATCTAATGTAATATTTTTTCCAGATGGGATTTCAATTGGTTCTCCATCTGACCATTGATAATCTTCTTCCAATGTTATAACTGCACCTTCCTCCGCATTATCAATAAGTGCTTGCAAAGCCTGTACCTTATCATCATCACTTCTCGCCTCTGTTGGTATTACGCATACACCTGCAACCATAACCATTGCCAACAACGCGCATAACATTTTTTTCATTCTGTTCATCTTCTTTTACCCCTTTTCCTTCTGTTGTTAAAATTACTTCTATATATTGAGTGCGTATTTTTGCAAAAAAAGTATACGTTTTTTCGAAATTTTTTCAAATTTTTTCAAAAAACTCATAAATCGTCACACTTAATACGTTGGCAACCTTTTTCTTCCCACCACAAGAAACTAAAACATCCCAATGGGCATAATAAATTAACCTGTTAAGCCAAAAATTCTTACCTTTCATCCAAAATAATATGCTTATGGTTAGATATTAGCATAGTGATTATAATTTTTATCTGACCACAAAGCCGGAACAATAGACTTATGGGCAGATATTTGAGTAATGATTATAATTTTTGTCTAACCACAAAGCCGGAATAACATCTCATGGGTAGAAACTCAATTAACAAGTTTGCATTTTCTCTACCCACACCCCCAACAAACCAACCTCATGGGCAGAACAGCAAAAGCAAAACGCAAAGAGGACCTCGAACAGGCTCAAAAGCCCATTCAAGGTCCTCTAATTTACTGCAAAAAGCAAGCCAAATCAGCACTACATTTTCACTGTCACTTTATCCAACTTCCAGATATCATCCACGTACTCTTGAATCGTTCTGTCAGATGTAAACTTCCCACATGAAGCTGTTTGCATCATAGCCATTCTTGACCATTTTTCTTCATCTCTATAAGCTTCTTCCACACGTCTTTGTGCATCTGCATAGCTTCTGAAGTCTTTCAAGATAAAGTATGTGTCTGCTCTATCACTGCTTTGTGTGTTGAGAAGTGAATTATAAAGATCTCTGTATAATTCTCTATCTCCATTTGCATAAGTTCCGTCAACTAACTGGTCAACCACACGTTTGATATCCCAATCGTTAAAGTAAATGTCGATTGGATTATATCCGCCATTATTTTCGTAGTTGATAACCTCGTCTGAGCTTAAACCGAAAATAAATGCGTTTTCAATACCAACTTCTTCTACGATTTCCACGTTTGCACCGTCCATAGTACCAAGTGTTGGAGCACCGTTTAACATGAACTTCATGTTACCTGTACCGGAAGCTTCTTTTGATGCAGTAGAAATCTGTTCGCTGACATCTGCTGCAGCAAAAATCCATTCTGCATTGGATACACGGTAGTCTTCAATAAATACCACTTTGATTTTTCCGTTGATGCTTGCATCATTGTTGATAACATCTGCAACAGAGTTAATCAACTTAATTGTCTGTTTTGCACGTCTGTAACCTGCAGCTGCTTTCGCACCAAAGATAAATGTTCTTGGGTAGAATGACATTCCCGGATTATCTTTAATCTGATTGTACAAGTACATTACGTGTAAAATGTTGAGGAATTGACGTTTGTACTCATGTAATCTCTTAACTTGTACGTCAAAGATAGAGTTCGGGTCAACTTCCACACCGTTGTGTTTCAAGATATATTCTGCAAGTCGAACTTTATTTTGATACTTGATTTCCATAAATTCTTTTCTTGCTTTTTCATCTTCTACAAGTGGTTTTAATTTAGCCATCTGAGAAAGGTCTGTAATCCAGCCATCTCCGATATGCTCTGTTACCCAGTCAGCAAGGAGTGGGTTACCATGTAATAAGAAACGTCTTTGTGTAATACCGTTTGTTTTGTTGTTAAATTTAAGTGGCATCATTTCGTAGAAATCTTTAAGTTCTTGTTTCTTTAAGATTTCTGTATGAAGTGCAGCAACACCGTTTACTGAGTAGCCTGCAGCGATTGCAAGATGAGCCATCTTAACCTGACCATCGTATAAAATAGCCATTTTACGAACTTTTTCTTCATTGCCCGGATATTTTGCTCTGATATCAGCAACAAAACGGCGGTCAATTTCTTCTACAATTTGGTACACACGTGGAAGCAATCTCTTGAATAGGTCAATTGGCCATTTTTCAAGCGCTTCTGCCATGATTGTGTGGTTGGTGTAAGCACATGTTTTTGTTGTAACTTCCCATGCTTCATCCCATTCTAAACCTTCTTCATCCATAAGAAGTCTCATAAGCTCTGCTACAGAAACAGTTGGATGAGTATCGTTCATCTGAATCGTTACTTTTTCATAAAGCTTCTTGATATCGTCATGGTCTCTCTTGTATTTTGCAATTAATTCCTGCAAACTTGCTGAGATAAAAAAGTATTGTTGTTTTAAACGAAGCTCTTTACCTGCATAGTGGTTATCGTTTGGATATAATACTTCAACAATTGTTTTTGCAAGGTTTTCCTGCTCAATTGCTTTTTGGTATTCACCTTTGTCAAAGTGGTCTAACTGGAATTCTGTAATCGCTTTTGCATCCCAAATACGAAGTGTGTTTACAATGTTATTATTGTAACCAACGATTGGCATATCGTATGGGATAGCAAGTACAGATTCATAATTTTCCTGAATATAGTTATTTCTTCCTGTTTTTTCATCGTATTCTACACGAATATTTCCGCCAAAGCGAACTTCTTTCGCATATTCATCACGACGAACTTCAAATGGGTTACCTTCTTTTAACCAGTTGTCCGGTTTTTCTACTTGGTAACCATTTTCGATTTTTTGCTTAAACATACCATAGCGGTAACGGATACCACAGCCGTATGCTGCATATCCAAGGGAAGCAAGTGAATCTAAGAAACATGCTGCAAGTCTTCCAAGACCACCGTTACCGAGAGCTGCGTCCGGTTCCTGATCTTCGATTACGTTGATGTCGATTCCCATTTCATCTAATGCTTCGCGTACTTCTTTGTATGAAGTTAGGTTAATTAAGTTATTTCCTAATGCTCTACCCATTAAGAATTCCATTGACATATAGTAAACTGTCTTTGGGTCATCTTTCTTATACTGCTCTTGTGTTGCCAACCAGTTATCAATAATCTGGTCCTTCACAGCATAAGAAACAGCTTGAAAACGTTGTTGCTCTGTCGCTTCTTCAATTGTCTTTCTATACAAACGTTTTACGTTCTCTTTTACTTGTTCTTGAAATTCTTTTTTGTTAAATTTTGTCTTTGCCATATAATTCTCCCTATCTCTCAACACCTAAAGTCACCTTTTCGCCATTGATATTCCATTCTTTTGTATAGCCTTCTGGTGTTTTATTTTCTACAGCGGTAGCTAATACTTCTCCGCCGATTTCTTCTGCATATTTTGCAAAAATTCCTTCTGCTTTTTCAGTTCCCACATAAAACACCCTAATCTTATCTGTCACTTCAAAATCAGCTTCTTTTCTCATAGTTTGGATTTTGCTGATTAATTCTCTTACAAAACCTTCTTCTAACAATTCTTCTGTCAGATTTGTATCGAGAACAACCGTAATATTATTGTCATTTTCTGATACATATCCTTCCATTTGTGCCATGTCAATCAAAAGGTCTTCCTTCAGCAATACAACTTCCTGACCATTAATGTCTAATTTAAGCATACCAGTAGCGTTCACTTCATCCATAGCCGCATTTCCGTCTAATGAGTCAAGCGCACCTCTGATACCGCCAAGTAATTTGCCATATTTTGGTCCAACTGTCTTCAGTTGTGGTTTAAATGTATAAGAAGTAAATGCTCTTACATCATCCGTAAACTCTAATGTTTTTACATTTAACTCTTCTTCCACGATTTCCTGATAGAATTCAGGTAAAGTTTTTTCTGATTTTACAAACATTTTGCCAATTGGCTGACGGTTCTTGATGTTTGCAGCATTTCTACAAGCACGACCCATCACAACAAGTTTCAATACTTCGTCCATATTGGCTTCCAAATCAGCATCAATCATAGCCTCATCAGCAACTGGGAAGTCACATAAGTGAATACTTTCCGGAGCATTTGCATCCA
>JAZOMR010000200.1:0-13772 GCA_045654105.1 Faecalimonas sp. | reverse complement strand
CGCCATTACATGGAAGAATTTCAGCGGGTTCCGGAAGCGATTTCCAAGGTTTTGGAACAACGAAAAGAAATCCATGTGGTTGCTAAAAATGTACTGGAAGCCAAAGATTTATTTATGATTGGACGTGGCATGGATTACTCTACCTTGCTGGAAGGTTCTTTGAAGCTAAAAGAAGTGTCATATATTCATTCTGAAGCATACGCAGCGGGAGAATTAAAGCATGGGCCGATTGCATTGATTGCGGAGGGCGTTCCGGTGGTTGCGTTGGTTACGCAAGAACAATTGATGTCAAAGGAATTGTCTAATATCAAGGAAGTGAAAGCACGTGGTGCCAGTGTCGTGCTTTTTATAAAACAAGCACTGGCAAAGCAATTAAAAGAAGATTACGAACTTGTACTTCTTCCGGATTTGGAAGATAAATTCATGGTATTTCCGGCAGCGGTTGCACTACAACTGTTGGCATACTATGTTTCATCGGACAAAGGTTTAGATGTGGATAAACCGAGAAATCTTGCGAAGGTGGTAACAGTAGAATAAGGAAAAGTAGAGAAATTATATGTTTGCAAGACAATGTACGATAAAATGTCAGACAATTTAAAAATATTTTTGCGAAATGTATTGACAAGTACAAAAATGATGATATAATGACAGTATAAACAAAAGATAAATGAAAAATAACAAAAAATAAAAACAAGGAGGACGGACCACCAAAAACTTAAATTAAAAACCAAAAGTCTTTGTATATAAAGGAGATACGTAAAATGATTGAACCAACAAATTAAAAAGGAGTATCAATTGTAGAAAAAATTGATACTCCTTTTTATTATGCGGATAACAGGACTTGAACCTGCACCGAGAAACCCCGACTAGAACCTGAATCTAGCGCGTCTGCCAATTCCGCCATATCCGCTGACAAATTGTATTCTAGCACAAAAAAGTGTGTATAGCAAGAGTAAAATATGATAAGATACTATTATGAAAAAAATTAGGAGATCGAGTCAAATGGGGGGAGCAGGAATGAATCCAGTATATGAAAAATTATTCAAATGTTATGAAAGTATACAAAAGAAGATTGATTTCAAACCAGAGATTGCGTTGGTCTTAGGTTCCGGTCTTGGCGATTATGGAGAAACCATAGATATCGTAGCAACTTTGGATTATCATGATATCGAAGGGTTCCCAATATCAACAGTAGAGGGACATAAAGGACGTTTTATTTTCGGTTATATTCAGGGCGTTCCGGTGGTATGTATGCAAGGGCGCGTTCACTACTATGAAGGCTATGCCATGTCAGATGTGGTGTTGCCGACCAGGTTGATGAAAATGATGGGCGCAAAGGTTCTCTTTTTGACAAATGCAGCAGGGGGATTGAATTTTGATTTCCATGCGGGAGATTTTATGATGATTACCGATCACATCATGACTTTTGTTCCGTCTCCGCTGATTGGGGAAAATATAAACGAACTGGGTGCCCGTTTTCCTGATATGAGCGATGTGTATAAAAAGGATCTTCAAGACATTATTCGAGGTACGGCGAAAGAGCTTGGCATCAAGCTTCAGGAGGGTGTATACATTCAGCTTACAGGTCCGAATTATGAGACACCGGCAGAGGTGAGAATGTGCAGAACATTGGGCGCAGATGCAGCAGGTATGAGTACTGCGGCAGAAGCCGTGGCGGCCAATCACATGGGTATGAAGGTTTGTGGTATCTCGTGTATTACCAATCTGGGCTGTGGCATGCTTGACCAGCCTCTATCACATGCTGAGGTGCAGGAGACAGCAGACCGCGTGGCCGTAGATTTTAAGAGATTAATTACACAGGCTATTGTGAATATTTATCATGCTACAAGACAGTAGAAGAAGATAGACAACCGCAGATAAGCGGAGAAGAAGCGTTAAAGATAGAATTGGATAGGACGAGAAATTAATATGGAGAAAATTACAAAGCTGCGAGAAATGATAGAAAAAAGCAACCGTATTGTTTTCTTTGGCGGAGCAGGAGTTTCTACGGAAAGCAACATTCCGGACTTTCGTAGTGCGGATGGGCTATACCAGGAACAATATCATTATCCTCCCGAACAGGTTGTAAGTCATACGTTTTTTGTGCAGAAAACAAAACTATTTTATGATTTTTACAAGGATAAAATGATATATTTAGATGCGAAACCGAATAAAGCGCATCTAAAACTGGCAGAATTAGAACAGTCAGGAAAGTTGACTGCAGTAATTACGCAAAACATAGACGGACTTCATCAGATGGCGGGCAATAAAAATGTGTTGGAGTTACATGGAAGCATCCACCGTAACTATTGTCAGAAATGTGGCAAATTCTATGATGCAAAATACGTAAAGGAATCTCTGGGAATTCCCGTCTGTGAGTGTGGTGGCATCATAAAGCCGGATGTGGTATTATATGAAGAGACATTGGATAATACTATTATAAATAAATCGCTCAAGGCAATTAGAGAGGCTGATATGTTGATTATTGGTGGGACGTCATTGGTTGTATATCCAGCAGCAGGATTTGTTGATTATTTCCGAGGTGACCATCTTGTAGTGCTAAATAAAAGCATGACTTCCAGAGATGCCTATGCAGATTTGTGTATCCAAGAACCAATAGGTGAAGTATTAGGAGCGTTATGAACGAAAAACGAAGATTTAAAATAAGAAAAATGCTGCTTTTGTCAGCGAAAATAGGAGTAGGTGCCAGCGTTGCGATTTACATTGCACAAGCCCTGAACCTGGAATACGCTACTTCAGCCGGGATTATTACACTTCTCACGTTGATTACAACTAGGTGGGAAACGTTTAAATTATCTCTGTTGAGGTTGATAACTTATGTGGTGGCGGTTGCGTTGTGTTGGACGATTTTTCACTTTATTCCCAATATGTGGATTGAATACGGGGTATTTCTATTCTGTCTTGTCCTCTTGGGAGAAGTGATGGGATGGAGAAGCACCTTATCTGTAAATGCGGTTATAGGAACTCATTTTTTGACAACTCAGAATTTTACAGTCGAGTTTTTGATTAATGAATTGCTTTTGGTTGTGATTGGAATTGTGATTGCGATTCTTCTGAATTTGATACACATCAATAATGCACAGGAGAATGGTATTATCCAGAGCATGCGTCATGTAGAACATCAGATGAAACTGATTCTATCTGAACTAGCCAGCTACTTGTCGAATCAGTCATCGGGTGATAGTGTATGGGAAGATTTGATAAAATTGGAACGGGAACTAGATGAATATTTGGAATTGGCTTATGAATATCAGAATAATACGTTCCACTCTCATCCGGAATACTATATCAATTATTTTGAAATGCGTATGAAACAGTGCGGTGCGCTCCATAATCTGCATTCGGAAATGCGACGTATGCGAAATATGCCAAAGCAGGCACATATCGTAGCAGATTTTATAACAGACATTACAGAGTATGTGACGGAAATGAATGATCCAAAGAAACAGATTGAGGAGTTGGAAGGGTTAGTCACAGAACTTCGCAATGAGCCACTTCCGGAGACTCATGAAGAGTTTGAAAGTCGCGCAGAACTCTATCACGTACTGATGGACATGGAAGAGTTTCTTCTATATAAAAAGCGATTCGTGGAAGAGATTGACGAGACACAGTTCCGTGTATATTGGAAACAGGAGATTGAAGGGAAATAAGGCTCACAAAGGAGCCTTATTTTTATGTTCTTATCCAATATGTCATCCTAGCCTTCTTCATAACAAGCACTAAAAGCAGGGCGCATATCTTCGAGTTGTCCCCTGCTAATATTATATTTCTTAGCAAGTGATTCCCAATTTTCTCTCACAATCATTGTAATCTCTTGTGCCATCACTTGTGCGTCAGATTCTTTGATACCGAAATGATGAGCAGTTTCAATGGCCAAGGAGATGGATATCCGGTTGTCATCCTCATTGACGTTCAAAGCAAGTTCGTCGCCGTAAGGCACAGGGTTAACGTCATATAGAGGAGACAGAGTCCAACCATTTTTGTGAAGAATAAATGCGTGATTTCGCAAATGGTCGTCGGTATTAGAAACAGCCATATTAAAAACAATTCGCTTCCATAATTCTATTAAGTCATTTTTTGGATTACATCCATTTGCTTTTATAAAAGAAACCAAATCCAGATAACTGCTTCCGTCAGCGGCAGATGCACCATCTGTTTTACCGAGTAAGGTCATGGCGGAAGCAAAATGAATTCGCTTATTACCATTGCGGTCAAAGCGTTTAACAAGAAAAGTACTTCCTAATTTTGAAAAGGTCTCAAGTTTGGATTCTGGAACATTCAATCCACACATTGCTGCTAGGTCATGAACAACTTTTTCCCAGGCACCGGTATTGTGACCATCTTCATCCAATTTAAAACGAATTCCGGTTCTTTCGTGGTGCTCGCTTCCTTGTTATTAATTGAAGGTCCTGCATTTTTCTACCCATTGCATCATCTTTCGCCACGAGCAGAAGGTCTTTATCCATGTTATTGAGGGCATGTAGAACAGCGGCATAAATACCGATTGCAACCGACGGACTTCCTTTTTCAACATTCCAAAGAGAAGCACGACTAATGCCGGCGCGTTCAGAAACGAGTTCGACGGATAGATTTCGGCGAAGCCTTGCCAGTTTGATTTGTTCCCCCATTGTTCTTAGTATTTCTTCAGTTGTAGGTAATATATTATATGGATTCTTGGACATGTTTATACCTCCTTAATGTTTATGATTATAAACAATATATAATATAATGTCAATAATTATAGACGTTTTAACATCACCCCATAATCGATGCCTTATATTCGCTTGGTGTCATATTCGTAACTGTTTTAAAGCATTTTGAAAAATACTGTGGATTATCAAACTGTAGCATATCGGAAACCTGTGTCATATTATATTTCCCTTCGCGGATGAGCTTGCGGGCCTCTTTAATCTTGAGGGTATTATAATAGCGGATAATTCCGCCATCACGGTACTGAGCGAAGAGTTGCTTGATGGTGCTTTCGCTCTTGTCTAAATGCTTTGCCAAGTCTCGGATGGTGACCTTGCCGTAAATGTGTTCCTTTAGATAGTCAAGGATTTCCATCACATTGTAAGGCACATCGATACCGTCGATGACATAGCTTTGGCGCATTTCCTTTGTGACAACATCGGTATTGCGACATAATTTAATAAGAAAAATTTCCAACAAGTTTTTGGTCATCTGGCTACTTCCAAGAGGAGAATGCTTGATGACCTTTAGTTTTTGTAGGAGAGGATTACGCGCATCCTCTAATTGATAGCAAGACAGACCTTCAGAGAATAAAGTGGAAAGTAGGGACTTTTCCTCTGCATTTAGCCTGAAAATCTTCCCTTCAAAATGCTTCATGGCACGGCTTTTGCATTCGAAGGTCAGGATGCTGACATTAGGAGCAACGCTACTGTCGCCAGAAAGATTATGAAATTCATTTGGCTTATGGAAAGTCATTTCTCCGCTTTTTAATACAAATCTTTTGTCATCAGCCGTACAAATCATTTCCCCTTTATCAATGTATACCATTTCCCAAAAATCGTGTTTTTCCCCTTCGTAATAGAAGTTTTTGGACAACTCCATATAGAAAATCGTAATAATCTTGTCTACATTAAATATTTTTTCAAAACTTAAACGTGTAAAATTATCTTTCATAAACAAACCTCATTGTCTGATTTTGCAAATATTATAACTGATTTTGCACTCTCATGTAAAGTGTGAATTGTTATAATAGAGGCAGAAAATATTGTACAGGATAAAGGAGGTATAGTATGTATACGGTTTTAGTAATCTCATGTCACCCGGATGATATGGAAATTGCATGTGCCGGAACGCTTTTGAAATGTAAAGAGCGTGGAGATAGAGTAGTTGTTTGTCATCTATCCAGCGGAAATCAAGGCCATGAAATCATTATGCCGGATGAACTGACGGAAATGAGAGCAAAAGAAGCTCAAAGAAGTGGAGAGCTTGGCGGATTTGAGGTTATTTGGGGCGGTTTTGATGACCTCGAAATCTATGACAACAACAAGGAATCAAGAGACAAGGTGGTTCGTGTAATTAAGCAGGTAGACCCTGATTTTATTATTACACATGACCCGAACGATTATATGCCAGACCATGTGGCTACATCCAAGTTAGTGTTTGATGCATGTTTCACAGCTACACTTCCTCACTATGATGTGGGAGTGGAAGGTAAAGCAAGACTTACACCGATTTATTACATGGATACATTGTGCGGAGTGAATTTCCAACCAACAGAATATGTAGATGTGACACCATACATTGATAAGAAGTTGGAGATGTTAAACTGCCATGAATCACAGATTGTATGGATGCGTGACCATGACGGTATTGATTTCCCTGATATGGTAAAAACCTGTTGCAGATACAGAGGGTTCCAATGTGGAGCAGAGTATGCAGAAGGATTTACACAATGTCAGGTATATCTGAAGGGAACGACAAAACGTTATTTACCATAGTTAAAAATAACACAAGTTATAAAATGAAAAAATAAAATATAAAGAAAAAGGAGATAAGATTATGAATTTTAATTCAACAGTAAAAGGTTCAGCACTTGAAGGATTTTACCCAGCAGGATGGGATTTTGACAAAATTGATGCATGTATCGATGCACCAGAAAAGATTACAGAAAGACAAGCACACTGGAGCGAAGGGTTCACACCAATTAAATGCGAAAGCCTTGGAGAATTTGAAACATATATGGGACATGAAATTGCAATGCAGATTAAGCTTGCAAAAGAAAGAGGAGAAAAAATCGCATTTATTCTTCCTGTAGGTCCTATGGGAATGTACAAATGGGTTGTTTACTTCTTACAAGAATGGAACGTTTCTTGTGAACACGTACATACATTTAACATGGATGAATGGGCAGATGCAGAAGGAAATACATTAGCTCCTGACAATTCAGGTGCATTCCAATATGCAATGGAACAAGCACTTTTCAATCCACTTGGAGATTTAACTGTTCCTAAAAACCAAAGAAACTTTGCAACAAAAGAAAATCTTCCTACTTATCCAGAAAAAATTGCTGCATTAAAAGCAGAAGGTGCGAAATTAGTACTTGTTTACGGTATCGGAAGAATGTGCCATATCGCGTTCTGGGAGCCACAATTTGCAGGTGAATACGCAACAACAGAAGAATGGGAAAAAGCACCATACAGAATTGCAGCAAAAATTCATCCACTTACAGTAGAACAAAACGCATTAACAAGCTTCAAATCAAGAACAACACTTGTACCATGCCGTGCTAATACAATCGGACCAGGACTTATGTTCCAAGCTGATTATGCAATCGGTGGTGCAGACGGAATCTTGGGACGTGGAATGCAATGGCAGGGAATGTCACTTTGGATGACACTTCGCTATGGTACAACTCCATGGATTACATCTTCTTACATTCCAACAATTCCAGGAAGATTATTCTTCTTAAGCGAACTTGCTGGTCCACTTGTAGCGGAGTGCAACTAGGAATATGGGAATGATAGAAAGAAACGGAATTGCTGTTGCAGGTAGTGTCCTCGTTGATAAAATCAATGAAATCAAAGCTTATCCACAAAGTGGCGAGTTGACACAGATAGT
Source organism: Faecalimonas sp. (assembly GCA_045654105.1). Classification (GTDB taxonomy): domain Bacteria; phylum Bacillota; class Clostridia; order Lachnospirales; family Lachnospiraceae; genus Faecalimonas. The sequence continues at coordinate 6,164 of JAZOMR010000200.1, read as the reverse complement.
AGGTCTTGAAAAGGCAGTTGGCGGCTGTGTGCCAAATGTAGCATTGGATTTGAAAAAGATTTGTCCGGAGCTGGATGTGAAAGCTATCGGAAAAATCGGAAACGATGAAGATGGTGCATACGTTTCAAACGTGCTAAGTCAAGGCGGCGTGGATGTCAGCGGATTTGTGGTTTCAGAGGAAGATAGTACAAGCTTTACAGAAGTTATGAGTGTGATTAATGGTCAGCGAACCTTTTTCACCTATCCTGGAACAAGCGCAGATTTCGGTTATAACGATATCGATTTTGAAAATCTAGATTCAAGAATATTACATTTAGGATACTTTTTGCTTTTGGAAAAAGTAGACCAAGGCGAAGGTATCCAGATTTTGCAGAAGGCCCAGGAAATGGGCATCAAGACCTCTATCGATTTGGTAAGTGAGAATTCAGACAGATATTCGCTGATACTGTCATGCCTTCCATATACAAATTATCTCATTATCAATGAGATAGAGGCAGGAAAATTAACCGGTATGGAGCCAACAGATGACAATCTTGAGGAGATTGCACGCAAGTTAAAAGCACTTGGAGTTAGCGATAAGGTAGTGATTCACAAGCCGGATTTCGCAGTATGTCTGTCCAATGATAGCTATACAGTAGTGAATTCTTATTCTCTTCCAGAAGGTTACATTAAAGGGACTACAGGGGCAGGAGATGCTTTCTGTGCAGGAACACTGATTGGTATCTATAAAGAATGGTCAGACAGAGAAATCTTAGAGTTTGGTTCTGCATGTGCTGTCATGGCGCTTGGAAAAGCAGATGCTACCAGTGGACTACTGACTGAAGAAGAGATAAAAGAATACTGCAAACGATTTGAAAGACAAAATTAGGAGGTATACCAGAACATGTTAGTAAATATGAATGACGTACTGTATGATGCGAAAAAAGGCAAATATGCAGTCGGATTATTTAACGCCGTAAACTTGGAACTCGCAAGAGGAATCATTGCAGCGGCAGAACAAACCGGTTCGCCGGTTATCATGGGAACAGCGGAAGTTCTTTTCCCATACGGACCATTAGAGGAAGTATCTTACTATTTACTTCCGATGGCAAAGAAAGCGAATGTACCAGTGGTTATTCATTTGGACCACGGTTTGAAAAAAGAAACCTGTTTAAAAGCTCTTGAACTTGGTTTCACATCTATTATGTACGATTGCTCTACAGATTCTTATGACGAAAACGTAAGAAAAGTAAAAGAGATGGCAGATATCGCGCATTCCTTTGGAGCAACCATTGAAGGTGAGCTTGGTCATGTTGGAGATAATGAAGGTTCTGCAGAAGGAAGTTCGCACCTGGCAGACCCATCTGCATTCTTTACAGATCCAAAGATGGCAAAAGACTACGTAGACAAAACAGGTGTAGATGCACTTGCGATTGCAGTAGGTAATGCACATGGTGCATATAAATTGCCACCTAAGTTGGATTTCGAAAGAATCCGTACCATTGCAAAAACAGTGGATGTACCGTTGGTACTTCACGGTGGATCCGGACTTACGGACAATGACTTTAAACAAGCCATCAAGGATGGTATTAGCAAGGTAAATATCTTCACAGATATTAATATTGCTGCTGTAAAAGCAGAGTTCAGCCGTTTCACAGATATGAACAAGGGTATCATCGATTTGATTCCTGCAGCTGTGGAAGCAATTAAACAGGAAAGTATGAAGAAGATGGAACTTTTCGGTTCTGTTGGAAAAGGTGGCGCAATGCCTAAGGCTGATACAGATGCGATTGTACGTCGTGTAGTGGAAGAAGTTTTAAGAACAATGGGTAAATAAGACGAAATCATGCCATGATTTGAGAATAGGAAAGCGAGATGCTCGGTTTGTAAGTATCTCGCTTTCTTGTGGTTTACTATAATAATTTATTTACATATTCCACAACCAAGACTGCAACCAGTCGGTGTTCCGGCTAAGCCGCCCATTGCAGTTTCGCGCAGTTCAAAAGGTAGGCTTTTTCCTACACGCAACATGGCGTGAGCAATTTCATCAAATGGAATGTGGTGTGTGACACCGCTGAGAACGAGCTCAGCAGAGGTAATTGCATTTGCTACACCGATTGCATTTCTGCTCTGACAAGGTGCTTCCACTAATCCGGCAATTGGGTCACATACAAGCCCCAGTAAGTTGGAAAGTGCAAAGCTTGCAGCATCCAGACACATTTCCGGTGTTCCACCCATGATTTCTACAATGGCACTTGCTGCCATAGCACTTGCTGCACCAACCTCAGCCTGACATCCGGCTTCGGCACCGGAAACGGATGCATTTCTCATTAATAAATATCCGATGGCACTTGCATTTACCAGACCTTTGCATAGAGTTTCATCATCAATATGGTGTTCGTCTGCAAGAGCCAGTAACACACCAGGAACTACGCCGGAAGAACCGGCTGTAGGAGCTGCTACAATCAGTCCCATTGACGCATTTACTTCCAAAACTGCCATACTGTAGGAAATAGCTTTGGATAATATGGAGCCACACACACAATCGGGTGTCTTACCGTGTTCTGCCACTTTTTTTGCTTCACCACCTATGAGACCGCCAATAGATTTTCTGGGATTTGTCAGAGGTTTTGTTGCTGCCTGTTTCATAATCGACAGGGCTTTTTCTAATTTCTTTTCTAATTTTTCAGGGGCCATAGAGCCGGTTGTGATTTCACGCAGTCTCATAATCTCAGAGATAGGAAACTGTTTTTCTTGACATTTTTGTAATAATTCTTTTCCGCTATAAAAATCCATATTCCTATCCTCCTACAATTGAATCAGCATCAAATTATCCACGTTTGGATTGGTGCGAATCTTATCTAGAACATCTTCCGGAATTGGTTCGTCGGATTCCACTACAGTATAAGCATTAGCTCCTTTGTCCTCGCGGAATAGACGCATAAATGCAATGTTCACTTCTTGTTCGCTGAGTGCCTGCGTAATATGAGCCACAACACCTGGCTTGTCCTGCTGGTGAACGATAAGGGTACTGTATTCTCCGGTAAATTCCACGTCTATGTTATCGATACGAACAATCTTCATCTTGCCTCCGCCGATGGATTCACCGCGAACGGATAATTTATGCCCATTTACACCAACGATATTGATGTCAGCAGTGTTCGGATGGTTGGTACGAGTCTCGTCATCAATGATGTATTCGTATGCTACGTTCATATTTTTTGCATGTTCAAATGCATCACGAATGCGCTCGTCATCCGTTGCAAATCCAAGAATGCCGCCTAGGAGTGCACGGTCTGTTCCGTGTCCTCGATATGTCTTGGCAAAAGAGCCGTATAAAGTAAAGGTCACTTTTGAAATGGCTTCCGGAAACATCTTGCGTGCCATGAGTGCAATGGAAACTGCACCAGCTGTATGGGAGCTGGAAGGACCAATCATATTTGGACCTATGACATCAAAAATACTTAAAAAATTCATAAAAATATCCTCCCTAGGATGTACCTAACGCTAGTATAACAAGAAAAGTGGAAAAAATCATCGAAAATAAATTTTTTTTGACAGAAAATATGCTATACTCTGTTGAGAAAGTATTAGGTGAACCAATGTTAAAATTAATTGATAAATTAAAAGAAACGAAACATCTTACAAAAGAAGAATGGGTGGAGCTGATTGAAGGGCGTACACCGGAAGTGGCAGAATATCTATTTGCTCAGGCGCGGGATGTACGGGAACAGGTATATGGGAAGAGTATCTACATTCGAGGTTTGATTGAATTTACTAATTTCTGTAAAAATGATTGCTTCTATTGTGGGATTCGAAGAAGTAATACCAATGCGTGCCGTTACCGTTTGGATTTGGATGAAATTTTAGAGTGTTGCGAAAAGGGATATGAATTGGGATTTCGCACTTTTGTGCTGCAGGGCGGAGAAGATGCGTATTTCACGGATGACCGATTGGAGCAAACCGTGAAGGCCATTCGAGGTCAATATCCGGATTGTGCAATTACGCTTTCTGTGGGAGAACGTTCCTATGAGAGTTATAAACACCTATTTGATGCAGGGGCTGACCGCTACCTACTGAGACATGAGACCTATAACGCAGAACATTATGGGCAGTTACATCCGACAGAGTTGTCTGCCAAAGTTCGTCAGCAATGTCTGAAAAATCTGAAGGAGATTGGTTATCAGGTGGGATGTGGCTTTATGGTGGGTTCTCCGTATCAGACAGCGGAGTACTTGGCGGAGGATATGATGTTTCTTGCGGAGCTCAGGCCTCACATGGTTGGAATCGGTCCATTTATTCCACACAAGGATACACCATTTGCAAAGGAAACGTCGGGCACATTGGAATTAACACTTTATATGCTTGGACTGACAAGATTATTGCTTCCAGAGGTGCTTCTTCCGGCAACAACGGCGCTTGGAACCATTGCATCAAATGGCCGCGAGCTGGGAATGCTGGCAGGGGCAAATGTGGTGATGCCGAATTTATCTCCAAGTATGGTTCGAGAAAAGTATTTATTATATAACGATAAAGCATACACCGGTCTGGAGGCAGCAGAATGTGTACAGGATCTGCAAGATAGAATGAGAGCAATTGGCTACGAAGTGGTTGTGTCAAGGGGCGACTGGCTAGGCGAAAGGAGCAAATAAGTGATGTATAAATATAATCCAGCATCGAAAACAGCAGAAGAATTTATCAATCATGAAGAGATTCTGGAAACCTTGCAGTATGCAGAGGAAAATAAAAATAATGAAGAGCTAATTACAAAGCTCATAGAAAAAGCGAAGCTTTGCAAAGGGCTTTCCCATAGAGAGGCTTCTGTTCTATTGGCCTGTGACATTGAGGAGAAGAATCAGGAAATCTATGAACTGGCAGCAAAAATCAAGCAGGATTTCTACGGGAATCGAATTGTCATGTTTGCACCTCTGTATCTTTCCAATTATTGTGTCAATGGCTGTACATACTGTCCGTATCATGCGAAGAACAAAACAATTCCACGAAAGAAGCTGACACAAGAGGAAGTGCGAAAAGAGGTTGTTGCGCTTCAAGATATGGGACATAAGCGTTTGGCATTGGAAGCAGGAGAGGACCCAAAGAATAATCCCATTGAATATATTTTAGAATGTATCGATACGATTTACAGCATTAAACATAAAAATGGGGAAATTCGCCGCGTGAATGTGAATATTGCAGCAACCACGGTGGAAAATTACCGGAAACTAAAAGAGGCGGGAATTGGAACATATATTTTATTCCAGGAGACCTATCACAAAGAAAGCTACTTAGAATTGCATCCGACAGGGCCGAAGCATGATTATGCCTACCACACAGAAGCCATGGACCGCGCCATGGAGGGCGGAATAGATGATGTGGGACTTGGTGTATTATTTGGACTGGATAAATACCGTTATGAATTTGCGGGACTTTTGATGCATGCGGAACATTTAGAAACTGTTTGGGGAGTGGGACCGCATACCATTAGTGTGCCTCGTCTTCGCAATGCAGATGATATTGATATAGACTCATTTACAAATGGAATCAGTGATGATATTTTCGCGAAGATTATTGCCTGTATTCGTATTGCTGTTCCTTACACAGGAATGATTATCTCTACGAGGGAGAGTCAGGCATGTCGCGAACGTGTACTGAAACTAGGCGTATCCCAGATTAGCGGTGGTTCGAAAACCAGCGTCGGAGGGTATGCGGATTCGGAAACGGAAGATGAAAAGGGGTCTGAGCAATTTGAAGTCAGTGACACAAGAACCTTGGATGAAGTTGTGAAATGGCTGATGGAAATGGGCTACGTGCCGAGCTTTTGTACGGCATGTTATCGGGAAGGTCGCACCGGTGACCGTTTCATGGAGTTATGCAAAAGTGGGCAAATACAAAACTGCTGTCAGCCAAATGCACTTATGACACTGAAAGAATATTTGATAGATTATGCTTCTAAAGAGACGAGGCAGGTTGGGGAACAGTTGATTGAGAAGGAGTTGCATACCATTCTGAAGGAAAAAGTGCGCCAGATAGTAATGGAAAATTTGCGTGCGATTGAAGAAGACAATCGGCGGGATTTCCGGTTTTAGAGAAAGGAATATGTGTATGAATCACACACCATTATCAGAACGTATACATATTGGAATATTTGGAAAACGTAATGCAGGGAAGTCCAGCATTATCAATGC
>JAZOMR010000199.1:0-3603 GCA_045654105.1 Faecalimonas sp. | reverse complement strand
TCCGCTCATTAATGGACTATCATAGTTAAAAAAACCACCCATTTTTTTATCTCCTCATAAGTTATCATTACCGTATATTTTAACACTCATCTCTCATCGTTTCAATAAACTTTTTATAAACTTGCTTAATACTACGATTTTTGTTTTATATCTACACTAGCAAATGCGCTAAGAGAAGGAATGACCATTAACGCATCCGTTTCTTCTGCCTTTACCCGAAGTATCCCACCGCAAACAGTTGCATATTTAATTCGGATAAGAGGAAGATAAAGACCAACCGCAAGCATACCACCGCAGTCAACTGCGTTTGAAGTGAGAGTGCTGTAAAAAAGCACGGGTGAACGAAACTATTCGTTCATCCGTGCCAATTTCGCTGCCTGGTCGGCTGCAATTAGGCTATCGATGATTTCATCCAAATCACCATTCATCACGTTATCAATCTTATACAAAGTCAACTTGATACGATGTTCTGTTACACGTCCTTGTGGGAAGTTGTAGGTTCTGATTTTTTCAGAACGGTCACCGGTACCAATCTGGCTTCTTCTAGCTTCTGCTTCTGCAGACTGTTGCTTTTCCAATTCTAATTCATACAGTTTAGAACGAAGTAAGCGGAATGCTTTTTCTTTGTTCTGTAGCTGCGATTTTTCTGTCTGGCTATAGATTACAATACCGGTTGGGTGGTGAGTTAAACGTACTGCTGAGTCGGTTGTATTGACACACTGTCCACCGTTACCGGATGCACGCATTACGTCAATACGGATATCCTTTTCATCAATTACAACGTCAACCTCTTCCGCCTCCGGCATAACTGCAACTGTAATGGTAGATGTATGAATACGTCCGCCAGATTCCGTTTCCGGAACACGTTGTACACGGTGTACACCACTTTCATATTTCATTCTTGAATATACGCCTTGGCCGCTTACCATAAATACAACTTCCTTGAATCCGCCAATTCCATTTTCACTAAAGGAAATCATCTCCGTCTTCCAGTGACGGCTTTCTGCGTAATGGGAGTACATACGGTATACTTCCGCTGCAAACAATGCAGATTCATCTCCACCTGCGCCTGCACGAATTTCCACCATGATGTTCTTATCATCATTAGGGTCTTTTGGAAGAAGTAAAATCTTCAGTTCGTGTTCTAATTCTTCTACGCGCTTTTTCGATTCATACAATTCTTCCTTTGCAAGCTCACGCATCTCTTCATCTGATTCCATCTCCAGCATTTCTTCACTGTCAACAATGGCTTGCTTGGCATTCTTATATTCTGTATATGCCTCCACAATAGGAGCTAAATCCGACTGCTCCTTCATCAGTTTACGAAAACGAGCTGGGTCATTCGCCACATCCGGCTCTTGTAATTCACTCATAAGCTCCTCATATCGAATGAGCAAGTCGTCTAATCTATCAAACATGTTATTTCCTCCATTACTAGAACAGCAGACCACAGACCGTCTGCTATTTTCTACTACACATTGTACACGCCAAAGACCACTCGGTCAAGCCCTGCCAAATCCTTTTTCACCGTAACATCAGTAAATCCGGCATGTTTCATCAGCATACTCACATCTTCTCCCTGATCATGCCCAATCTCAAAATATAGTTTTCCACCTTTTTTTAAATACTTTGGGCTTTCTTCCAAAATTCTTCTATAAAAATGAAGTCCATCCTCCTTGCCGTCTAGCGCAAGGTATGGATCATGAAATTTCACTTCTTCTTTTAACTCTTCTATCACAGATGTCCGAATATAGGGTGGGTTGGATACGATAATATCGTACAAGCCCTCCACCTTTTCAAACAAATCGCTAAGTAAAAACTGTGCATTCACTCCCAGACGTTCTGCATTTTGTCTTGCAACCCGAAGTGCCTCTTCGGAAATATCTACACCTACTCCGCTTACATTAGCATAACCACACAGTTTTAGCAGACTTAGTAAGATACATCCGGAACCGGTACACATATCCAACACCTGCATGTCAGATTCCAAATCCTCTAACACACGTTCTACCAACACTTCGGTATCCTGCCTTGGGACCAATACATGCTCGTTCACACAGAATTCAAATCCCATAAATTCCTGCACACCGGTAATGTGCTGCAATGGGATGTGTTTCACCCGATTGTCTATATAGATTCTATACCTGGACTCCTGTTCCAAACTAATTTCTCGGTTCATATCCATAAAATACATTGCGCGTGAAATGCCTGTCACATACTCCAGCAGATACCATGCATCCAAAACTGCGTCATCTATCTCAGCATTCTTCAATTGTACCTGGCCATATTCATAAGCTTCTTTTAAGGTCATCTTACTTCTCCTCAAAATTCTCTTTCAAATATGTTTTCCAGTCAAATACTTCTTCAACCGCTTTGATGGCAACTTCAATCATGTCATCCTCCGGCTCTTTTGTTGTCAGATTCTGCATGGCAAGTCCTGGTTTGCTCAAGATTTCTACCAACGGATGACTACTATTTCCCGCCAGTTTGATAATCTCGTAAGAAATACCTGCAATCACAGGAAGCAAAGCAAGGCGTAGCACGATACGAAGTATTTTGGAATCAACGGTAATAAAGAAACACACAATCACACTTACTACCATTACAAAAAACAGAAAACTTGTTCCACAACGTTTATGTTGCTTTGAGCTTTTCTTTACGTTTTCCAGATTAAGCTCCATACCATTTTCAATACAATTGATACATTTATGCTCTGCACCATGATACATAAAAGTCCTCTGAATATCCTTTATACGGGAAACCCCTAATATATATATAATAAAAAGAGAAATTCTCACAACCGATTCCAACACGATTCGAAGAAAACGGGATGTTATAATTCCTGCAAATAAATCAGAGATAAAATATGGCAATACCATAAAGAGCCCCATAGCAAGAATAACGGAAACCACCATTGTAATTCCCATAATCAAATCTTCTTTCTTCTTCTGTTTCTCTGCTTCCTCTATGGTAATCAGTTCTTCAGTTTCTTCTTCCCAAAGGCTTGCTGAATATGTAAGTGTTTTCATACCAAGTACCAGGGAATCCACAAAATTAAATGCCCCTCTGATAAATGGGATTTTGGTTAGTTTTTCCCACTTAATAACACTTTTATATTCATCGGCTTTCACTTCTATCTCACCGTCAGGCTTTCTAACCGCAACAGCGTACTTCGGTCCATTTTTCATCATGATACCTTCTAATACTGCCTGACCGCCTATATTTGATGATTTCATATTACTTTCCTCCACTACTAGTACAGTTTAGCCCTGCAGCTCGAATCCGCTTCGCTACTTCTCGCTGTGGCAGAGCGCCATATACTGACAATAAAACTGTCATATGCAAGCAAGCTTGCAATGCCCGTTTCATTATCAGTGCATGGCTAAACTGTAAACAAAAAAGGTTGAGATTCTATAAACCTCAACCCGTACATCTGCATAATATTATTGCATACCGTATTTTTTGTTAAATTTATCAACACGACCACGAGCTTGAGCAGCTTTTTGTTGTCCTGTGTAGAATGGATGACATTTTGAACAAATTTCTACGTGGATTGATTCTTTTGTAGAACCTGTTGTAAATGTGTTCCCACAGTTACATGTT
>JAZOMR010000198.1:0-8889 GCA_045654105.1 Faecalimonas sp. | reverse complement strand
AAAAACTGGTCAAACACCATCTGATGATTCAGCAGAATCAGATATGGTCTGTTCTGTTGGTCTTTCATTCGTTCGATTTTAACTCCAAATTTCAATCGACAATATGGATACATAACCAAATATAACAGGTTTCGCACCACTTGATGTCGAGGATATATCCATTTTTTCTTTTTTTTGCTCATATGTATCTCCTGATTTCTTCCTAAGTATCATCTTATTCATTATATCCCTTTATAATTACTTTGTAAACATTTCATAAATATTTCACGATACCAAAAAACGCCAGAACTAGTTTTAAATACTAGCACTGACGTTTCATTCATATTGTCTCCCAACACATATCTGCAAATTCAGTTTCTTCTGCACAGACGGTCACCTGATAACCAGGTATGTCATATTCCTTAAAATAGCACTCTGTCATTTCCAAAGTCTGAAGGCATACACGAATACCGACTCCCTTCATTTTTAAGAAGCTTTCCTTCTTCGTCCAGAGGCGGAAAAACTCTCGGTTATATGCATCACCTGAAAATTGTTTGAGATATGAATTTTCCTCAGGTGAAAATGCACGTTTCTCCACTTGTTTTGGTGCTTCTTTGATTTTCTCAATATCGCATCCGACTGGTTTTTCACTGACTGCACAGATTACATAATCTCCCGAATGTGAAAGGTTAAAACAGATGCCCTCCACTATGGGTTTACCATTTTCATTCGTTCTAAGTGCATCCACCGAAATGTCATACCTATGCAAAACAAGATTTAATAGCAATCCCGCTCCCAAACTTTGTAGCCTCTTTTGCTTTTGTTTGGTACCCCGAATCTTCTTTTGCCTTTCTATTGGAAGCCCGTTCATAACTCGGGTATTTTCTAACGGGTCTGGTAGCACCGAGATATCGGCGATATATACATATACCATACACTTATTCTGTTACAGTTTCTGAAGAATCTGTTGTCTTTGGCTCCACTACTTTACAGTGCTCATAGAGGAATTCAGCCACTTTTTCTTGCTTAAATGCAAGTTTAAAGGAATCTTCCCCATACATTTCCTCATAGGCTTCCTCAACAGCGTCACCATCTTCATATCCAAAGAGTTCTGCCTGTTCTTCTAAGAATTTCTCATAAGCCTTATCACTAAAATCAAGTTTTTCTACTTTTTGAATTAGCTCAACGGCTAATTCAGACAAAAGCTGTTCCTTGGCAATATCTTCAAAAGATGCACCAAGCAATTGTTCTTCCGTCTTACCTGTTGATTTCTTTAACTCTTCTAACGTTGTACCATAGTACATGGTTGCCATCTGCTCTAATTGCTCTGTATACATTTCTGTACAGCTTTCAATGGTTTCTTCCAATCTTTCTTTTGGATATTCAATTACTTTACATTTCTCTATGAAAGCTGCAAATGCATAAGCTTTCATTTGCGCCTCAGCAGATTCCTTATTACTCTTTTCCAAATCTGCTTTCACCTGTGCTTTGTATTCATCAACTGTCTTCGCTTTATCTGACATTTTTGCAACGGTCTCGTCATTCAATTCCGGAATAACTTTTTCCTCAACCTTATGCAATGTCATTGTGAATACCACATCTTTGCCTGCCACAGCCTCATTATAATTCTCTGGAAATTTGAAAGCTACATCAAATTCTTCCCCTGCTTTGTGTCCCACAATACCTTTCTGAAAATCCTCAAGAAATTTTCCTTGTCCAAGAATAAATGTTTGATTTAAATCTTTACCACCTTCAAATTCCACACCATCTATTTTCCCGACATAATCAATTGTTACCTGGTCTCCGTTTTCCGCAGCCTTCTCTTTAGTTTCTACCCACGTAGCCAATGTCTGAAGGTCTGATTCGATACTCATATTTACATCTTCGTCCGTAACTGGAGTTGGGTCTACTCGTTCAACCTCAAGCTCTTTCCATTTCTTAATCTTGACAAAGTCGTTATAAACTTCTCCCTTATCTCCTACCTTATAACCTCTTCCACAAGCTGTAGCAACTACAACCATAGCCATCGCTAAAAATAGCGCCATAATTCTTTTTTTCATAGTATTTCTCCGTTTCATATTAATATTAAATTTTTTCTGCCTATATCGTACAATATATCACGTTTTCTCATTTTTGCAAAGTATTATCTTGCACTTGTGACTAAAGAATGTTAAACTTGATAATAGTTTACATAAAGTATCTAGTTAGGAGGTTTTCCCATGAAAGGATGGATTATTTTTGCAGTGGTAGTTGCCATTCTAATTGCAATCATCGCTGTGTTATATTTCTTAGGAAAAAAAGCAGAAAAGAAACAAGCAGAACAACAAGAACAATTGAAAGCGGCAGCACAGAATATTTCAATGCTGATTATTGACAAGAAGCGCATGAAGCTCAAAGAAGCTGGCCTTCCGTCAATTGTACTTGAAAGCACACCAAAGTATCTTCGCGGAGCAAAGATGCCGATTGTCAAAGCAAAGGTCGGCCCTAAAGTGATGACATTGATGTGTGACGAAAAGATTTTCCCACACGTTCCTGTTAAAAAAGAAGTAAAAGCTGTTGTAAGCGGACTTTATATTACAGATGTGAAGGGAATCAGAGGTCCATTGGAGGCGCCACAGAAGAAAAAAGGATTCTTGGCAAGATTCAAAAAATAATATCGAAGCGAGAAAGAGGTACGGATTTTTCCGCACCTCTTTTAAAATGTCATTTTATTTTGCAGTATAAAGAGTCTGTCTCGACAGACTCCTGCGCCTCCAGCGGTCGCTTGCGACATCTTCACCTTACGCTGGAGTGCGCATCCCGCGGAGTGTTTTATATGATGGCAATGCCTATCATATAAAAAATTCTTCAGACTCCCGTGGCTTGATATTGATACGAATAGTACAATCCGCCAGCGGTTCACAATTCACATCCAACGCATATTCCGCACGAATGTTAATATTGTTCTCTGTTTCATCAACAATCAGCTTGCTTGTGCATATGCCAAGATTGAGCTGACCAAACGGGGTTTGATAATGGCATCTGTTATTCTTATTCTTCTCAAATATCATATGCATATTGGAAACACCTTTTTTCATGACTTCCAAGGATTCTTTTCCGTTAATTCTTATCTGCGTTTTCGTAACTCCCGGAATGCCTTCCGCCACCTCTTCCATGAAGATATAATGCTTCCCATCTTTAAAGTAGTAAGTACCTGCACTAACGATTTCAATTGGCTCATCATCCATACTCTCCATTGTATTTACGGCCATCTGAAGACCGGAAATACTCACTAATACATCTTTCGTCATATTCCACCTAATACTCTTCTATATTAATCTGTTTTGTAGTCTCAATATCATATGGCAGAATCGAATTTGCAAATTGTTTGAATTTATCCGCAGCATCACTCACATAGAATGAATAGGAACCATGGTCACCTTCGATGTCCGGATTCTCCATATCCATTTCCTGCAATATTCGCTTTAGGTCCATCGCCGTTTCGTATGCAGGATTGACCAAGGTTATCTTTTCACCGACATACTCTTTAATCTTAGAACGCAACAACGGATAATGTGTACATCCCAAAATCAAGGCATCGATATCTGACTTTTTAAGGTCAGACAAATAATAGTCAATAATCTCATCTGTAACCTGATGCTTCTTGAATCCTTCTTCCACCAGCGGAACAAACAATGGACATGCTTTTGCAATCACAGAAACCTCCGGATTAATCCCTTCGATAATCTTCTCATACATGGAACTTTTCACAGTAGCTTCTGTTCCGATTACACCTATTTTCTTGTTTTCAGTTACTGCTAATGCAGCTCTTGCGCCTGGTTCTACTACACCAATAATCGGAATATCAAACTCATCCTTCACTGTCTCGAGTGCCAATGCGCTGGCAGTATTACAGGCAATTACAATTGCCTTTACACCCTCAGTCTGTAAAAAATGAATAATCTGTCTAGAATAACGAATAATGTTGTCCTTAGACTTACTACCATACGGAACACGCGCAGTATCACCAAAATAAACAATGTCTTCTTTTGGCAAATTACGCATAATCTCTCTGGCTACAGTCAATCCACCTACTCCGGAGTCAAACACACCAATTGGGGCAGTTTTCTTCACATCTATATCCAAAGTAACTTCTCCTTACAATATTTTTGCAATATCTAACTGATATTCTGGAATTTCTTTGTTCATCTTAAGTGCGTCATTGATATCAAAATCAATATAGTGTCCGTCTTGATATCCTACCACGCGATTGGTCTTTCCTTCTAAAATAAGCTCTACTGCTTTTGCTCCCATGATAGATGCGTAAACTCTGTCTTTTACAGTTGGGCTTCCACCACGTTGCAAGTGACCAAGAATGGTAGCTCTGGTCTCTACACCTGTAGCTTCTTCAATTCTCTTCGCCATATTGATAGAATCACCAACACCTTCTGCGTTGATAATAATGTAGTGTTTTTTACCACGTTTTCTCTTTTCAATAATATCATCAATCATAGCCTGTTCATCATATTGATGTTGCTCCGGCAGAAGAATATACTCAGCTCCGTTGGCAATACCACACCAAAGAGCAAGGTATCCTGCGTCACGTCCCATTACCTCTACGATACTACATCTCTCATGAGAGGTTGATGTATCGCGAATCTTATCAATGGCCTCCATTGCAGTATTTGCAGCTGTATCAAAACCGATGGTGTATTCTGTACAGGCGATATCCAAGTCAATTGTACCAGGAATACCAATTACGTTGATACCGTAATCCGATAATTTCTGAGCACCGGCAAAGGAACCGTCTCCACCGATTACAACCAATGCCTGAATCCCATATTTTTTCAAGATAGATGCCGCCTTCAACTGTCCTTCCGGTGTACGCATTTGTTGACTTCTTGCTGTCTGTAAAATTGTTCCACCACGTTGAATGGTATCAGCTACATCTCGTCCTGACATTTCAATAATTTCTTCTCTTAACAAGCCATGATATCCGCGTCGAATTCCGCGTACTGTCAATCCATTTGCCAAAGCAGTTCTTACAACTGCACGAATCGCTGCATTCATTCCCGGCGCATCACCACCGCTTGTCAAAACGCCAATTGTATTAATTTCATAATTATCTGTCATAGTTGCCCTCCATTTTCTCAAATCGTATCTTCCATATACTCATTATTTGCATTTTACACCTTTTCTATCTGTTTTTCTACCACTTTTATACGTTCTTTTCCAAAATGTTCCGATAGTCGTTCTAACAGCTGTGGTGTAATCTCTATATTTTTGTTTGCAGGAAGCCTTTTTACGCCTTTTTCCTTTGCACAATAAATCACAACCATATCTTTTCCTTGAAAATCTTTGAGCATTTCATAAAGGGCTGCTTCCTCAGACTGAAAGCTTGGAATATCCGGAAATTGAATCCAGAGCTCCGATGGCACATCTTCAAACGGAATGATAAGCTCGCAAATCAACTTGCTGGCATTGTCGTCTTCTTCCGACACTCGTCCCTTTACAAATACTTTGGAGTCCTCTTGCAAACAATTTCTGTTCTTCTCGTAATCTTTTGGGAATACAACGACTTCAACAGTACCCATCAAATCTTCGATTGTCAAAAATGCCATTGTTTTGTTGTTCTTCGTATGCTTAATGGTAATTCCGGTAATCATTCCACCGATAATCGCACGTTCCCCATCATGCACCTTTGTGTGCCCAGACTCTTCGTCTACCTGGAAATCCAAAGTAGTGTTGGTGATACTTTTCTTCCATTTCGCTTCATATTTCTGCATCGGATGGCCACTGACATAGATGCCCAGCACCTCTTTTTCAAATGCAAGAAGTGTTTCCTTTTCATACTCACCCACATTTGGCAATGGAATATCAAACTCAACCTTTTGTTCTTCGCTTACCATATCAAACAGTGTCATCTGTCCTGACATGGAATATTTCTTTTCCTGATTCACCTGGTCAAGAATCTTGACATAAATCATCATAAACTGCTTGCGTGTACCGCCAAGACTATCAAGAGCACCTGCCTTTATAAAACTTTCAATGGTTCTTTTATTGACTTCTTTTCCTGACAAACGTTCAATAAAGTCCTTCAAATGCTTAAATGGCCCATTCACCGTACGTTCTGACACAATTGCCTCAATGACAGGTCGTCCCACACTCTTAATTGCCGCAAGTCCGTAACGAATATTCGGACCATCTACGGAGAATTTACCTACACCTGTATTAATGTCCGGTGGCAATATGTTAATTCCCATCTGGCGACAGGTATAAATGTATTCAGAAACCTTTCCTGCATTGTCAATGACGGAGGTCATAAGAGCCGCCATAAACTCTACCGGATAATAGTATTTCAAATACGCAGTCTGGTAGGAAACGATTGCATATGCTGCTGCATGAGATTTATTAAACGCATATTTTGCAAAATCAAGCATTTCGTCATAAATCTTATTTGCTACAGTTTCAGAAATTCCATTTGCAACACAACCAGGTACTCCTTCCTCCGGATTGCCATAGACAAAGTTCTTTCGTTCCTGCTCCATCACATCCGCTTTTTTCTTCGACATTGCACGGCGAAGCAGGTCACTTCTCCCCAAGGTATATCCGGCCAAATCACGCACAATCTGCATAACCTGCTCCTGATATACAATACAGCCGTAGGTTGCCTTCAAGATAGGTTCTAACTGCGGGCAGTCATAGGTGATAGATGACTGGTCATTTTTCCCCTTGATATACTGTGGAATGAAATCCATTGGGCCCGGTCGATACAGCGCAATACCCGCAATAATATCTTCCAAGCTCTGCGGCTTTAGTTCCTTCATGAAGCTCTTCATTCCCGCACTTTCTAGCTGGAACACACCATCTGTCTTTCCAGTTCCCACAGATTCAAGTACTCGTTTATCATTGTAATCGATATGGTCCATATCGATTTTCTTTCCTGTATTCTGCTCTATGAGCTGCACAGCATCTCGAATTACGGTAAGGGTACGTAGACCAAGGAAATCCATCTTAAGAAGCCCCAGTCTCTCCAAAGTAGTCATAACAAACTGTGTCGTAACAGAACCGTCTGAACCCAAGGATAACGGAACATACTCATCTACCGGATTTTCGCAGATTACAACGCCGGCTGCATGCATGGAAGAATGTCTTGGCAAACCTTCCAAACGCTTTGACATATCAATGAGTTCCTTCACCTGCTCGTCCTTCTCATAAAGGGCACGTAATTCAGGATTCATAGTCAGCGCTTTATCCAAAGTGATATTCAATTCCGTTGGAATCATTTTGGAAATGCTGTCACACATTGCATATGGCAAATCCATAACACGTCCCACATCTCGAATAACACCTCTTGCAGCCAATGTACCGAAGGTTACAATCTGGGCTACATTTTCCGCACCGTATTTACGCACCACATAATCGATGACTTCCTGTCTTCTTTCAAAACAGAAGTCAATATCAATATCCGGCATGGATACACGTTCCGGATTCAAGAAACGCTCAAACAGCAGCTGATAACGAATCGGGTCAATGTTGGTGATTCCAAGGCAATAAGACACAATACTACCTGCAGCCGAACCACGTCCCGGTCCAACCATAATCCCATTTGTACGGGCATAGTTAATAAAATCCCACACGATGAGAAAATAATCTACATACCCCATGTTTCGGATTGTGTTCAATTCAAATGTAAGACGCTCCGTCAGTTCACCCTCCGGATTCTCATATTTCTTATGCAAACCTTCAAAACAAAGTTTGTTCAAATATTCCCATGCTGTATAGCCACTTGGAACATCATACTTCGGCAACTTGGTCACACCAAATTCAATTTCCACATTACAGCGGTCTGCAATCTTCTGTGTATTTTCAATAGCCTGCAATGCATATGGGAAAAGATTACGCATCTCGTCTTCCGACTTGACATAGTACTGCCCGCCTTCGTATCGCATACGATCCTCGTCAGCCAGTTTCTTTCCTGTCTGAATACACAACAAAATGTCATGCGGCTTTTCATCCTCCGCATATGTATAATGTACGTCGTTGGTAGCCACAAGCTCAATACCTGTCTCTTGGGACAAACGCACCAACTGTTGATTCACCAGCTGCTGCTCCTGCATGCCGTGGTCCTGTAATTCGAGGAAGAAATTGCCCTTTCCGAAAATACCTTCATAACGTTTTGCTGTTTCGAAAGCTTCCGCATACATACCTCGAAGCAGGTTCTTTTGCACCTCTCCCGCCAAGCAGGCGCTAAGCGCAATAATGCCCTCATGATACTCTTCCAAAACTTCCATATCTACACGTGGTTTATAATAATAACCATCCACGAATCCTTTGGAAACGATTTTCATGAGGTTCTGATATCCTATATTATTCTCCGCCAAAAGCACCAAATGATAATAACGCTCTTCATTGTTGCTGCCCGGCGTCTTATCAAAACGAGAGCCTGGTGCCACATATACTTCACAGCCTAGAATTGGCTTGATGCCCGCATCCTTTGCAGCATTATAAAAATCAATGACACCATACATAACTCCGTGGTCTGTAATGGCAGCACTATTCATACCAAGTTCTTCGACTCTGGCTACATATTCTTTTATCTTATTGGAACCGTCCAGCAAACTATATTCCGTGTGGACGTGTAAATGTACAAAACTCATTTATTTCACCTTTATCGTATTTTCACCAATCTCTATCTTACCTTCTTTTAAGAGTCTTCCAACCGCACGCTTAAATGCATTCTTACTTAAGTTAAATTCTCTCTTTATCACTTCTGGATCAGCCTTATCTGTAAACGGAAGACTTCCACCGTATTCTTGAAGTCTTGTCCAAATTAAATTCGCATCCTTATCCATCTGCGCTGGAATCTTGTCTCTCACGCTCAAGTCTAACTTTCCATCTGCTTTTACTGCAGTTACACGGGCTTTCACA
>JAZOMR010000197.1:0-21223 GCA_045654105.1 Faecalimonas sp. | reverse complement strand
AAATATTTCGCCTTGTCCTTCTGCATGGTGCGAGCCAGCATGACACGCGGATATGCTTCGTTTACGGTTACCTTGATAAACGGATACCCTTTGTCATCCA
Source organism: Faecalimonas sp. (assembly GCA_045654105.1). Classification (GTDB taxonomy): domain Bacteria; phylum Bacillota; class Clostridia; order Lachnospirales; family Lachnospiraceae; genus Faecalimonas. Next base: position 21,123 of record JAZOMR010000197.1, on the reverse strand, counting down.
TCAGCATGGTATTATACTTCGGTCTGTGCTCTTTAATCAGATTGCATTCCAAAACCAATGCTTCCAATTCCGAGTCAGTGACAATATACTCAAAACGTTGAATATGCGTCACCATCTGCTCAATCTTCGCCCCTTTGTTTCGGCTTGCCTGAAAATACTGGCGAACACGGTTCTTTAAGTTAATTGCTTTCCCAACATATATAATTTCATCTTTTTCACCGTGCATTAAATACACACCCGGTTTAGACGGTAATTTCTTTAATTCCTCTTCAATATGAAACATAGAATTTCCTCTTTTTTTCTTTATAATATGTAACTATTCAGAGCCCACCTCGAAAACACGTTGTGTTTCCTCAGTGTGGCGTATCCGCCAAATAAAATTTTAAAAACATACTTAGAAATGCAAGCATTTTACGTCTGTTTTATAAAATTTTGCTTGGCTCTGAACATTTCACAAAAGGAGTTTGGATGATTAACACCACATCCAAACTCCTTTATTACTTTTATTCTTCAAAACATTCTTCAGCAAGAGCTTCTCCTGCCTTGTCCTCCGCCTTTGTTACCTCATGGAAAATGTCCATAAATTCTTTTCCGGTAATGGTTTCTTTCTCAATCAAGAAAGCAGCAATCTTATCCAAGGCTTCTCGATTTTCTGACAACAATCTCTTCGCCTCTTTGTATGCATTCTTTAACATACGCATTACTTCCTGGTCAATCTCAGCAGCGGTAGCTTCACCGCAATTCATCACAGCTCTTCCGTCTAAGTAACGATGTTCCACAGACTCTAAGCCCATCAATCCAAAATGTTCTGACATACCATACTGTGTTACCATCGCTCTGGCTATTTTCGTAGCGCGTTCAATATCATTCGATGCACCTGTGGTCACGGTATCAAAAACAATCTCTTCTGCAGCACGTCCGGCAAGTAGTCCGGTAAGCATAGCCTCTAATTCCGCCTTAGTATTCAGATACTTCTCTTCCTCAGGTGTCTGCATCACATAACCAAGGGCTCCCATAGTTCTTGGTACAATGGTAATCTTTTGCACTGGTTCTGCATCCTTCTGCAAAGCACTTACCAATGCATGACCAACTTCATGATAAGAAACAATGCGACGTTCCTCTGCATTCATAATGCGGTCTTTCTTTTCTTTACCAACTAACACTACTTCAACTGCTTCAAACAAGTCTTTCTGAGATACAACCCTTCTTCCATGTTTTACGGCATTAATCGCAGCTTCATTAATCATATTTGCCAAATCAGAACCAACTGCTCCGGAAGTCGCAAGGGCAATTGCTTCCAAATCTACGGTCTCATCCATTTTTACGTCTTTAGAATGAACCTTCAATGTATCAACACGACCTTTTAAATCTGGTTTGTCAACAATAATACGTCTGTCAAAACGTCCCGGACGAAGTAGCGCCGGATCTAATACCTCCGGTCTGTTGGTCGCAGCTAAAAGCAATAAACCTTTTTCCGTATCAAATCCATCCATTTCTGAAAGAATCTGGTTCAAGGTCTGCTCACGCTCAACATTGCTTCCTAATGCATTATCACGGCTCTTACCGATTGCATCAATCTCATCAATAAAAATAATACATGGAGCCATAGCTTGTGCCTGCTTAAATAAATCACGTACTCTGGATGCACCAACACCCACATACATTTCCACAAATTCAGACCCTGACACCGAGAAGAATGGCACCTTTGCTTCACCTGCAACTGCTTTCGCAAGCAAGGTCTTTCCGGTTCCCGGAGGTCCAACAAGCAATGCACCCTTTGGCAGCTTAGCACCAATCTCTGTATATTTCTTAGGATTATGCAAGAAATCTACCACTTCCTGCAAGGATTCCTTCGCCTCATCCTGTCCGGCAACATCCTTAAATGTTACACCTGTCTGCTTTTCAACATACATTTTGGCATTGCTCTTTCCAATGCCCATAATTCCGCCGCCCTTTGACATTCTTTTCATCATAAAACTAAAGAATACAAACAACAATACAAACGGGAGAATCGTCAGCATGATGTTCCAAAATAAAGCTGCTCCTGTATTTGGAAGCTTGTAAGTATAGTTCACACCTGCTTCATCCAATCGTTGTTCCAACAATTCTCCTTCTCCAAGTCCCGTATAGTACGTAATCTGGGTACTTGGGAAAAATTGCGCCCATCCATTCTGGGAGTTTTCTACTTTTGGAGTAATAATCAGTCTGTCACTTCCAATTTCAACTTTCTCAATCTTGCCATTCTCTACCATTGCGATAAACTCGCTATAAGTAATCTCTTCAGTCTTTGCACTGTCTACCATATTAAAGAAACTCAAAAATATGAATCCTGTAAGTAGCGTCGTTGCAATTACCAAAATCCAGCCGCGCTTGTCGTTCTTCTGGTTTTTATTTTTATTATTATTCTGGTTTTGTTCCATTTTTATCCTCCTAAATACAATACCTCTTTATTATAAAGATTACCCTTTTATAAATCAACCAAAACATTGTGAAAGTTTTGTAAATTTTCCTATGATTGGGACTAGATAATTATCTATGATTTGTAGTATACTAATTAGGTAGTTTAAAAATTTACAAAAGGAAGAACCATTTTATGAAAATTGGATTTGATAACGAAAAGTATTTACAAATGCAATCTGAGCATATTCGCGAAAGAATCAACCACTTTGACAACAAGCTATACTTAGAGTTTGGTGGTAAATTATTCGATGACTATCACGCTTCCAGAGTGCTTCCGGGATTTGCTCCTGACAGTAAATTAAAATTACTGATGCAGCTCTCTGACCAAGCAGAAATTGTAATTGTAATTAGCGCTGTTGATATTGAAAAGAATAAGGTGCGCGGCGATTGGGGAATTACCTACGATTCAGACGTATTAAGATTAATGGAAGCCTTTAAAGGTCAAAATCTGTATGTAGGTAGTGTAGTCATCACGCAATATTCCGGTCAGACAAGTGCAGACCACTTTAAAACCAAGTTGGAGAAATTGAATATCAAAGTATACACGCACTATAATATCGAAGGTTATCCTTCCAACATTCCTCTGATTGTCAGCGACGAGGGATATGGAAAGAATGATTATATTGAAACAACCAGACCACTTGTTATTATTACAGCACCTGGTCCTGGTAGCGGAAAAATGGCAACCTGCCTTTCACAATTATACCATGAACACAAGCGTGGTATTCGTGCAGGATATGCCAAGTTCGAAACATTTCCGATTTGGAACATTCCACTGAAGCATCCGGTAAACCTTGCATATGAGGCTGCTACCGCTGATTTAAACGATGTCAATATGATCGACCCGTTCCATTTGGATGCGTATGGCGTTACAACTGTAAATTATAATCGAGATGTTGAGATTTTCCCTGTGTTGGATGCAATTTTCGAACGTATCTATGGTGAAAACCCATATAAATCACCAACAGATATGGGCGTTAACATGGCAGGAAATTGTATCTGTGATGATGCAGTCTGCCGCGAAGCTTCGAATCAGGAAATTATCCGCAGATATTATGCGGCTTTAAAGGGACTTGTGGAAGGAACCTCTGATGAGAATGAAGTATTTAAACTTAAACTCCTGATGAATCAGGCTCACATCACTATCGATGCACGTAAAGTAGTACAAGCTGCTTTAAACCGTGCGAAGCAGACCAAAGCGCCTGCTGCTGCACTGGAACTGGAAGACGGCACAATTATTACAGGAAAGACAACGCCTCTTCTCGGTGCATCTTCTGCATTGTTATTGAATGCACTGAAAACATTAGCAGGACTTGATGATGAACTCCACTTGATTTCGCCAACGGTCATTGAACCGATTCAGAAATTAAAAACGGAGTACTTAGGAAGCAAAAACCCAAGACTCCACACAGACGAGGTATTAATTGCACTCTCCATGTGTGCGGCAACCGACAAGAATGCACAACTTGCATTGGAGCAGATTCCTAAGCTACAGTGCTGTCAAGCTCATTCGTCAGTTATGCTATCTACTGTTGATATCAAAGTCTTCAAGCGTTTGGGAATTCAGTTGACATCCGAACCAAAATATGAGAATAAAAAGATCTATAAATAAGGGCTTGCAAGAAGATACGGTGCAGACTCTGCACCGTATTTTTTACAACTCAATCTTCACATATTGCTCCGTTATAGACAAATGACCATATATAGCGGTATACAATTAATCCAAAAATACGGATACCGGAAATTCCACGAAAATACTGGGATTAAAAAAATACACGAAAATACTGGGATTAAAAAAATATTGACAATTCAAAACAAATCTAGTATATTATCAATGGAAGCGGTTTTCTACCGTACGGTCTTATGACTTAAGCGGCGTACTCGCTTCTTTTTTTATGTTTATAATATCATACAAAAACAAACCATTCAAAGAACTTCTGACAACTAATGTTGCTTTATATATATTAACTCTACTTTCTTTTTCGTCACTCCCTTGAACGGGCATTGCAAAATACGAGTCATACCTATACCACCCTTGCTTTGCATCCTTTTTATGTTTTTCATTTTTATTCTCTATCCATCTTTTATTTGTTGCAATTACAATCATTTTTCCAATTACTTGTGCTGCATTTGCTTTTGCCTTTGCTATACTACCTCTTAAACTTTTTGTATATTTCGACTCCGAAAATTCCTCTGGAAAATCCGAACCAACATTAATCAGATCTTTTGTTTCTTCTACAATATATTTTTCTCCAACATATTGTTTTAAATATGATTCAACTTCTGACCATGGTATATTTTGTTTGTTCATAAAGATAATATCTTCAATATATGCCACCTTCTGCATGATTTATCCTCCTAATATTTAATTGTTTGATTGAATTCCTTTGGCTGATTCACCTTGAAAAATTCGATTTGTCTTAAAGGATTTTGAATAATTGATGTTAAAAATCCCTTCAAGTGATGTGATTTGAATTATACTCCTACCATAACAGAAACGTCAAGCAATTTTTAACTTCAAAAAAAATACGGCGCAGAAACCTACACTCCTGTGCCGAATCACTGACTCGTATCTCCCTATTGCATACATCTGCGTATACTTGAAGAACCAACTTGCTTTTGGCAGCAATCCCGCCTCCTGCTACAATGGATTTGATGACCACGCCTGCTTGCTCAAAATTTTCTATAATAAGACGGGTTCCATAAGCAGTTGCCTCAATAAGAGCCATATAAATCTCTTCCGGTTTTGTTAAAAGGTTCATTCCAAGTAATAATCCATTTAACTCAAAATCCTCTAATGGTGAACGCACACCATTAAACCAGTCTAATGCAAGCAATCCGCTAGAGCCGGTTCGATAGCCCTCCAGTTTACTTTCCAGTAACTCATAAATAGAAAATCCCTTTTCTTCAGCTTGAGCCAGTCAAGACTGCGAAGCACCGCAGTGTACTGCGGCAAGGCCTTGACAGACGCAAGCCGCCTGAGATAAAGCGAACAAGCGGATATGATATAGTGTGACATTTCATGTCCCACATAAAAATTTACGCAGATTTAAATACATTACGATTTTCACGTAAAAAAATGAATGGCCCTAATCCCTTGAATTTACTGGGATGAGAGCCATTTTTCGCCTTATTTACTGTCAAAGACAGGATTTTATCATTGGCATAGGTGCCATTTCTTGTCATATAGCACGAAAAAAAAGTAATATCTTCTGAAAACTTGCCACAATTTAACAATGTAAAGGTCGGAAAGCGAAAAAAAGTTCCGAAAACAGCTAATTGCTGTTCTCGGAACGATATAATTAAACTCTATGTTACTGTATCTCTTTGAGATACCTTTTTAAAAGGAATGCACAATAATAAGGAAATGTATAAATGTTATTTTCAAATCCAATATTTCCAGCGCAAAATTTAATACCATAAGATATGTCACAATATTTATCACTTTTAATAAGTTGTGCTAACGATTTTGCTTTACTGTTCTTCGCTTTTACTTCTATAGGTATCAGATTGTTAGCTGTACGAACAAAAAAATCTTCTTCAAGAGTAGAGTCTTCGCGTTTGAAATAATATAGTTGATATCCTGCTTTTACAAGCGCTTCCCCAACAATACTCTCATACAACGCGCCCTTGTATACCGATAAATTTTTATTTGCCCGCAAATCTTCCTGCGCCTCATCATCAAGGAGTGCAACAAAAAGTCCAGTGTCACAAAAATAGATTTTAAACTTGTTAATATCATAGTTGCCTTTGAGTGGGAGTTCAGCGTTGTTAAGACAATAGCACATATGAATCATGCCCGCATCTTCAAGCCATTCAATGCAACCTCTGTAATCTTTGAAGCGTGCACCTTTTTCCACTTTCGACAACTGGAACTTTTTATTCTCCTTTGCAAGCTGTACCGGAATACTATTGAACACATTGACAATACGAGTTTGGTCTAATCCTTCAGCATATTTACGAATATCTTCCTTATAGTCAGCAAGTAATTGACGCTGAATATTAAGAGTTCCTTCAAAAGTCTTGTTTTTAATAAATTCTCGTACCACAACAGGCATCCCCCCAAGGACACAGTAATCCAAGAAATGGGAAGAAAACACAGAATGTTCAAGCGAAGAAAAAGGGGTTAACTCCTTCATATGAGTAAACATATCTTCTATTACATCAGAGGTGTAGCCTTTTGCCCAAAGAAACTCCTCGAAATCAAGAGAATACATATTATAGTCGGTTTTATAACCAACACTATTGCTTTCTATTCTCTTATAGTTAATGCCCAAAAGAGAACCTGAGCAAATCACATCAAATCGTCCATCAATACTAAAGAATTTAAGAGATGTTGCAATTTCTGGATGCTCTTGGATTTCATCAAAAAACAACAAAGTCTCTCCGGGGATGAATTTGTGCGATGGATCAATCAAGGATATACTCTTTATTACCGACTCTGCACTATAGCCATCCGATGTGATTTGTTTATATTTTTCGGATGTTACAAAATTGATCTCAACAATACTTTTATAATTCTCTTTCGCAAACTTTTTAATAGATTCGGTTTTACCAATCTGTCGCGGCCCTTTTACTATAAGAGGCTTTCTATTATCGCTATTTTTCCACTCTATTAAATATGTGTCAATCTTTCTTTTCAAATACATATTGTTTACCTCCAGGATGTATTCACTAAATATATTATACACAAACAAGAGTGAATATACAATGAATTTTACATTTTTTTGAGCGAATATTATCGTTTCATCGCATTTACACATTTTTATGCTGTTTTTGTTGTGACTTTTACACATTTTTAAATAGATTAAACTTCAAACAGTAATATCCTCTGATTTTTTATCAAAATCATACAAAAACATTCCCAAAATTTGTAAATTGTTATATAATGATGTTTGTTATATAATGTAAGTTAGATTTTTAGGAGGTTAGCTATGTTAGGATTAGATTATAATGAGCGTGTTGCACACGAAATGCAGAATATTCCCTTATCATATTATTATGTAGATAAGAAGCATCCTGCATATCATGCACCTTTGCACTGGCATAGACCTTCTGAGATTGTACGTGTGTTAAATGGGAAACTAAAGATGTACTTAGACGGGAAAAAGATCATGGTCATGCCTGGTGATATTCTCTTTATCAATCAGGAAATCATCCATGGCTTTTCCCCAATTGACTGTGTTTATGAGATTATTAACTTTGATGCGGATGAGATTTTGCTGCGCACTTCCCTTTGTAAGGATGCGTTGAGAATCTTTACCAGCAGTCATGTAAATGTTCTTCCGTTTCATCCGACAGAGGATGCATCCTTGCACCACATAGCCAATCAGCTGTTTACATTTGCTTCGGTAGAATCATCGGATAACGATTTGCTTGTTCTGGGGGCACTGTTCCAGCTATTAGGGACGATCTATGCAAAGCATCATTATACAGAGAACTACAAAAGTTCTACCAATGCGAAAGTATTTAAACCGCTTTTAGAGTACATAGAGAAATCTTACATGAAGCCGATTACGTTGGCAGACATGGCGCAGGTTTCCGGAATGTCAACGAGTCATTTCTCGGTATTGTTCCATGAATTCTTCCGGCAGACTCCAATTGATTATCTGAACGCTTACCGAATTGAAAGAGCATGTTTGTTTTTAATTAATTCTGATTATCCGGTTACAGAAGTGGCATACAAATGTGGTTTTAACGACAGCGCATATTTTGCAAAGGTATTTAGAAAATATAAGAATTCAACACCGAAAAAATATCGGACCATATTTACAGCTCCTACGAGTTAAAAACAGGGCTTGGCAAAATTATAATTGCCAAGCCCGTATTGTTTTATATGAGTTTTAATTTAACCTCCAAGGTACGCCTTCTTAACTTCATCACTTGCAGCCAGTTCAGCACCTGTTCCACTTAGAACAATTTCACCAAGTTCAAGCACATATGCTCTATCAGATATCGCTAGAGATTTACCCGCGTTCTGTTCCACAAGTAGAATGGTTGTTCCATCATCGCGTAACTGCTTGATAATCTCAAACACTTGGTCAACTAAAAGTGGCGACAAGCCCATAGATGGTTCATCCAACAGTAATAGTTTTGGACGGCTCATCATAGCTCTACCAATTGCCAGCATCTGCTGCTCACCACCGGAAAGTGTTCCGGCAATCTGGTTCTTTCTTTCTGCAAGTCTCGGAAAACGTTCGTAAATATTTTCAATATCCTTCTTTAACAAAGATTGGTCTTTCTGTGAAAAACCACCCATCAACAGGTTTTCATATACTGTCAATTCTTGAAAAATTCTTCTGCCCTCCGGAACCTGTGTAAGACCGTGATGCACAATTTTGTGACATGGCATTTTCGTAATGTCCTGTCCGTCAAATGTAACGCTTCCATGTCTGGAAGGAATCAGTCCGATAATGCTTTGCATAGTAGTAGTTTTACCAGCACCATTTGCACCAATCAAGGTGACGATTTCACCTTCATTTACTTCAAAGCTAATTCCTTTCAATGCTTGAATTACACCATAATATACTTGTAGGTCCTTTACTTCTAATAATGCCATCTTTTAGCCTCCAATATACGCCTTGATAACCTCTGGGTCATTTAAAGCTGTCTTTGTATCTCCTTGTGCAAGCACTGTACCAAAGTTAAGGACTGTTACTTCATCACAAAGTCCGGATACAAATTTCATATCATGTTCAATGAGCAGAATAGTCATATCGTACTCATCTCTAATACGTGTAATAATATTCATAAGGTCTGCCGTCTCATTTGGATTCATACCTGCTGCCGGTTCGTCCAAAAGCAATAGCTTCGGATTCGTTGCAAGTGCACGCGCAATCTCTAATTTTCGCTGTTTACCATAAGGTAAATTACAAGAGAGATAATTTCTTTCTTCTTCAAGACCTACGACACGCAAAATAGTCTTTGCTTTCTCGCGCATTGCTTTTTCACAGCGAAAATGTCTTGGAAGACGGAACATACTCTCAATCATGCTGCACTTAAACTCTGGTTGGTTATGTAATCCTACCAACACGTTTCGAATAACCGTCATATTGTTAAAAAGACGGATATTCTGGAATGTACGGGCAATCCCCTTATGATTGATGGTTTCCTGGCTTTTGCCGGTTATATTTTCACCATCTAAATATATTTGTCCGGTTGTAGGACGATAAACCCCTGTGAGCATGTTGAAGACAGTTGTCTTTCCTGCCCCATTCGGTCCTACCAAACCATATAATTGCTTTTTCTTAATCTCAATGTTTACATCTTGAACCGCTTTTAGACCACCGAAGGAAATACCGAGATTTTCTGTTCTTAAAATAACATCACCCATTATTTAAAATCCCCCTTTCGGTCCGGATCAACTGTAGACATTGTCGGTTGGAACTCCGTTGACAATACTTCGTTCATGTCAATCTTTGTAGGTACTCTATCCCATTTTGCTTCATCATCTGCACGATGAGAAGGGTCGTGTTTTGCTCCAAAAAGTTTATGAAGCAGATTCTTCATACTGTATTGCTCACGGAATCCCTTTAATGCCGGTGCATTGTTGTAGATTACTAGGATAATCAAAATCAATGCATATAACAAATCTTGCAATACAGCCAGATTTCCGGTCAAAATAGTTTGAAGCTTTACATCTAAAAAGGTAATAAGTGTAGCGGCAATAATAGAACCGTTGATACTTCCCATACCGCCGAGCACTACCATAACCAAAATCTCAATAGAATAATTATAGCTAAACTTTGTACTTTGTACTGTAAAATTACTAAAGCTATAAAGAACTCCTGCAATACCGGCAAAAAATGCAGCAATCGTAAATACTGACAATTTATATTTTGTCACATTAATACCTGTGGCTTTTGCTGCAATTTCGCTATCACGGATAGATGTAATGGCTCTACCATGTTTTGAACGAATAAGGTTCTGGATAACTGCCAGACAAATCAACACCATCACAAAAGCAACGATAAACAGTTCACTCTTATCATATCGAGGTGTATTAAGTCCTAACGGTCCACCAAAACTTTCATCACTTGAATTCATAAAGATAGAACGAACAATCTCACCAAAAGCAAGCGTTACAATGGCCAGATAATCTCCTTTTAAACGCAAAGCAGGAAGACCGATAATCACGCCACAAAGTGCTGCTACAACACCACCAACAACCATCGATATCAGTAATGTAATAAACCCTTTACCTAGTAATGGTTCTAAAAGACATGATGCCTTTCCTCCCAAATAAGCTCCTACGCACATAAAGCCTGCGTGACCTAAAGATAACTCGCCCAAAAAACCTACCACCACACTAAGTGATGTTGCCAATAGGATGGCAATTGCCATTTTTTCTAATAGATACACAGTCGAAGGTGAAAGAGAACCACTCAAAGATAATACCGAAAACACAATTGTCAATATGGCAATCACTATGTAATTTGCATAATGTTTCCATTTGATTTGTTTTAACACTTTGGACATTATACTTTCTCCCTTCTAACTTTACCTAGAATACCTGTAGGTTTTACCAAAAGTATGATGATAAGAATCATAAATTCAATAGCATCTGTATATGGCGCAATGGCAGTAATCTTAAGAGAAATTGCTTCCACAACGCCCATTAACAAACCACCAACCATGGCACCTGGTATAGAACCAATACCACCAATAACGGCTGCAGTAAATGCCTTAATACCTGGCATTGCTCCCAATGTATTTGAAAGACTTGGTGCCTTCATAAGCATAAAAAAACCAGCACAAGCTGCAAGGCCCGAACCAATTGCAAATGTGAGCATAATCACTCTATTTACATTGATGCCCATAAGTTGCGCAGCACCCTTATCTTCCGATACAGCCACCATAGCCCTGCCGATTTTTGTTTTCTTTACAAACAAAGTCAGAGCAACCATAATAATTGTCGAACAAACAAGAGTAATCACAATATAATACGGTATATTTAATTCCCCGATTTCCAGATTACCCAAATCTGCAACAATTACTGTCTTCGGAGCAGTACCAAAAATCATCTGCGCCAAACTTTGAAGCAGATAACTAACACCAATGGCGGTAATTAATACCGCCAATGGTGATGCACCTCGCAAAGGCTTATATGCTATTTTTTCAATGGTAATTCCAAGCAGTATACAAAATAAAATTGCCACTAAAAGACCCAATAATGGATTGCCACCTATTATCATAGTTGTATAAATGGCGTAGCCACCCACCATTATGACATCCCCATGAGCGAAATTTAACATCTTTGCAATACCATATACCATAGTATAGCCAAGCGCAATCATTGCATATGTACTACCTGAACTCAAACCACTAATTAAGGTTTCGATAATTTCCATAAATGCTCCTATTTTCCGTCTGCTTCTTTAATTACATATTGAATAGCTTCTTTATTAACATAGCCGTTTGCATCCCATGTAATGCTTTCTCCAGTTACACCGTTTGTATAAGTAAATCCATTAGCAAATTTGTCTTTTAAAATATCACAAAGGTCAGAAGCAGAAATTGTTACAGGAATGTCTTTTCCTTCATCAATTGCTTCTTTCATTGCAGTATAGATTGCATACACACAATCATATGCAGAAGCACCAAATTGATTTAATGTATCTTTTTCATATTTTTCTGTATATTTCTTAATAAAGTCTGCCGCTGCACCTGACTCTGCTTTAGAATTAAAGTGTGACAACATCGTTACTTTCTGTGGGATTGAGTTAATGTCAAATTTTGTTTCAAGACCATCAAATCCATCACATCCAAAATAAATTGCATCTGCAGTTACATCTTTTTTAGCCTGAAGCATAAAGTCGGAAGCCGGTTGGTAATAAATCGGCATAAAGATAAATTTACAATCTTGCAGCTTATCAATCTGAGCATTATAATCACTTGCACCTGTTTGGAATGGTGCTTCAATAATCGTAATCGAATCATCTAACTTTTCTTTAAATTGTTTAAAAATACCGCTTGAATACGGGTCATCTGATTTGTAGAACACACCAATTGACTGATTCTTGTAGTCAGCATTTACAGCAGTCGCTGCTGCAGCACCTTGATTACCGTCAGCAAAACACATTTGAAAGCCATTATCATTTGTCGGAATATCATCTCCTGATGCTGATGGAGTAAGGAAGAATACGTTGTCATCTGCTGAATATTCTTTAAATTCAAGTCCTGGTTGTGTGGTTACAGTACCAAGCGAAACTTGCATACCCTTCTCAAGCAATGTTGAGTAGTTTGTTGAAAGTTTTGTTGCATCATTTACATCATCTAAAGCTTCTAATCTGAATTTAATACCATTCAATCCACCCTTTGCATTGATTTCATCAACTGCCAACTGTGCTGAGTTTTGAACAGCTTTACCATAAACAGCCGCATCTCCTGTAAGTGGTCCTGAAACACCGATTACAAATTCTGTGTTCTCTGACGTGTATCCCTTACTTCCGCCACATCCTACAAGGCTGGTAACACAAAGGATTGCACATGTTAAAATTGCAATAATTCTTGTCTTTTTCATAATTCTCTCTCCTTTAATATAAATATGAAATATATACATATCATTGTATAACAAAATTTTAACGAAGTAAAGTGTTAAATAGCATTTATTTATACATTTCTTCTAATGTAATTAGTCGTACATCTTCTCCTACGCCTTTTTCAAGAGTATCCGTAAACCCTGACTTGGAGAACAAATAATAATAACGCTGTTTAAAGTTTCCCATTGCCTCTGCATAATCTTGAAGAAGCAATAATTCATTTTCTCCCATCTTTGCATTTTTGAATTTACATGAACCAACAATTCCGCTATTGCCATCTGCCGCTGTGACTACCACATCAATTTGTGCCTGCTTATGAGTCTTAGGATGTCCTCCCCACCATTGACCTACTGCTCCTAAATAGATTGGCAATTTATTATCACGATACATAATATAATCTCGACACATTCTTTCAAAAACCAATCCCATATAATCTGAAAACCGACTTTCTATAACCGTTTCATAGGACTGCTCAATTCTTCCCGAATGAATTGCCGAAGTATTCTGCGGAACAAGCGCATACCAAAAACGGAAGAACTGATCATCAATCAGATAAATTGGTCTCTTGCTATTTGGTTCCGTAACAGGTACTTCACGCTTTACAATTCCTAAAGTAATTAGATTTGCTATATATTTTGTACAAAGTCCCGTCTCTACACCAACTGTAGAAGCAATTTCCGACATCTTCGTTTTTCCAGATGCAATTGCTGTAATCACTGCATTATACGTTGCAGGTTCACGAAGTTCCTGTTTCAAAAGATTAGATGGCTCTTCAAATAAAGTTGCATTCTTATCAAACAGATTCTCCAGCAAATTTTCTTTCAAAGTCATATTAGGAGAAAACTGCTCCAAATACATTGGAATCCCTCCGGTTACTCCGTACATAATAGCTTTTTCCTCATACGAATAATCCGGAAACCATTTCCCTGTATCAAAATAATCGAATGGCAAAATCTTAAACTGAGCTGTGCGTCGACCGTACAACGGGCTTTGATATCCAAGCACTTGATTTTCCATAAAGCTCATCGAAGAACCACACAATATCAAGAACAATTTCGTACTTTTAAACTGGTGGTCCAAGAAATTCTGTAGTAGGGATGAAATCCCTTTATCTGCCTGTGCCAAATATGGATATTCATCGATTACAAATACCAATCGTTCTTCCTTTGCCAACTCCTCTAGGCGAAGAAATGCATCAGCAAAACTTCGGTACATAATATTTGCCACACTGCCTTGCTTATCTACTTGTGCAATAGAATTCGAAAGTTCTAACAAATTCTGTTCAATACTATTTTCCTGTGCAGCAAAAAAAACCGTTTTTTTATCTTTGCAAAATTCATTAATCAGCGTAGTCTTTCCCACACGTCTTCTTCCGTAAATAACGGCAACTTCAAGTTTTTCACTTTCGTACATGCGATTTAGTTTTTTTAATTCTTGCTCTCTACCAATAAACATATAAACGCTCCCTTTAGTGAGTTATGATATACTATATTATAATTTACCATTTTGACATTGTCAATCTGCTTCTTTAAATTATCCACTTCAGCTAATTTCTAATGTGATTTGATTTTTGCCGAAATATACCCAGCAGCACACATTTTTCCTTTCATTTTTATAGTTAAAATCAACTTTGAGTACCTTTTTGAGTACCTAACGATTTTTCCCGAAAATAAAAATAGCGAAAAACCTTGCAAAATCAAGGTTTTTCGCTATTTTTTCAAGCAGGGGATGAGGGAATCGAACACTCGCCGAAATCCTTATACCCCTTATAAAATAAGGATTTTTCCAATCACATATTGACTACTTATGACTACGTGTAGTCAAAATCAAAAGAAAGGAGTGTTCAGCGTGGTATCTAGTTACTGATATAAATTGGAAATTCGCTGTATGTATGTGGATACTACCTTAATAAAATCCTCTGCATTTTCCGAATACAACGAATGCCCCGCATTTTTTATAATACTAATTTCATTCTTAGGATTCGCCAAAAATGCTTTTTGTTGTTCCTCGCAACAGATAGGATCATGATCGCCGACAACCAAAAGCGATGGGGCAAATACGTTTTGTAATTGCAAGGTATAATCAACATACATATCTTGTTCATCCAATATTATCTGTTGGTGTGTAATTCCTTTTCCCCAATCATCTTCTGTTGCAACAACTGTGAAGATTGCTGATTTAACCTGTTCAGTATATTCTATTGTATAATAAACTTTCTCTCTGAGTTCATTTGGTATTTCAAATAAATATCTAAGGTATAGTTTTTCATCATCTTGATCCAGAGCAAATTTTATTTTATCCTGTATCTGTGTGTCAATATTGTTAGTAGCAGTTTTAAGGCATAATTTAAAAACATTGCCCAGAGATAATTTGAAATTAAATGATGGACATATATATATTAATGAATGAATATGAGCAGGATATTTTATAGCATATCTTAGCACAAGTTGTCCACCGTAAGAATGTCCACATAGAATCATTTTTTGTATTCCAAAGTATTTTCTGATATCTTCAATATCTTCAATCAGCATATTCGAATTAAAATCGTCAGAAACTTTGTCAGAACGTAAAACGCCTCGCTGGTCAAACATAATTACATTAAATTGTTTTGATAACTCCAAAGCCACATACCTAAAATCCCAACACCCTTGACCAGGACCACCATGAACATATATTAATGTTGTTTCAAACTCTTTTTTGACACTATATTCCGCATATATTTTTGCTCCATCTCTCATTGTGATATAGTCACTCGTCATTTTTTACCTCCACAAGAATAATATAATGATATTCGTACTTACCCAAAATCATATTCCTTATATCAAATCATAAACCCCTTATGACCTCTAATGAACGAAAATTTTTAAGTATGACATATTATAACATACTTTTTCTTGTTTTGCATAACAAAAGTAAAGTATGGGACAAACATGATGTACTGAATGTATTATTGACTCTACAAATTTAATATTTTATAGATTGTCGGACGTGACAGATTCATTTCCTTACTAATCGCCACAATCGAAAGCCCATTGGCACGTAACTCTTTGACCTTGTTATTTCGCTCAATCTTGGCACTCCGTTTTGCTTGTTTCCGTTCTTCTTTGATTGTCAGTTTATTAAACCAATCTTTTTCTTCTTTTGTCGCATTTACAAAATCGAAAAATCTAGCAACAGTAAACTTGTGATTTTTTCTGTCGATTTCCTTGAATATCGCACGCAATTCATAAGAATGTAATGGCTTCTTAAAGTTGGCATTTATCTCGGTACAATATTCTTGTGCTTGCTCTGTACTCATCAGCATTACCAAGGTTGAATACATGGCAAATAGCATTATATCTCTTGAACCGACTTCGACCTCTCTTGTTGCGAACAGATATTCCATAAATTTCTTTCTATGTATCAAGCATGGTGTGTAGTCATTGTCTTTTATTTTTTCAGCGAATTTGTATTTGCTAGAACTTACTTTTTTCTTTTTCTTCTCTGATAAAAAATATGGGCTTTTAAAACCATTTTCATTAAGTGTTTCTTGTAACTCGTTGATGTTCGGTAAATCCTCATGAATCAAATATCCCTCGCCCCACCTCTTTGCTTTTGTGTTATATGTGTAAGGTACTCTGAACAATCCGTTTAATTTCATTGATGAAGCCTTATCCATGGATAATTCTTCCTCATTCAGCGACTTCATTATTTCCTCAATGTGAGTGCAAAGCATATCTATCACACTTGCGCAGATTTTATTCAATGCAACATGGCATGGTTCTATACAAAACCACAAATGAATACCCCTACCTGTATAATTTACAAAATTAGGTTTAATAATTAGCCTGTCAATCAGTTTCGGTTCAAAATCTCTGATATGCTTGTTCAATTCATCAATAGATAGTTTGGATTGGTGTGAATCTATGTCAATGACTAGATTCTGAATGCAAATTAGATTGTCTGATGTTCTCTTGTATGGCGATACCATTCCATTCGGGCATATATAAACATCAACATCTTTTGGAAATGGATTGTCAAAAGAATCATCAAGTGTATCATCAGATACTATCGCTCCTGCATATCCCCTAAATCTTTCATTTTCCGTTTTGTCATTATAAGCAAATGGCAAATAATAATGATAATTGGTGTCATCTCTAAACATTAAAAATATCAAATTGTCTAATGGTGTTATTGACAACTCTTTCCACTCTGTTTCTTTGTCGGTTGTTATGTTTAATCCCATCTCTTTATACCTCTCTTTTCTTGTTTAAGAGGAATATAGATGATGTAAATGTAAACTTTTTTACCCTAATATATATTTTATTATTACTAACAGAAAGTGGTGGCACTATCCACAACCCACATAGACGGAACTAAACAGCACTTTTAATCGTTCTTCTATACTGTTTGCAAACAAATAGAAAGCGAGGTGTTTCCGCATGATAGCCATTGTCACAATCGAAGGACAAAAGCATATTTACGATATTTATGCTTGTGTGCCATGCGATAATAAGGTCTTATTAAGAGTGAGCCATTGTTGTATGGATATTGTTGTTTATGATGTGCCTACATCTATTATTGACTTCTACATTAGTCAAATCAAAAATACAGAGTGTTTTGATTTCACAAAATATGTCTGCAAGATATTAGAGCCGATTAGCAACACATACAATAATGAGCAATCCGAAGATGATTATATTCGCGAACTCTTATATCAAGAATCACAGGAATTAGAACAATAAAAGTCCCTGCAATATCCTTTGGATATTGTAAGGACTTTTTCTCTTATCGACCTCGACTTCTACCACGTTCTTGACTATGGAACAATATACCCGAAAACTGTTCAAATCTTTCTAGGATGTGTTCAGGAAGAAATCGCTTTATCATCTCAACTATATAATTTTTATCATGGCATTCCTTTGCTAATGCTTCTTCTAATTTTTCAATTCTGCTCGTTTGGCTGTTTACTTGCAGTTTTGCTTTTTCCTCTGCTCTGCGTTCAATCTCGCTTTCCATATTGTCGGCTGCTATCTGATAGCGTGCCTTTTCCTTATGCAATCGCTCGGTTGCCATTTGCATTTCTTTCCGTTCAACAGGAGCATATACTTCGCTAGAAAGCACTTTCTTCGTCTCCTGCACTAAGGATGTTGCTTGCTGATACTGTTTCAGCCCTATTGTGATTGTACCGTCTTTATTGTGTTTGACCTTGTTCGTCAAAAGTTTTTCTGCCAACTCCGAATTATTGATTGCCCGAATTTCTTCTTTGTCGGCTCTTATCTTGTTTTCCTTGTATCTGTCGGCTTCTTGTTTGGCTTTTGCTTGCGTGATGTTCTTTTCTCGGTTAATGGCTTCAAGCTGTGCTGTCATACCTGCAATTGCTTGGTCTTTTGCCTGTACTTCTTTTTCAAGCATTTCACACTTATGTTCTAATGTTTCTTTGTGCTTCTGCGACGGATTTTTTACTTCTCTATCAATCTCGAATCCGTAACGCTCGCATATCTCATAATACAATTCCCTTGCCTGCTCTGTGAATGTCATTAACGGATTGTTATGCTTGCCGACAGGCTTCGTCATATCTGGTCTTTCAATCCCTAATTCTTCAAATGCTTTCGCTTGGTTTGCTTCTAGTCCGTCTTTTCCCTTATATAAAAAAGTTGCCCGATAATGCCAATGGGGTGAAGCCTCATCCAAATGACCGCTAAGATCTAAAGGAACAAAATTCGTTCCATATCTTCTGTGCATTTCTCGGACAAAATCAATATTTATCTTTTTTGACAATTCAACTTTTTCTTCAAACGTCATATCATCATTCGCTTTACCGACCTGCAATATCATCTCAAACGGACACTTCTTTGAATCACGATATAAATCGTCAATACTCCTGCAACGTTCCTTGTGCCTTTGCTTTATATATCGCTCATTCTTTGCTTTGAGACTTTCCCCAAACAATTCCGAATATCGCTTCTTCTCAAATTCAATACAATCGTAACTCTTACAAGGTATCAACTTATTATTTTCAATCCGATACAAGAGATTACGTTCTGTTCTCTCATGGTCTATGTGGTTCTGTCCGTTCCTTGTTTCCGTTCTTGTGTTGTGGTTCGCATTATAAACCTTGCCTGCCTTTGTGGTACGCCCACAATGGTAGGTTGCTTTCGTTCTTGTCTTTGTCATTTCCTCACTTCCTTATTTCTCAGTTTTCCATAGTTTAGACGACCAACCGTGAAAAGTGCGAAAAAACATACTCAATACGAACTGACGCTACACATCAATTCTATTTCGCTCTGCGAGGCTTTATTAAAATCTCTTTTTTTCATCGCCCCTCCATTTTTACCAATTTCTACTGACCATAGTTTGCCTAGAAAAAATGGAAAAGGAGACTATTGTATGAAAAAAACAACAAACAAAACAACTGTAACAAGCCAATTCTACGATTATAATGATATCTTGAGATATGCCATTGAGAATGATATAATCTCGATAGATACCATGCTGAATGATATGGAAACTATGGAAAGGAACAAATTACTAGCATTACACCCTTACGCAATCACAGAAACAGTAGACAAGAAAACAGGCAAAACACTATATTGCACTTATCTTCCTAATGAGAAGAAAGGCAAAAGAACTTACAAGCGTAGGCAAACTCGCAAAGAGTTAGAGGATTTGCTTGTAGCCTTTTATAAAGAACAAGAAGAAAAAATCTATCTTTCTACTGTATATTATGAGTGGATAGAAAAGAAATTGAGAGAACGGGATATTAAACAAGAAACCTATGACCGATATAATGATAATTTTGAAAGGTTCTTTGTTAATTATAAGCATCCTATCACGAAGAAGCAATTTAAGTACATAACGGAAGACGACCTAGAAGATTATATTAAATCCGTGATTCGCGACCTAGAACTGACTCATAAATCGTATGAGGGTTGCCGTACATTGATAAGAGGTATTTTTAAGCGTGCAAAGAAGAAAAAATATACCGACATAAGCATTACCCATTTTTTTGGAGATTTGGAACTATCAAGAAATATCTTTAAACGCAAGATTGTAGATGAAGAAAAAGAAGTGTTTAGTGAAGATGAGATTGTTCAAGTAACAAAGTATCTAAGCGACCATGAGGACATTCATAATTTAGGTGTTCTCCTTGTATTCTACACAGGTTTAAGAGTTGGCGAATTGAGTGCATTGAAATCATCTGATATAAAAGGACAAGTAATTCAAATCAAACGTACCGAAGTAAAATATCGTGATGAGAACCAAAAATGGAAAGTTGAAGTAAGAGACGATACAAAAACAGAAGCAGGTAATCGTGCTTTGATTATTCCTACTTATGCCAAAACCATATTAGACAGAATTATTGCTTTAAATCCAAATGGGGAATACTTGTTTGAAAATGGTGGAAAACGCATTCGTGGAAATACCTTTAACAAGCGATTAGCAATAGTATGTGATAAATTAAATATTCCTCGCCGTTCAATACACAAGATACGAAAAACATACGCTACCACATTGATAGATAACAATGTAAGCGAAAGTTTTATCAAAGAACAAATGGGGCATAGTGATATTAGCACCACAAGAAAACTATATTATCTCAGCAACAAATCAAAACAAACAAAACTAGAACAAATCGAAAAAGCCGTTTCTTTTTAACCAAAATTCCTGTTTGACTACTTACTTGACTACTTCAAGTAATTGACAGAAATTAAAAATAGCCGAAGACCTTGATTTTTCAAGGTTTTCGACTACCTGTTGAGCAGGGGATGAGGGAATCGAACCCCCACCAAAAGTTTTGGAGACTCCTATCATACCATTTGACCAATCCCCTATATATAATTAAAAGAGGTATGTTCACTCAACTAAGCTCGTTTTTACTCGCTAAGGTTCGTGAACCGCCTCGCACTAAATTCACGCTGCTCTTGCAGCTTGCATTCATTAAGTTGCTTTCGGCGTACCTTCAAAACTACACACAAATATCTTATATCATTTCATCTTCTTTGTTCCTATCACCTTACTTGGTTATGCCCTCGACCTATTAGTAACAGTCAGCTACATGTATTACTACACTTCCACCTCTGTCCTATCTACCTCGTCGTCTTCAAGGGGTCTTACAACTTACGTTGGGATATCTCATCTT